>CAVHTI010000024.1:0-7622 GCA_963638805.1 Anaerobutyricum sp.
AGTGAGCGCCGACCGAATAGGGAGGATGAGCCGGCAAGGATGCCGGCGGAAGCGAACGGAGGCGACGCAGAGGGAGAAAACACGATGTTTTCGACCGTCGCGGAAAAACCTGCAGCAGCCGACAAAAGAAATGCTCGGTTAAACACCGGGCATTTTTTATTTAACGACAAAATTCTGCAGGTTTTGAAACGGAGTGAGCGCCGACCGAATAGGGAGGATGAGCCGGCAAGGATGCCGGCAACGTGATATAATTTTTATATGCTTTTAAAATCCGATTTACGAAAAATTATAAAGAAAAAGATAAATGATGCGCTGGCAACAAAAGAACTGGACAGGGAAAAGGAAAGTTACAGAATCTGCAGAGATTTGCTTGCTTCTGATTTTTATAAAAAGGCCACGGCAATTTTTGCGTACATGGCACTGAATGACGAAGTTTGCCTTGATTTTCTTTTGAAAAATGCTTTTAAGGACGGTAAAAAAGTTTTTATTCCAAAATGTGATGAGCAGAGCCAGAATGACGGAATTATGTCTTTTTATGAAATTAAAAATGTTAACGAAACTTCCGCCGGTTATATGGGAATTCTGGAACCTGAAATTAAAGATTATAATTCTTTGCAGGATAAATATTTAAACTCTTCTGCGCTGATTTTAGTGCCGGGCCGGGCGTTTACTTTATCTGGGTTGAGACTTGGGCGCGGTAAAGGTTTTTATGATAAATATTTTGCGCGGCACTGTCAGAATAAAAACGAATCTTTAGTTATTGCGGGAGTTTGTTTTCCACTGCAAATTGTTGATGAAATTCCTGTTGATAAAAATGATTTTAAGATGGATTGTATTTTTTGCTAAAGCGTAAGGGATTGTAGCAGCCGCGAAGCGGGCCACGGCCCATTCCGTGCCATTGTTCTGGCACGGAATGCCGGGGCTGAAGCGAACAGCGTAACTGCGAAAAGCCCGACCCGTAGCGCAAATTTTTAGTTTTATAAAAAAAAACACCACCGCGAATGTAAAATCCACGATGGTGTTGCGCGGAGGGATACGCCCTGATTTTTAAATTACTTAACCAAAATAAATTCTACACGGCGGTTTTTCCAGTTATTTTCGCGGTCATAAGGATCTGTGACCGGTTCTGTGCCACCCATACCTTTTGTAGAAACATTTGCGGCTGAAACTCCGCGTTTTACAAGATATTCCTTGATTGCATCCGCACGTTCGCCGGAAAGCGGAATTGAAGCGCGACCCCACATCGGGCTGTCTTGAGTTTCTTCGGCTTCGTTGTACGGATTTGTAGTTCTGTTTGCATGACCTACAATTTCTACGCGATAATCCTTGAATTTCTTGAGGATGTCGGCGATTCGGTTCAAAGTAACGAGGTTTTTATCAATTTTGTCCTGAGAAAGTTTTTCGTTTTCGGTGTCAAAATTTGACGCGTCTGATTCAAAAATAATTGAAGGAACTGCCATTTTGAGAACGTTGCCATCACGAATAACAAGAACGTCAACGCTGATAATTCCGGTAACGGTGCTTGTCATGCCAAGATTGTCCGTTACAACAAATTCGTAGATATAATCTGTTGCGGACTGAACGCGCTCTGCATTTCCGTTTGAATCTTTTTTGATATTACTTAAACCGTCCCAGATAATTCGTTCTGTGATTGCAGTTGCACCGCCAGTTTTCCAGAAATCATTTCCGCGAGGTTCTTTGATTGTAAATGACCAGGAAGAAATATTTGCCTTTGAAGTACCCTTGAGTCTGATGTAAAGTTCATCGTCCACACCGTCGTTATCAGGGCTGAAATATGCAGGCGCTGTCTGAACAACAAGTGCCGGCGGTTCTGCCGTACAGATAAACGGAGTTGAATTTACAGAAACGTGATTTCCTTTTACGTAATCAATTTCAAGATTGCCGGTAAATGTGCCTTCGCAAACGTTGCCTTCGCTGTCTGCACCGTTCCAGATAATGTCGGACGGGAGATTTTCGCTGTCGGCATTTGAAAGTGTATAAACTTTAGTTCCGTCTGAACTTACAATATTGAATTGCCAGGTTTTAATTCCGTCTGGAACCGTCGTTTTGATTTCAAAGTGCTGAGTATCAAGTACACCGTCAGCATTCGGCGAAATTCCTTCGTATTCTGCCGTGATGTAAGCTTTTGTTTCGCGGCTGTCGAGTACAAGGTCTTTTAATTCTGTGCTGAACGAGTTGCCGGCTTCGTCTGTGCTGAAAATCAAGATGCTGTATGTTCCGTCCGGCGCGATATTTCCAGATTCATCAGTTCCGTCCCAGGTAAAGCCTTCTGAAATATTATTCCATGCGAAAGTTTTTATTGATTTGTCTGAAGAATTGCGGACTTCGGCCGTCCAGAGTTTTTCATCAGAGCATTTTGTGATTGTTACCGGGATATTTTCCTGATTTCCGTCGTTATCCGGAGAGAAAGTTGACCACGGAATTGTTGCCGTGAGTGACGGTGCAACTGTATCAAGTTCAAAGTCTTCAGAAAGCGCTTCCGGAGTGTCTCCGTTTGGAGTTTTAACAAGAAGTTTTGCTTTATAAATTCCGTCAGCACAAATCATTCTGTCACTGCCCTTTCCGTCCCAAACAAAACTTACAGGAAGGTGACGACTTCCGTTTTCTGTGTAAACCGTTTTTCCGGCTTTGTTAAAAATTGTCAGAGTGTAACTTTCAACATCCTTTGAAGAAGCAACCGGCGTAAAACTGATTGTGTCTTTTACATTATTTCCATTTGGCGAGAATGCTGAAGCTGAAACTGTAAGCATCAACTGCAATTTTGAAGTATCAAACACTACTTCTTCGGAAGTTTTTCCGCCACCGGCATTTCCGGCAAGGTCAACGGCAAAAAGTTCCATTACATAAGAATCATCATTGGCAAGCGCGCCACCGTCCGTAATTCCGTTCCAGGTTACAGATGCAGGAAGATACTGCCCAAAATTATATGTTTTTACGATTTTTGTGCCGTCAGCGGTTTTAATCTGGCCTTTCCAGTTGTTTACCGGTGAACCGTTATCCGGAGTTTTTACGATTGTGAATTTTACATTGTCTTTTGTGCCGCCGCCAAAAACTTTATCTGAAGCAGAAATTTGAGCGGCCGGAGATTTTGTATCAAGCACAATTACAGGAGATGAAACTTTTGACGGAATGTATCCGTTTGAATATTTTGCAGAAACAGTTGCCTTATATTCGCCGTCAGGTAAAAGTTTTCCGTCATCGTCAATGCCGTCAAAAATAATTATTGACGGTGGATTTGTGCCGTCTTTTTCGCTGCCGTAAGTTTTTACGATTTTTCCGTCCTTTGATTTTAAATCTGAAATTGAAACTTCCCAGCTTACGAGTGAATTTCCGGTCCTTTCATCAGGAATTGGAATTGTGAGTGCAAGAATAACCTCGTTGATTTCGCTTTCTGTTCCAGGGCTGAAATATCTTGACCCATCAACAAAAATATTCGTGACAGGTTTATCTGCCGAATAAATTATATTTGTAACGTTTGTCTGAGGCGCTTTATTGCCGGCGCGGTCCGTTGCAGTAATTTCGTAAGAATAAACGCCGTCTGCAACCTGAACTCCATCGTCATTTGTTCCAAACCAGGTGAATTCTGCCGGAGACGCTTTTTCCCACTTGTAAGTTTTTACAACGCTTCCGTCCGTTGATTTTATAGTTCCTGTCCATAAATCTTCTTCAGATCCGGTCTGAGCAACTTTGAGAGAAAGTTTTGAACCTTCCCCAAAAGTTTTATCTGCCGGCGGAGTTACAGTTACCTGAGGCGAAACAGTATCAACGACAACTTTGTATTCCTTAGTTTTTCCAACATTGCCGTTATCATCAGTTGCGGTAAGATAATAATAATAAAGGCCGTCCGGTGCAGTTTCACCGTTATTCATTGCGCCGTTCCACGTTACAGATGAAGGAATCGGGACGCCTTCTTTTGGCGTTACAAGCTGTTTGAAAAAACTCTTAAATCCTATTTTTTCCGGAAGGCTGACCTTATTTTCTATTGTCCTGATGATATTGCGGTCCTCATCAAGAATTATAAGACTCCAGGCCTGAACATAGCGTTTATCTGAAATTCTGATTGGGATTTCCAGTTCATCCTGAATACCGTCGTTATTCGGCGAAATATACCGTGTTTTTGCAGAAATGTTTGCACATAAAGCGGCAAGTGCAAAACTAAAAGTAATGATTTTCTTAAATTTCATATTTCCTCTTTTGACGCTTTGAATTTTAGAATTCATCGGCTTCGTCGTCCTCTTCTTCATCAAGCCAAAGTTCAATTACAGGAGGCGTTTTATCCTCAAGACCAAGACTCAAATCTGCGCCAATAGAAACGGCATGCGCAGTCTGATAAAAATTTTTATATCCCGCAGAAACGCGAAGTTCACTTTCTGACCAGTCGTGTTTTTCAAGGTAACCGGCAAAAGATTTTTCGTCATCCGCAGATTTTTTGTGGACATCAAAAGTAAATTTAAATGAAACAGAGGCAGACGGTATAAAATTATAATTTCCGTCAAGAGTTTCCTGAAGGTTGAATTTTTCATTAATTCCAAAGAACAGCATATCTTTTATGCCAAGTTTTAATTCTGCATCAACTAAAAGATTCTGGAAAAGCGGAGTTGTAAGATCCAATGCCCAGCCAAAATCAACATTCTGATTTTTTACAAAACTTGCGGCGACACCGGCTTTAAAAGTTCCCAGAGTCGGATACCCCGGAATATCGCCGGTAATTTTCTGTCCATAGCATTTACCAAGGTTCAAAGCAGAAACACCATAGCGGAAATCTCGCAAAAATCCTAAATTGCCCTGAAAATAAACAAATCCAAGGTTCGCGCTCAATCCCCAGTCCAAATCCGGTAGCCACGCAAGAGAAGCATTAAGGCCCGCGCCAACTGAAAGTTTTTCTGTGATGTCCTTTGAAAGTCCAGATTTGATTGTAACAATGTTTCCGTATTTTAATTCATCAAGATTTACAAAAGTTCCGTTTAAATATCCGCTTAAAACAAACATTTTGAACGGAACTACAATTCCTGCCTGAAATGCATCGCCAAGTTTTACGGCATTTTCGCTGTTTGCAGAAAATAAAAATGTATCGGCAAGATTTAATTTTACGCGCTGTTCTCTTGAAGTAAGTGCCGGATTCACGATTAACGATTCTGGTCCGGAAGAAAATATTGCGCCACCAGTAACAGAAGCCCCGCTTGTAAGAGCCGTTGGACTTGAAAGTTCATAAAGATTTTCTGCCCCAAGAGGAACATTTTCCCGGGCATTTACCGAAGCAATTAAAACTGCTGCCAGAAGTCCGGCAGTCATGATTTTTTTCATAATTAAACTCCCATAAAGAATTAATCTGAATTATAAAATAATAACAAATAATTAACAAATTCAGCGACTTTTTGTTTCTATCTTCCCTAAAATAATTTTTTTTCCTATTATTTTGATTATGGATATCGGAAGTAGTGACGAAATCAGACAAGATCATTCAAATGCTCCTAAAGTTGAAAAACTTAACTTTTTTCAAAAACTTTTTGGCTCTCTCTTTAGGGATAATAACCCGGAAGCGGAAAAAAAACGAAAACTGAAATCTATTGCAAAAAATTTTTCCAAAACAAAATATCATAATTTTTATAAACCGTCGCTCAGCGAAATTCAGCCGGCCTTTGCAAAACTGATGTACGAAATTTATAAGGCGGTTTCGCAGGCTCAGATTTATTTTAAAAACACTCAAAATCCGGGAATTTTTAAACATCAGATTATAAATTATTCACTTTCTGACAAGCAACTTGCACTTTTGGATCATTTTGATGAACAAAAAATTCTTGAAGTTGCAAAAAAAGCGCCATTTTCTTCAATTGAGCAGCAGTTGGAAAGTGAATTGCAGACTTTTACGACAGAATTTGAAGGCGAACGTTCAGCGCGCACGGATAATCTTTACAAGGCATTCAGCGTTTTTAAGGATTTTTGTGAATTTGACTACTTTATGCTTTTGAAAAAATTCGACAGTAAAATCCAGGAATTTCAGTTTAACAATCCTCCGCGCCTAGAAAAACTTCTTGATGAATACATTATTGACGATTTGCAGGATTTTGTGACGGTTGCTTATGCAATTGCAGACGAAACTATTGTCTGGACAGATCTTTTTGATATGCTTAAACAAACTTCAAGCCGTGAGTTAATCAGTGCCGGCAGCTGGAAAAAAATTGCCGCAAAAATGCGAAATATTCAGCAGTCCGGGGCATTTGAGTATATGATTCAGCTGATTTCAAAAAATCCTGATTATCACACAAATACCCGCGAACATTTTCCGTCCCTTGTAGAACCTTATCTTGATAAACTTCAGGGCGATGTTCACAAAACTTTGAATAAAATCAGTTCGCAGCAAAATGAATCAAAAACAAATTCAATTTGTATGCAGATTTTTGGGACAACGAGCCCGTCGGCGCTGAATTATTACGTTTCTGGATTTAATGCACCGCTTTTAAAAAAGGATCTTGATGTTCTGGAATTTACGGAAGCGTTGAATTTTCTGAAGGCATTTACAAGTTCCTGCGTAAAAAAAGAACTTCACGAATTTTTTGATATTGTCGTTATCCGCGGTCAATGGGATGCGAGTCTTTCGGCGCCTTTTTCAAATTCCTACCAGGAATTGCTTGATATTGACGACCAGATTACAAAATTTGACGAATCATTTTCTGAGGAAGGTTCGCAGGGGCTCAAAGTCAAGACACTTTTGCCAAAAACCGGACACGATCAGGGCGCGTCAAATATCATAAATCGGGTTGTTACTGACGGCAACGAACAGGCAAAACAATTTCTTATCAGTGCAACTCAAAATATAATTACAATCGGAAAAACTATAAAACAACTGATTGAAGATTATTCACTCAAAAAACCTATCCTTGTAATGAACTGGAAGGAGCTTGAAAAATATTTTGACGAGCCTTTAAAGGATTTCAGCGTAAAACTTTACAAAAAACTTTATCTTTTTGTTCAGCTGATGCAGCATTATTTGCAATAGATTTTTGATTTTTCTGAAAAATAAAAGCCGGCACCCCGCCCCGCAATTTTTTATGCAGGGAAAGTTGCCGGCTTTTTTTTTATGCACTGATTTCTTCAAGGTCCTACTTTAAAACTGAATCCACAAGTTTTTTAAATTCTGCATTCAAGGCAACAGAACTATACTCCAGATTTTCAGAAATTGAATAAACTCCTTCATTTTCAACGATTGCGTCCGAGGCATCTTCAAGATCCTGAACTTCAACAGGATTTGCACCAAACTGAGTCATGGAAAAATGATACATTTCGGCGTCGTTCAATTCTTCCAGTTCATCGGCAACCAACGACGAATTATCTTCAACTTCTGAAAAATTATCTTTTATCACGACACCAACATCCTTTATTTCCAAAACCGGAATATATTTTTCAATCTTAAAATTCAAAACCGCGCACTTTTCTTCTTTTTTGACCAGATACTCCGTGCCAATCGCAAGTTCTTCGCCAAAAAGATTTTCAACCGTCGCAAACTTTTCGGTGCGCACAAAACTGTCGTTCGCTTCTTCATATTTGTACTGAATTCCGCTGTTCAGCAGTTTTGCAATTTTCATCGGGTCAACGGGTTCAGC
>CAVHTI010000024.1:8010-30629 GCA_963638805.1 Anaerobutyricum sp.
AGGTCGGCAGCAACGTCGGCGGGCGGCAAGTCTTCAACTTCTTCGAGATCGGCAACTGCGTCGGCGGGCGGTAAATCTTCAGTTTCCTCAAGGTCGGCAACGGCGTCAGCGTGCGGTAAATCTTCAACTTCCTCGAGGTCGGCAACATCGTCGGCAGGCGGTAAATCTTCAACTTCCTCGAGGTCGTCAATCGCGTCGGCGGGCGGTAAATCTTCAACTTCTTCAAGGTCGTCAACTGCGTCGGCGGGCGGTAAATCTTCAACTTCTTCGAGGTCGTCAACTGCGTCGGCGGGCGGTAAATCTTCAATTTCCTCAAGGTCGTCAGCAACGTCGGCGGTCGGATTTTGTGCCGGAGCGGAAGTTTTTACCGTATTTTCCTTCAAAACCTGTTCTATGACGTTTCGGATTTGGTCCAAAGTCACTGCAGAAAGGGCCGTTTCAGTTTTTTCGGGAGATTGCGGCGCGATGACTGAAAAAATCTGCTGCCAGTTTTGTTCAAGAAAATCGTCTAGGTTGAGTTTTTCGGCTTTTTTCTTTGATTTTACGCCGGCCGCGCGCAGAATTTCTTGTGATAAATCATTTTTTCTTGATTTCAGCTGATTTACGACGCGGTCCCATTCAATTTTTTCTTTATTTTCAAGATATTCGCTGATTATGCTGTACTGAATTTTCTTGATTCGTTTTTTGATTACAAGTTTTTTGTCAGTTTTCAGGCTGAAAATCAAAAATAAAATCAAAAATATTGTGAGCCCAACCGTTCCATAAATTAAATATTTCAGAGTTTGCGACAATTCAAAAATGTCACTTGTATAAACGCCACCGACTATAAAATAATCACATTTTCCGCTGTTTATAAGAGTCCAGAAGCGGCCATCGTCAATTTCAAGAATTTTTTCCGGCTGATTTTGTGCAATTTTTCCAGAATCCTGATTTTCTGATTTAACCTTTGCCCAGTTTTCTTTTATCGGAGAGGCAAAATCCTCATAATATTTGACCGGAATATTTACAACTACCCCGCCAGTTTCATTTTCAAGAGAATACGCGCAAAAATTCTGACTTGCCGTAATAATTTCATCATTCGCAAAATCATTTTGAATCAGCGCCAGATCAAAATAAAAAACCGCCGACGCCGAAAAAGTACTCATCCAATTCAGAGGAAAAGACAAAACAATGCGCTTTCGCTGCGAATCAATAAAAATTTTGTGCTGAAGATTGTTTTCCGAAACTGAAATTTGTTCAAAATCAAGTTCATCAACTGATTTTAAAATGTCCGGATAATTTTTATAAATCTTGGAACTTCCGTTTTGCCTCAAAATGTCAGTTGAATCATAAGTGCTGTAATGAACATTTCGGCCGTTTTTATCAATTATCCTCAGCCCCTGCAATGCCGGAAAATTCTGAAAAAGTTTTTCGGTCAGACTTCTGCGCTCTGCAACATCAGATTCGGAAGGATTTTGATCCACAAATGAAGAAACTGCCGGAGATTTTAAATATGCGTCGTCCCCTTCTTCTACAAATTTGAGAAAATTCCTGATGTATTCGTTAAAACCTTCAGATATTTTGTCCAAAGCATCTGTTTTTTCGCGGATTTTTGCCTGAGAATAATATCTCGTTTCAATCTGAGCAAAAAGCCCGGACTGAGAACATACAAAAAATCCCGCAAACAGAATCATTGTTCCCAATAAACTGAAAGCTATCTTCTGGCCAGAAGTCATAATTTTACCTTTCATTATCGGCAAAAAATGCCCTTTTTATCACCTGAAAATCAAGAATTATGTATAATCCTTTTATGCAAAATTTTCTATATCTGATGTTGAATAAGCCGTTTGGATTTGTCTGTTCCAAATGTTCGGACCGCCGTCACACCGTTTATGAAATTCTGAAACCTGAAAACTGCATTTGTGAGCTCCCCGAGCCTGTTTCTTTTGAAAACGTGAATCCCGTGGGCCGCCTTGATGCAGAAACTACCGGCCTTCTGTTGATGACAAATGACGGTATGTTTAATCATAACATGACAATCCCCGAAAATCATATTTCTAAAACTTACAAAGTTGAATTAGAAACACCGGTAACCGAAAATCTGCAGAAAATTTATTGCGAAAAAGCAAAATCCGGATTGCTACTGCCCGCCGAAAAAAAAGCCGGCGAATATTTTGCAAAAAACGCAGAAATAAAATGGCTGAACGAAAAAAACTGTACAATAAAAATTGAGGAAGGAAAATTTCATCAGGTGCGGCGCACTTTTACCGCACTCGAAAATAAAGTCACAAAACTTGAACGAATAAAAATCGGGAACCTTGAACTTCCGCAAAATCTGCCCCCCGGAAAATTCAAAATTCTAAGCCCCGCAGAAATGGAAAAATTGATTTTGGAGAATAAAAACTTCTCTTAGTTTTCCTAATTTTTGACAAATGAAACGTCATTCTCTATACTTAAGCAGATAAAACACCGGTAAAATATTACTGAAATTTGAATTACAACCTGTGTTTTACAGCAAAAGGAGACAATATGAAAAAAATTAAACTCGCTTTGTTAGCATTAACTGCCATGCTTTTTGGCGCTATGACTTTTACAGCCTGCGATCAGCCTATTCTTGCACCGGAAAATGAATGGTGTGAAATGGAAGCAACAGTTCTGAATCAAGATGTAACTCTTGATTTTTATTACACAACAAAAGCAAAAACATTTGCCGTTTCAAATTCTAAAAATGTTGAAATTCCAGCTGGTTTTACTGTAATTGTTTCAACAAACGTTTCTGTTAGTGGCGTGAACACAACCCCTTATTACATGAAAACTTTTGCCATCGGTGAAGAAACTACACTTTCTGGCGATACAGAAGATGCCGAAGAAGATACAAAATTTACTTTTAAAGGAACTATGTGGGATGCAGTTTATGCAACAAATTATAAAAATCAGTTTGCAAAACATGATGTTGGGGAGTATCCTGCAGTTTTGAAGTCTGGAACTTCAGTAGATACTTTTGCCGCTCTTGGCGAAAACTTTAAAAATATGTCATGGAAAGACATTATCATTGATGTTCTTAATATGATTTAATCTTTGATTTTTCGTGTTCTTAAAAAAACTTCCGGTTATTTTCTGCCGGAAGTTTTTTTTTATTTTTTTTTATTTGGGCGTATTTTTGCTCCGCTACGGCGTTGCCTTCGCTACGCAAAAACCTGGCTTTCCGCAATTCCGGCATTCGCCTCCAAAGTCCTCGACGCACAAATAGTGCGCCTGCGGGCTTCCGCTTCGGCAGTTCAAACTGCCTTCGCGGTTGCTACAATCCATTACGCATAAGACCAACCGCTACAAAAGTGTAATTCCAAAAAGATTTTCTACGTTGTGGTCAACAATTTCTGAAAGTTCCTGTGGGCTTGTGCCACGTGCCTGTGCAACAAAATTGTAAGTGTATTCTACCAGTAGCGGATTATCAGGTTTTCCGCGGAACGGAACCGGTGCAAGATACGGTGAATCAGTTTCGCAAAGTATTCTGTCTTGCGGAATGTAACGCAAAAGTTTCAGCATATCTTCCATTTTGGAACGTTTTGTGTAAGTAACGCTGCCACTAAAACTTATGTACCAGCCAAGTTCCAGAAATTTTTTTACTTCTTCCAGACCGTAACTGCAACAGTGAATAATTCCTTTATTCCAGCCACTCATTTTTATGCACTCAAGGGTATCTTCAAAACCGTCGCGGCTATGAACAATGAACGGCAAATTCATCTGGCGGGCAAGTTCCAGTTGCATTACAAAAAGTTCCCGTTCGCCTTCATAAGTTTTCTGGTCAAAATCTGACTCACACCTGCCGTCAACACCGGCCGGGTTCCAGTGATGGTCAATGCCGCCTTCGCCAATTGCAATAATTTTGCGGTGAAGAATATCCTGATCGCTGGCATTTTCTGCATTTTTTATGCTTTCTTTAAGTTCTTCCATTTTTTGAAAACGATTATGAATTGAATCAATATCCGGCCAGATTCCCGCAGAAAAATAAATAAAATTACGAACCCGGTCTGCAAGCCGAACGTCTTTGATTTGCGAAATTGCACGTTCAACTTTATCTTGACGCGGGGCTAAATCGTTGCTGAGCGTGCCAATTTCCAGTCCAAACCGGCAGTTTTTTTCTGCCATTTGCGTAAGAATCTGCCCCCCGTCAACTTCCGGATTTTCTGTCATATGCTTAAAATGAAAATGTGTATCGCTGAACATAAAAAAATATTATCAAAAAATACTGAAATTTTCACGGGTTTTGCGTAAAGGATTGTAGCAGCGCCGTAAGGCGAACTTTTGCAAACAAAGCGCCATTGTTCTGGCGCGGAGTGCAAAAGTTTGGAGGCGAAAGCCGGAACTGCGAAAAGCCTGACCCGAAGCGAAGCGCAGGGATACGCCCATATAATGATTCTCTTGCTAAAAACTCGGCACAAAATATAAAATAGAAATTATGACTATAATAGGAAAATTTATTGCTGACATTCAGCGCACTTTAAAATATGACCGCCAGCAGCACGGTGGAAAATCTGACTACGAAAGAATTGTAAATCAACTGCGGTCGCTTTTTGAACGCACGGCAATTGTCCAGACTTCTCTTGCGGACGCCGTTTTTGAATATTGGGAAAATGAATATATTTTTAATTCCCCGGACAAAACTGCCGAGCCAACTGACGAAAATGTCGACAAACTTTCTGCATTTCTTTCTTTTTTGAACAATGAGGAAGAAAATCGCGAAAAATTTTCGGAAAAAGACTGGCAGGAAATTGGCGAACTTGTAAATTATGAGGCCGAAGATATGCCATTGGATCAACTGCAGAATCTTATGCAGGTTCTGGTTGCTCACGGTGCATACTAAGGTTTTTCTGATGAAAGAATTTTACGAAAACTGCGTTCAGTGCCCGCGAAAATGTGGCGTGAACCGCAATCAAAATAAAACAGGATTTTGCCGCGAGAGTGCAGATTTGCGCATTGCATTTGCCGGTTTGCACTTTGGCGAAGAACCGCTGATTACCGTTTTTGGCGGCAGTGGTACAATTTTTTTTACCGGATGCACTTTGCGCTGTGCCTTTTGCCAGAATTATCAGATTAGCCAGGATGGAATGGGCCGTGCCGTCACTCTGGAAGAATTTGTGCAAATTTGCCAGAAATTACAGGACGCCGGCGCCGAAAACATAAATCTTGTTACGGGAAGTCACTGCATTCCGTTTATTGCCGAAGGTTTAAAGCTGGCACGAAAAGCCGGCGTTACAATTCCGTTCTGCTGGAATTCTTCCGCGTACGAAAATGTTGAAATGCTGGAACTTTTAAAAGGACTTGTGACAATCTGGCTCCCGGATTTAAAGACTTTGAATTCTGATTTTTCACGTACGCTTTTTGATGCCCCGGACTATCCTGATGTCGCAAAAAAAGCAATTTCCTGGATGATAAAAAATAATCCTCTGAAAATTGAAGAAAAAAAATGGTACGAAGGTGCAAAATCTGCGGAATGGGCGGCTGACGGCGAAAACCGTGACAAAATGACGTCCGGGGTAATTATCCGTCATCTTTTTATGCCAGGTCATTTTGGAGAAACCGCGGAAACTCTGCAGTGGCTTAAAGAAAATGCCGACGAAAAAGCAATAATTTCGCTGATGAACCAGTACACGCCCGTTAAATTTGACGAAGACGAGGCAAAACTTCAGCACCGCAAAAATATACTTTCCAAAATAGAAAACCGCCTTGTAAATCAGCAGGAATTTCAGGACATTCAGGATCTTCTTGAAATTTATGATTTTTCTTACCTTTTTTATCAGGAATTAACGGACGATACCAGCTGGCTCCCGGATTTTCGTAAAGTGCAGCCGTTCAGCAATAAACTTGCAAAACCTCTGTGGCATTTTAATCACAATCTTTAAAAACTGTGCTATAATTTTCTGACTATGTCACAGAATAATATTCCAAAACTTAAAGGTGTCGTTGTTCCCCTTGGTTCGCTTTACACAAAAAATAATCCGGTTATCGGAGAATTTGCCGACCTGATTCCTTTTGCGCAATTTTGTAAAAATGCAGGATTTGGAATTATTCAACTGCTTCCTCTTAATGATTCTGGAACGCAAAGTTCGCCTTACTCTGCACTTTCGGCATTTGCACTGCACCCGATTTATATAAGAATTCCGGATATTCCCGGTTTTGAAAATCTTTACAACACGAATCAGGAATTTAAGAAAAACTGGAATAATTTTGTGAACGCTCACGGTTATGTTCTGCGTTACAATTATGATGAAATTTTGAATTCCAAAGATTATTTTTTGCGCCAGATTTATGAACACAGCATTTCCGCGTCTGAATCTTCACTTTCGGCGTCTTGTTCTGATTTGAATTCGTGGATTAAAAAAAATCCGTGGGTAAAACCTTATGCCGTTTATAAAAATTTAAAATACAAATATATGCAGGCTTCCTGGAAAAGCTGGCCGGAAGAGGATGCTCAAAAGTCTGCGGACGAAATTGAAAGTCTTTTTAAAGACAAAAAACTTCAAAAAGAACATTATTTTTATGTCTGGGAGCAGATGATTGCAGACCAGCAGTTTAGCGTAGCGGTAAAGGCCGTTCACAAATGCGGAATTCTTTTAAAAGGCGATATGCCAATTTTGATGAACGAAGATTCCTGCGATGCCTGGGCAAATCCTCAGTTTTTTAATCAGGATTTACGGGCAGGTTCGCCGGCGGACGGAGATAATCCTAAAGGTCAGAACTGGGGCTTCCCGACTTATAATTGGAAAATTCTCAAAGAAAATAATTATTCCTGGTGGATTGACCGCCTGAAATGCGCCGAAAAATATTACGACGCGTACCGCCTTGATCATATTCTGGGATTTTTTAGAATCTGGGCAATTCCAGAAAATGATTTGAATGCACTGAACGGTCATACTGAACCGTATGCTTTTATAAAACGCACGGAACTTTACGAAAAAGCTTTTGATGATGACAGAATCAGATGGCTGAGTCAGGGGCACATTCCAACTTCAAAAATCGAAGACATTACGTGGAATCACGAAAATGCAGTCAAAATCCTGGAACTTTTCTGCGACAGAATCGGAACTGAAGAATTGTGGCTTTTTAAGAAAACTTTAAAAGGTAGCCGTCAGATTCAAGACACAGATTTTCAGGGACTTTGCACTCCGGAAGCGGAAATTAAAATCAAAGAAATTTTGACTGATTACTGGTCAGACCGCACGCTGCTTGAAGTTTCAAAAAATAAATTTGTCCCGATGTGGACTTATACGAATTCTACCAGCTGGAAAAGTTTGAACGATGGTGAAAAAAATCAACTTTGCGAACTTTTTGACGAATTAAACGAAAAAAATACAAAATTGTGGAAAAAACAGGCCGAAGAAATTTTCACGGCAATCACTCAAAATGTAAAAATGATTCCGTGTGGCGAAGATTTGGGCGTTGGAATTGACTGCGTTCCAAAAGTCATGCAGAAAAAAAATATTCTGGGCCTGAGAGTTTTGCGCTGGTGCCGTCTCTGGGATAAAGAAGGTCAGCCGTTTATTTCTTCTGATGATTTTACTCCTCTTTCCGTTACTACAACTTCCGTGCACGATTCTTCTACAATCCGTCAGTGGTGGCAGGACGAAAAAGAAAGCGTTAAGGCTTTTATAAAAGAATTTGGCGCAAGTTTTGGACTTCTTCCGCAATTGTGCGATGAACAACAGTTAAAACTTGAACTTGAAAGAATTGCCTCGGAAGATTTTTCGCCGGAAATTGCAAAAATCATTATGTCGGTGGCAAATCATACTGCAAGTGTGTGGAACATTTCGCCACTGCAGGACTATCTTTACATGAATAAAAAATACTGGCTTGAAAAAGCTGAAGATGAAAGAATAAATATTCCCGGAACCGTGACGGCGTTTAACTGGACTTACAGACTGCCGCTTTCGCTGGAAATGTTGAATTCGGACAAGCAACTTATTCAGTCTATAAAAAATCTCTAAAAAAACAGGAGAATGCTTATGCGTATTTCTTACAATGAATTTCATATCAGTAAAAAAATCCGTGATTTGTGCAATTTTGATCAGGGACTTTTTGCATCAAGCGGAAATGTTGTTTTTGCAAACATGAAAAACGTCAGGAGTTTTGCACTTCTTTTAAATAAACAAATAAAAGAAACTTTAGGAAACGACAGTCAGGTTAGCGCCGGCCAGTTGAACGCAATGGGCCTGATTGATGAAATTTTCCACTACGTTTGCATGCTTTACCGACGCAATAAACAGCCGTCCTTTATGAAAGATCTTCTTTCTGAGCTGAATAATGAATATTCTGCCACCGCCGTTGACGCTCTTCTTTACGATTTTATGGCTGAATTTCCGCCGGTAGAAGTTTATCAGAAAAAATGCACTACACAGGAATATCTGGAGCGCACTTCTTTTGATTCCGGCACAAATTCTGAACGAACAAACCGTGAACAAACTCTGGAAGAAATGATTTTGCTTCATCTTGCAAACGAAAATCCGGCTTTTAAACCTTTTATGATTCTGTTTGATGAAGAAAAACTCCTTGAAAATAAAAATTACTCAAAAGTCTGGGCTTCTGTGCAGAAATTTGCAAAAACTCAGGCAAGTTTTGGTCCTTTTAATCATGATCTTATAACTCTCCTGCGCGAACCGGTGCTTTTTTCGCCGGAAAGTTTGCGTGGCCAGCTGGAATATATCCAGAAACACTGGGGAGAATTCCTTGGTGAATGGCTCAAGAGAATTTTGAGTGGACTTGATACAATTTCTGAGGAAGAAAAAGCGTCATGGCAGCCACTTGGCGGTGGCGACCCAACTTCCGGTCCGGACATGGCACCGTACAGTTACGATGATTTGATGAAAGAATACGAACGTTACAGCCCTGACCGCGACTGGATGCCAAAAGTTGTTTTAATGGCCAAAACCGTTCTTGTGTGGCTTGATCAGCTGACTAAAAAATACGGCTACCCTATCACAAGACTTGATCAGATTCCGGATGCAGAACTTGATTTACTGCGTGACGAAGGTTTTACGGGCCTGTGGCTCATTGGACTTTGGGAACGAAGTTACGCAAGCAAGAGAATTAAAGTAAAATGCGGAAATCCTGAGGCTGCGGCATCAGCTTATTCGCTTTATGATTATAATATTGCCGCAAATATTGGTGGCTGGGACGCACTCGCAAACCTCCGCCAGCGATTGTGGGCACGTGGCATACGTCTTGCATCTGATATGGTCCCGAATCATACCGGTATGGACGGTGAATGGGTAATCAACAAACCGGATTTATTTATTCAGCGCCGTGATAATCCGTTCCCGCAATATACTTTCAACGGCGAAAATCTTTCTCAGGATTCTCGGATAAGCCTTTATCTTGAAGATCATTATTATTCAAAAGATGATTGCGCCGTAGTTTTTAAAAGAGTTGACAATCAGACTGGCGATGTTCGCTATATTTATCACGGAAATGATGGAACTGGCCTGCCTTGGAACGACACTGCTCAGATTGATTTTTTAAATCCTCAGGCAAGAGAAGAAGTTATACAAGAAATTCTGCACGTTGCAAGAAATTTCCCGATTATTCGTTTTGACGCGGCAATGGTTCTGGCCAAAAAACATATCCGACGACTTTGGTATCCGGAGCCGGGACATGGAGGAGACATTGCAACCAGAAGTGAAACTGGACTTTCAAGTCAGCAGTTTAATGACGCGATTCCAAATGAATTCTGGCGCGAAGTTGTTGACCGTGTCGCTAAAGAAGTTCCGGACACACTTTTACTTGCAGAAGCCTTTTGGATGATGGAAGGTTATTTTGTGCGAACTCTTGGAATGCACCGTGTTTATAACTCAGCATTTATGAACATGCTCAAAAAAGAAGAAAATCAAAAATACCGCCAGACTGTAAAAAATACAATTACTTTTGATCCTCAGGTTTTAAAACGTTACGTAAACTTTATGAATAACCCGGACGAAGAAACTGCAATAGCTCAGTTTGGTGACGGCGACAAATATTTTGGATGCTGTACACTCATGGTCACAATGCCGGGTCTGCCGATGTTTGGACACGGCCAGATTGAAGGTTTTACAGAAAAATATGGAATGGAGTACACAAAAGCCTACAAGGACGAAAAACCAAATCAATATCTGGTTGACCGTCACTGGCATGATATTTTCCCACTCATGAAAAAGCGCTACCTGTTTAGTGGCGTTGATAACTTCCTTTTTTATGATTTGTGGGATAACGGCCAGGTAAATGAGAATGTTTTTGCATATTCTAACGGTTGTGGCAATGAACGCACGGTTGTTTTTTACAACAATAAATATGAACGCGCTGTCGGTTGGATTAAACAGTCGGATCCTTATGCCGTGAAAACCGGTAGTGGCGAAAATGATGTAAAACTTGTTTCGCGTTCAATTTCTGAAGGCTTGAATTTGACTTCTGAGGACGATAAATACTGCATTTTCCGTGAACATAAAAGCGGACTGTGGTTTATCAGAAAATCTTCGGAAATTTGCGAAAAAGGACTTTTTGTTATGCTCAACGGCTTTGAATACCAGGTTTTGCTTGATATTCAGCAGGTCAGTGATTTTGATGACCATCGTTATAAAATTTTGTGCGAAACTCTGAACGGAAAAGGCTGCGAAGACATTGAAACTGCATGGCAGGAAATTGTTTACAAAGACCTTTATGCTGATTTTGCCGTTTTTGCAGAAAAATTCTTTGTTCCATGTGCAGAAATCTTTGATTCGGAAAAAATCAAACTTGCGGATTTAACAAAAATCCTTGAAGATTGCAAAGAATCCGGCTTGAAATTTTACAAAACTGCAATTGATTTTGCTTTACGCCTGGAAAATTCACCGGCAAAAAAATTCACTGCAGAAAAAGAATTTGATTTATTCAAAAATCGAATAAAAAATCTTGTGAAAATTCATAATGAGGCAAAACCAAAAACTGTAAAAGACCTGCAAAAATCCCTTGCAAAATGTTCTGATGCCGTTACATTTGCAAAACTTCTAGAAAATAACGACAAAAATCTTGAAACAGGACTTTTGTGCTGGGCAGTTTGTGCAGACTTTGCAGAATCAGGATTTGCAGAAAAATGGGCATTGTACAGAAAATTCAGTCAGATTCTTAGAGAAAATAAGATTGTAGAAAAAGATTACCGCGAACTTTACAGAAATATTTTCATTTTTGCGTCACATTCTTCATCTTCTGACCTGCCAAAAGCTCAAAAAGAAACCGCATACAACTGGATTTCGCTTATTACAAAAGGACAGTTTGCATATCGCTTTAGCGGAGCAAATACTTTTGATAACATCACGTGGTTTAATAAAGAGCGCACGGAAGAAAGTTTAAATCTTTTGACTCTTATGAGCCTGCTTTCAGCAAAAACTGCAAAAATCCCTGAGATTTTTAAAATGTACAGAGTAATTAATTCTGCAAAACTGAAATCAGCGTATAAAGTTGAACTTTTTGTAAAACCTTTTGCGCCAAAAGTTGAAAAATCAAAAAAAGGCGGAAAATCAAAAAAGACGACTTCAAAAACTTCTGATAAAAAAACGGAAAAAAAGCCCGCAAAAACGGCAACTGTAAAAAAATCAGAAACAAAAAAGTCTAAAGACTAAAAAACAAAAGACTTCCGGTTAAAAAAAAATCCGTGTGATTTTACTGCATCTGACGGTAAATTATCACACGGATTTTTTTTGTTCAGGACTCAGTTTAGCCAACATTGTCGGGATTCGTTAGGCTTCCCTTATTTTTTCCACGATATTTTTTAAATCATTTTCGTCTTTTGATAATGGACGGTTAATTTCTGTGCCTTTCAGACAATTTTTTATGTTTTCCGGGATTTCTGGAGTTTCGCCAAGCACGTGACGGCAATATTCAGAAGACCACGCCGGATGATTATACGCAACAAGCACAACTGCCCCGTCCTCATCATAAACTTCCTGGGCGCGCTCACGAACAACAGAATAGGCACGGGCAGTCGCTTCATCAGCAAAAGTGCCGTATTTTATAAAAAGTTCCTTAGCAGCAGTTTCGCGCTGTTTTTCGCTCACATCACAAGGAAAGACAAAATTCTTCATCATAAGCTGATTATTCTGAAAAAATGCTTCCAGACGTTCAAGATTTGCCGGAATTGCAGGATTTGCACTGCCACGTTTTTTTAAATCAACCATTGAATCAAGCAAAACAGGATTTCCACGCGGATCTGCGCCAAGTGCATTTGTTGAAGGAATAAAAAATCCGTTTACCGGCAATGCAAAGCGCCAACTGTAAAGTCCCGCCATAAGGCTTCCGTAATTTCCGGAATCCATTGCATAATAAATGTCACCGTCCACTTTATTTTTTACACGACTGAACGCAAACGGAAAGAAAAACATCTGAGCAAGAAATCTGCACACGTTTGTCGTATTTGCAACAGAAAGTCCGTTTTTCTGGCAAAATTCCCGGTCAGAAAAAACTTTGTTGATTTTTGCTTTAATTTCACTTTCTGAACCTTCCATTTCTACCGGCCAGATATTTCCGCCATTCCAGACAAAATCCTGATTTTCAAGGCCACGCACAGTTCCTTTTTGATAAACCGTAATTGCCTTTACGTGTTTTTTTCCGCGCAAAACTTTTGCAAGAATATTGCCAAGTCCACCGTGAGTAAAATCCAGTAAAACCGTACTTCCGCCGTTCAATTCATGAACAGTCTCAAGATAAGAACACAAAAACGAAACACCGTAATCTTTATGAGTTCCTGTAAATCCGTGATAAAGTTCTGCAATATAAAGCTGATTATCAAGCTGTCTGACAACCGGCGAAAAAGAAAACGCGGAAGTTGCAATTGTCTGACAAATTATTGGTGAAAATTCATCGCCCAAAAATGCGGAAGTCAGCGTTCCTGCAATAGAATCAAAAGTCGTATTTTCATCAATGTAATAAATCCAGCGGCGCAAATCTTCAATATTTGAAGGAATAAAAACACCGCCGTCCGAAGGTATACATTCTGACACAGCTTTAGAAAAACTTACGTTTAAACTGCTATTTCTTGTACTTGTAAATTTCATAATTGTCTTTTAAAACTCAATTTCCGGAATAAATTTTTTGAGGGCGTTCATAAAATCATGCCCCGTCACGCCTTCTTTTAAACAGGCGAACATACAATTATCGCCGGCAACAGTTCCAAGAACCTCTTTCATATTAAGATTATCAATGGCATTACAAACCGTATTTGCATGCCCCGAAAACGTTTTTATAACAACAATATTTCCACTAAAATCAATACTTAAATAACCACGCAGAAAATCCTGAACGTAAATTGAATTATTTTCATGATTTTCATCGTCACCCGGAAGAGCGTAAACATATCCGCCCTGAGAGTCAGGAACTTTTCCAACTTTTAACATTTTTAAATCGCGACTTAAAGTAGCCTGAGTAACTTCAAATCCCTGTTCATTCAGCAAATCAAGAAGCACATCCTGACTTTCAATCCGCTGCGAACGAATAATATTTTTTATACTCTTTAAACGCGACTGTCGTTCTTTCATGATAATTTAAGAATAAAGCATTTTCTAAAAAAATAATACCATTATCAGCAGTTTTTACGTTTCTGCTTAAGGGAGCTGTCTAAGAAGTTTGTATTCTAGTGTCAGTCCGTTTCGGAATCTCTACGCTAGATATAGTCAGCATGACATTAGTTTTAAGACAGCCCCTTAAATCAAAAAATTATATGACTTTATACAATAAAACGAGTATATTTATAGAATGGAAACTATAAAAGACTTGGGAAAATACACATTTCCGGCTTTGCTGGCAAATAGTGTGAAAAAATTTGCAAACCGCCCTGCCCTTGCAATTGCAGGAAAGGAACCTTGCACATATAAAGAAATGGAAGCTAAAAGCCAGGCTTTTAGTGTTTTACTTGCTGAACTTGGACTAAAAGAAAATCAGAAAATTGCACTTCTTGGAGTTGGCCGCCCGGAATGGGGAATTGCCTACCTGGGAATTGTAAACCGCAGAATGATTGCCGTGCCTTTGCTCCATGATTTTTCTACGGCAGAAATTACTGCGATTCTTGGTCACTGTGGCGTTGACGCAATTGTCGTTGAAGAACGTTTTTACAATAAAATAAAAGATATTCAGAATGTTCTTCCAAAAATTATTATAAAACTTGATGATTTTTCTGTTATTGCCGGAGAAAAAACTGCAGAACTGAAATATGAAGATTTACCGCCCGTTGACGTGCAGGAAGATGATACAGCATCCATCATTTATACATCTGGAACGACCGGAAGATCAAAAGGCGTTGAACTTACTCACAAAAATCTTGTGTGGTCTGCAATGAGCGGCCAGTTTGTTCACCGTGTAAATAAAATGGACAGATGTCTTTCGTTTTTGCCGATTTCTCACGTTTATGAATTTTCAATCGGATTTACAATGCAGATTTTAAACGGAAGTTCCATTCATTACCTTGGACGTCCGCCGGTAATTAGTGCCTTGCTGCCTGCTTTTCAGAAAGTCCAGCCGACGATTGTACTTTCCGTTCCGTTGATTATGGAAAAAATCTACAAGGCAAAGATTATTCCTAGTTTTAACAAAAATGCCTTTACAAAAGCACTTTCAAAATTTCCGCCAACAAGAAAAATTTTGTGTCGCGTTGCCGGTAAACAGCTGATTAAAACTTTTGGCGGAAAATTGAACTTTTTTGGAATCGGTGGTTCAAAGGTTGACCCGAATGTTGAAAAATTTATGCGCGCGGCAAAATTTCCGTACGCAATCGGATACGGACTTACAGAAACTTCGCCTTTGCTGGCAGGCAGTGGCCCGGAAATTACAATTCCGGACGTTTTGGGACCAACTTTACCGGGCCTTGATATTCAAATTGCAAATCCAAACGAAGAAGGCATTGGCGAAATTGTTGCAAAAGGCCCTAACGTAATGAAAGGTTATTACAAAGATCCTGAACTTACGGCAAAAGCATTTACAACTGATGAAGATTCCTGTGGCGCAGGTTATTTTAAAACCGGTGATTTGGGAACTCTGACAAAAATGAAGGGAATGGTAAGGCTGAGTCTGAAAGGTCGTTCAAAAAATATGATTTTGGGCCCGAATGGCGAAAATATTTACCCGGAAGATCTGGAATTTGTTTTGAATCAGCACCCGGTTGTAAACGAATCTCTTGTTGTTGAAGATGATAACGGTCTTGTAGCTTTAGTTCAGGTTGATGAAGACAAAATGAACGAGGAAGCAACAAAAAGAACAAAAATGAAATTCCCGAATCTTCTTGAAGTTGCCGCTGAATTCCAGCAGGACTTGGCATATCAAAAAGAAGTAATTTTGAATGAAATTCAGTTCTTTGTTAATTCAAAAAGTAATAAAAATTCTCAGATTAAAAAAATTAAAACTGTCCCGGAATTTGAAAAAACTGCCAGTCAGAAAATTAAACGTTACCTTTATGATTTAAGGACTAAAATTTCCGGTAAGGACAAGAAAAAGAAATAATGCGTGAGCGATTGTAGTGGCCGCGAAGCGGGACGCCGCAAAAAAAAGTGCCATTGTTCTGGCACTTTTTGGCGGTGGCCGGAGGCGCCCCGACGCCGTAGCCACGAAAAGCGCGACCCTGCGTGCAATTTTTACACCAAAATTATAAAAATACACTACAAAATCGCAAATGAACTGAAAGGCGCACGCAGGGGCACGCCCAAATTAAAAAAAAATAATGATTTTTCACCAGATACCCTTATCTTGAAAGTTTGCGGTAAACGGTTCTTTTTGGAACTCCGGCTTCTTCGCCAAACTGTTCTTTTTTCCATTCTGCATATTCTGACCAGTTGCCTTCAAAATAACGAACTTCGGAATTGTTTTCAAAAGCGATGATGTGAGTACAAATTCGGTCGAGGAACCAGCGGTCGTGGCTGACAACCAGCGCACAGCCGGCAAAATCTTCGAGCGCTTCTTCAAGGGCACGGACGGTCTGGACGTCAAGGTCGTTTGTCGGTTCGTCGAGCATAAGAACATTTCCGCTTTCCTTAAGCATAAGGCCCAGATTCAGACGATTTTTTTCGCCGCCGGAAAGGACACTCACCTTTTTATTTTGATCCGCACCGCCAAAATTAAACCAGCCGCAATATGCGTGGGCATTAACTTCGCGCACGCCGCCTTCAAGGGCACGGCCTTTTTCGTCAACGGCACCGAGTTTTATCAAATCCGAACCACCACTCAAAGTTTCGTAAACGGTTTTATTTTCATCAAGAGTTGTACGGAGCTGATCCACGTAAACCATTTTTACGGTTTTTCCGATTTTAATTTCGCCGGAATCTGGCTTTTCAAGGCCGGCAATCATTTTGAAAAGTGTGGTTTTTCCCGCGCCGTTTGGACCAACAATGCCGACAATTGCGCCGGCAGGAATGTGAAGGTTTAAATTTTCAAACAAAAGTTTATCGCCAAAAGATTTTGTAAGATTTTCAATATCAATTACCTGACCACCAAGTCGCGGACCGGCCGGAATGGAAATCTGAGTATCTTTGAGCTGAGTTTTTGAACCTTGTGCAAGAAGTTCGTTGTAACGAGTGATGTGCTCCTTGTGCTTTGCCTGACGACCTTTTGCAGACATATGAATCCACTCAAGTTCGCGTTGCAATTCTTTTTGTCTCTGACTTTCATTTTTATTTTCCTGAGCAAGGCGGGCTTCTTTTTGTTCAAGCCACGAAGAATAATTGCCTTTGAACGGATAACCTTCTCCGCGGTCAAGTTCAAGAATCCAGCCGGCAACGTCGTCAAGAAAATATCGGTCGTGAGTAATTGCAATTACTGTGCCTGGATATTCGTGCAGGTGATTTTCAAGCCACGCGACAGTTTCGGCATCAAGATGGTTTGTAGGTTCGTCAAGAAGAAGAATGTCCGGTTTTTGCAAAAGCAGGCGGCACAAAGCAACTCGGCGGCGTTCCCCTCCAGAAAGCACGTCCACAACCTGATCAGCAGGAGGACAGCGCAATGCTTCCATTGCAAGTTCAAGGTTATTTTCAAGATTCCAGGCATCTGCGGCATCAAGTTTTTCCTGAACTTCAGCCTGACGCGCACAAAGTTTATCAAAATCAGCATCAGGGTCGCCAAATGCCTCGTTAATTTTATCAAATTCTTCAAGAAGATCTGTGACCGGCTTTACACCTTCTTTTACAATGTCCATTACGGTTTTGCCAGGTTCAAGCTGAGGTTCCTGTTCCAGATATCCGATTGTATAGCCAGGCGCAAGAGTTGTTTCACCGGCATAATCTTTATCAATTCCGGCAAGAATTTTAAAAAGACTTGATTTACCAGAACCGTTTGGACCAATTACACCGATTTTTGCCCCGTAATAATATGAAATGCTAATGTCCTTTAGGACAACTTTTGTGCCGTATGAACGAGAAACTCTGTCCATTGTATAAATAATTTTTTTGTCATCATAAGTTTTAGCCATAACTACCCTCTTTTAAATATTTTGATTTCTATTCAAGTGCGTAACATTCATAACCGCTTGACCGCAGCCGTTCTGCAACGCTTCCTTTTGAATCATCATCCACAATTACGATGTAATAAGTTGTACCGCTCGCGCGTTTTTCTGAAGTTATGTAGGATTTAAATCCTTTTGAATTAACTTCATCGCTTAAAAGTTTTGCATTACTTTCCGTTTTAAAAAGTCCAAGTTGCAATTTTGATGGAACAGAATTGCTTTCTTCAGATTTTTTTTGATTTTCTGAATTTTGAGCACTCGGCACAGCTTTTTCGTCATTTTGCTTTTGCGCCGTCGTCACATTTTGATTTTGACTATTCCCGGAAGTTTCTGAATAAGTGCCCGTACCAGTTTCTGCGGCGCCCGATTTTGGAACAAAAAACCAGAAAGGAGTTGGCAAAAGCTGAATGTCACCGTTCACAATGGAAGTTTCCAGCGAGGACGGAAATTGTTTTTTTAATTCTTCAGAATAAGATTTATCGCCGGTAACATACCACAAAGTGAGCAAAATTGACGGGCGCACGTTTTTCATGCTTTCAAGTTTTGCGTAAGTCTGAAGCATAATCACAGGTTCTTGAATCTGGTCAACAGATTCTGCACGACTTAAAGCCGACCACTGCGTATACAAATTAATGTAAGAAATAACATTTTGATTTTTAGAATTTCTGATTGAAGAATTTAAATAACTGTCGGCGGACTGCCAGTCACCTGCACAAAGTGCGCAGCGGATTGCAGAAAGTACAAGTTCCTGATTTGTTTTTTTTGGCATACCGTCCGCGTCCCCGGCAGAAATTCCGGCCGCCTGAGCATAAGTTTTCTGGGCATCATCAAAAAGCAAGAGCTGTTCCTGAATACCCGCAAGATAAATTAACGAGGAACGTTTTTCTGTTAAATCCGTGAGTTTTTCTATCTGAGTTTTAAGATAAGAAATTGAATCGTCAACATTTTCTTTTCTGGCAGCTTCTTCGGCAAGTTGTTTTGCCTTTAATTCCGCGCTAAAAACAAAATTTACACAAAAAATACAAATCAGAAAGCAGAAGATTTTTTTTATTGTCATTGATTTATACTTTCCTTTCCTGCATTTTCAGCACTTCGGGCAAGAGACCTTCGTTTTGGGTCTGATTCAGTTTTTGACTCCACAGAATCAGATTTTTCAGATTTTTCGTCACTGCCGTGTTCTTTTGAATGTCTGCCCTTTTTTATTTTTTCAATTTCGCGCGCAGTTCTTTCTGATTTTTCGGAACCAGAAGATTTTGAAGCCTTTAACTTACAAATAATCATGCAAAGAACTGCAACAATTATTCCGCAGGCAAAGGCAACCAAAACTAAAACCAGCGCAGAAATATTCGTATAAGTTTTAAAAAACCAGAAAGTATTAGCAACGCTGGCAAGATTTTTTCCCACAAAAAATGCAAGGAAAATTACCAGCGCAATCAAAACTATCAATGCAACTATCATAATTCAATTTTACATTGAAAAAATGAAAGTGACTAGTTTATTCAGTTATGAGAGCCTCTAAAAATTGCAATTTTTAGAGATGCCCTTATTTTATTACTTCAAGGCGGATTGTATTTGTATTTCCGGAAATTCCGTTTGTAGGACCGCCGGTAAGAACAACACGATCGCCTTTTTGTAATTTAAACGTTGATTTTGCATATTTTACGGCCGTGTAAAACATTACATCAACAGAATTAAATTCTTCTGTAAGCACCGGAGTAACGCCCCAGCTCATATTTAACTTTCGCAAAGCCTTTGGCGAAGTCGTCATACCGATAATATCAACCGGACAACGGAAACGACTTACCATTCGAACGGTTTTTCCAGAAAGAGAACTGATTACAATGCCTTTTGCCTTTGTATCAATTGCCATAGAACAAGTTGAATGAGAAACGGCGTCTATAACATTTTTGATTATGTATTCAGTGTTTCTAAAAACTTTTGTGTAATCAATATTTTTTTCCGTGTATTCTGCAATTTCTGCCATACTTTTTACGGCCTGAACAGGATATTTTCCTGCCGCAGTTTCGCCGGAAAGCATAATTGCAGACGAACCGTCGTAAACGGCATTTGCAACGTCGGAAATTTCTGCTCTTGTAGGACGAGGATTGTGAATCATTGATTCAAGCATTTCTGTTGCGGTAATAACGCGCTTGCCCAAAAGACGACAGCGACTGATTAAAAATTTCTGAACTGGCGGAACTTCAACAAACGGAATTTCTACGCCCAAATCACCGCGGGCAACCATAATTCCGTCCGCAATTTCGCAAATTTCGTCAATTTTATCAACGCCGGAACGATTTTCTATTTTTGCAATAATATCAATGTCGTCGCCACCGTTTTCATCAAGGAATGTGCGCAAATCCTGCAAATCCTGCTTACAACTGACAAAAGACGCCGCAACAAAATCAATGTCATTTTTAATTCCAAACAGCAAATCAGATTTATCCTGTTCACTAAGGTAAGGACCTTTCATAACATGATTCGGGAAATTCATACTTTTGCGGTCAGACATTTCGCCACCGACAATAGTTTTACAAATGGCGTCGTTGCCCTTTAATTCCGTAACTTCAAAAATCAAAAGTCCATTGTTAACCATGATTTTATCGCCGGTTTTAAGTTCATTTATCAGATTTTTATAAGAAACGGAAACACGTTCCTGATTTCCTTCAACTTCGTCCGTTGTAAAAGTAAAAGTATCGCCGTCATTAAGCATAATCTTGTGATTTTCAAAAGTCTTGATTCTGTATTCCGGACCTTTTGTATCAAGCATGATTGCGATTGGCATATTCACTTTTTCGCGGACAGATTTTAACAAATCAATATTTTTTTGATGTTCTTCGTGAGTTCCGTGAGAAAAATTGAGTCTTGCGACATTCATTCCGGCTTTGCACATTGATGTTAAAGTTTTTTCGTTATTACTTGCCGGACCAATTGTACAAATAATTTTTGTTTTACGCATTTTTTTGCCTTTTAAAATTTACACTAAAATTTGAGTCTAAAGTTTAGTGTGTTTTTTTCAAAAAATAAATACAAAAAACGGCATAGAAAAAATTTTTGAGAGTTTTTACCTAAAACTTACATTTCTTGAAAAAAATAAAACACTTGTACTAAAAGGCTGGTCCGAGGCTTGCACACCCGTGAAGGTTGTTTCAACAACCGAACGGAAGCCCGTAAGCCACGCCAATTTGCGTGGCGCGGACTTTGAGCGCTAGCGAAGTGTAAAAGGCGAGTTGGAAGACGGCACTGGCCCCAAAAAAATTTATTTTACAAGTTCGCCGCGGAAAGTATTGCCGGAAAGTTCCGTGATTTTTATTTTAACAAAAGTGCCAATCAGATTTTTTGGCGCGCGGAATGCAACTTTTTCGTGCTGCTCGGTCTGGCCCAGAAGTTCGTCCTGACTGTCGCGACTAACGCCTTCCACAAGAACTTTTTGAACCTGGCCGATTCGTTTATTCATCTGAAAATGAGTGTGCTCAAGCTGCAAATCTATGACTTTCTGGAGCCGGGCCTTGCGAACTTCTTCCGGCAACTGCTGCATTTTTGCCGCCGGAGTCCCACTTCGCGGGTTGTAATAGTACATCATCGCAGATTCATATTTTACCTGATTCATTAAATCAAGCGTTAATTCAACATCTTCTTCAGTTTCGCCGGGAAATCCCATCATAATGTCGGTCGTGAGCGAAACCTCCGGAATTCTGTCTTTGATTTTTTGAACAAGCGCAAGATAATCTTCGCGAGTATAACGACGGTTCATCGCATTTAAAACCGCAGAAGACCCGTGCTGAACCGGAAGATGAATGTGACGGCAAATAACGTCCTCCTTTGCAATCACATCAATCACGTCATCAGTAAAATCTTTTGGATGAGAAGACATAAACCTTACCCACTGAATTCCAGATTTTGTTTCTTTAAGATGATTTGCAATCAACTGAAGAAGCTGCGCAAAATTGTAAATCTGAGAATCGCCGGAATTGTCCCGATTACCGCTAATTTCCCGACCACCGCCAGTTTCCTGTCCAGCGCCAGCAAAAACTCCACGGTAAGAATTAACATTCTGGCCAATAAGAGTGATTTCCTTAACGCCGTAACCGTTCAAAACATCAATTTCCTTAAGAATTTCGTTTACCGGCCGACTACATTCGCGCCCACGAACATACGGAACAATGCAATAAGTACAAAAATTGTTGCAACCGTGCATAATCGGAACAAAAGTAGAAAATGCACCGGGTTCAGCAGAAATTGAAGCGAATTTATAATTTTCAGTGTCATCAAGTTCAAAAGGCTTGCGCCCTTCTTCCACCGCCGTAATAATTTCCGAAAAATGATGTTTGGCAAAAGTTCCCACAACATAGTCAACAAAAGAATATTTAGACTGAAATTCCTTTAAAAGCCGCTCCGCCATACAGCCCATAACAACAAGAGTCAAAGGCTTTGGCCCGTCCTTTACATACTCCACCGCCTCTTCAAGCATCTTAGTTTTAGCGCCAAGTTTACATTCGCGCACCGCTTTCAGGCCATTAAACCACCCCAGACGCCCAATAATGCGGTTTTCGGCAGTTTCGCGCACAGAACAGGTATTTATAATCGCAAGATCCGCAGTCTGCGCCGAATCCGATTTTTTCCAGCCACGCGCAATCAAAAGCTGTTCCACACTAGCCGACTCCGCAATATTCATTTCGCATCCGTAAGTTTCAAAAAAGTATGTCATAGCCCTTCAGTTTATAAGAAAATTCCATAAAGTGCAAAGCAAGCAATTCCAAAGCAAGTTCATAAATCTTTGGGCAAATGCTCCGCTACGCTCCGCACCAGGCTTTCCAGGGTTCCGCATTCGCTCCAGCCCGGTGCACTCCGCGCCAGAACAATGGCGCTACGTTTTGCCCCGGTCCGCCTACGGCGCCCTTCCAATCCTTTTTGCGCTAGCGCATAAAATTTTAATGCCCTGATTTTTTTGTTGTGTATCAAGGGCAGCTCTAAAAATTGCAATTTTTAGAGGCTCCCTCAAGTAAAAATCTTACCAAAAAATGTTCCGCAAAACTTTACAACGTCACTTTTATACTATACAATAGAAATTAAGGAAATGCCTTGAATGGCGGCACGAATCTCCCAAAAACTCAACTGGCTCACCGGCCAGAATAAATTTTATAAGTCAAAGTTTCCTCCA
>CAVHTI010000025.1:0-29875 GCA_963638805.1 Anaerobutyricum sp.
AAATTATTGTCAGTACAAAAAAAGTTTTTTTCTGAGGTTTTTGAGCGTCAGAAGAAATATTTTCGTCACTTTCAAAATTGCCGGCCTCTGACCTTTTATTTTCAGAATCTTCTGTAGATAAATTAAAGAATTTCAGGATTTTTGACATAAGTGAATGGTATATTTTTTAAAATAAAAAAACTATACTCGTTTTTATTATGATAATAATTCCTCATCCGACAGAAATTTTAAAATTACGAAATTATCAAAAAAAAATAGTTCGGGAAAATTTTAATAAAGACTTTATTTTTTATTCATCAAAACCACTTGAAATAAATGTTCCGTGCCAAATTACTCAAGAAAATACAAAAGGAACGGCAAGTCTCATAAAAAAAATTGAAATTCAAAAGGCGGAATTTTCTGAGCAAAAATCAGAATTTTTCTGTCCGGTTTACATTTTTACAGAAAATCAAAAATACGAATCAGAATTGCCGTTAGTCACGGTTGAAGGACGTGTTTCTGAGATTTCTGAATTTTCACCGAACGCTGAAAATCAAAAAAAAAGCACAGAAGAAACTGTTTTTCCTCTGTGCCTTAAAATTTTTCGTGTAGGAAATAAAATCAGCCTTTCACAAACAGCATCTGCAGTAGAAGATGCCGTCTGGAAAAAACTGTAAGCCCTTACATTATTTTACTTCCGCGGTCCAAAGCGGTAAGTCCAGTCTTTACATATTCAAGAATTCCGTATGGTTCAAGAAGTTTTATAAGACTTTCGATTTTTTCTTCGCTTCCGGTTGCTTCTACAATTACAGAATCAACACCCACGTCAACAATGTGGGCGCGGAAAATTTCACAGGTTTCTATAATTATTGCCCGCGAAGTTCCTTCTGCCTTTACTTTTATCAAAGCCATTTCGCGCTGTGTTGAAGAAGATTTTTCGCATTTTCTAATTGAAATAACTTCAACAAGTTTTGCAAGCTGCTTTTGAATCTGCTCCAAAATGTATTCATCACCGCGCACAACGATTGTCATTCGTGACTGGCCGGGATTACTCGTTTCGCAAACAGTCAAAGAATCAATATTATAACCACGGCGGCTGAATAAACCGGAAACTCGACTTAAAACGCCGGCGTGATTTTCTACAAGAACACTTAAAACAAATCTATCCATAAAAATCTCCTAAATTAGCTTTCGTGCTATATTAACGAATAAAAACTCGCAGGTATTTCTGAAAAAGCATTAAAAATGTTTTTTTAGAGATACCCTTATCTTTCTGGATTAAAACTTACAGTACGCAAAATATCACCGAATACACCGGCAGCTGTAACGCCCGCACCTGCACCATAACCGCGCACAGTCAAAGGAATTGGCTGATAGCGTTCTGTGTAGAATACAAACGCATTTTCACCGCCCCGCACACCGTACAAAGGATCATCAGTGCCAACTTCCAGCATTCCAACAGAAACTTTGCCGTTTTTGATGCTTCCGGCCATACGCAAAACTTTATTTTGTTTTTTAAGTTCTGCCATTTTCTTTGCAAAATAGTCATCAACCTGCGGAAGTTTTGCCATAAATTCATCAACTGTGCCACTTGCATCAAAATTTGACGGGAAAACCGGAATCATCTCAATATCAGAAAGTTCAATGTTCAATCCTGATTCACGGGCAATAATGAGTGCTTTGCGGGCAACATCTTTACCTTCAAGGTCATCACGAGGGTCTGGTTCCGTAAAACGCAATTCCTTTGCTTCTTTTACCGCCTGACTGAATTTTACGCCTTCATCAAGTTTTCCAAAGATGTAAGAAAGCGAACCTGACATAATTCCGTTAAAACTTGTAAGTTTATCGCCAGATTTAAAAAGGTTCTGCAAAGTATCAATAATCGGCAGGCCGGCACCAACGTTTGTTTCATAAAGGAAACGTCTGTGCATTTTGTTTGCGGTACGGCGCAATTCATGATAAAAATTAATGTCCATTGAATTGGCACGTTTATTTGGAGTTGCAATGCTCATTCCGGCATTAATAATATCAAGATAGCGTTCCGGTAAATCATAAGATGCCGTGCAGTCAACAAAAACCGGATTCAGAGGTTTCTTTTCCTTTACAAATTTTATGATGTCATCAACATTCTGCGGACCAAACGGATAATCTGGCTTTTTCATCTGTTCACGCCATGAAGAAAGGTCAATTCCGTCCTCATTCAAGATCATTCCGTCAATCGTTGTGATTGCAAGTACTTTTATATCAACATTTTCTGCAAGAAGTTTATCGTGCTGCTGATAAATCTGATCAATCATCGTACCACCGATTGTTCCCGCTCCGAATGCAAAAACTTCGATTGTCTGTGCGGTATGGAAGAAGAACTGATGAACGGCTTTTACGGCAGTATCGGCAAATTCTCCGGAAATAACGGCAGAAATACAACGTTCAGAACTTCCCTGTGCAATTGCAAGAATATTAATATCCTGTGACGAAAGCGCATTCATGAATTTTGAAGCTACGCCACGGTTAGCGATCATTCCGTCGCCGACAACTGAGACTATTGCGCAATCATTTTTAACTTCAATTTCATCAATTAATTTTTCACGGATTTCAAGTTCAAATTTTGCGGCAAGTGCGTCTTTTACCTTTGCAGATTCTTCATCTTTTACACAGAAAGAAATTGTATATTCAGAAGAAGACTGGGTAATCAGCAGGATTGAAGTTCCTGACGAAGAAACAGCAGAAAAAATCTTGGAAGCCATGCCTGTACGGCCACGCATCAAAGAACCGCCAACAGAAATAACGGCAACGTGTTTAAGCGAAGAAATTCCGCAGATTGAAGATTTTGAACGGCTTTCAAAAGGGCCTTTTCCAATTCTTGTACCGCGCGCTGAAGGGTTATGAGAATTCAAACTCCAGGCTTCAATGCCTTTTGCCTGCAGTGGCGCAATAGTTTTTGGATGCAAAACTTTAGAACCAAAGAACGAAAGTTCCATTGCTTCTTCATAAGACATATCATCAACAAGAATTGCATCTTTTACAACTCTAGGGTCAGCAGTGTAAACACCGTCAACATCAGTCCAGAATTCAACTCTCTTGGCTCTTAATGATGCACCTATAATTGCGGCAGAAAAATCCGAACCGTTTCTTCCAAGAAGGCCCATAACAGGCTTTGCAGAAGAACTGCCGTGCCAGGTACAAATAAAACCAGGGAACAAAAGAATTCTTGTCTGAGCTGGACTTGAACCATCGCGGAAAGGTGCGCAGGCTTCGTTACAAAGTGCATAATCGGCCTCGCCTTCTTTTTGATTTCCTGTTGTAAATACAAATTTTCTTGAATCAAGAAAAAGTACACTCTGTTTTTTTGCAAGAAGGACCGCTTCCATAATCGGAGCGGAAAGTAATTCGCCCATTCCCATAATGCGACAGTGAACGGTATCTGGACATTCGCCAAAACTTACGCAGCCGGCAAGAAGTTTTTCAAGTTCAACAAAGTTAGGTTCAATTCTTGCCATTGTTTTTTCTGCATCAAAACCCGGCAGTTTAGACTGAAGTTCAAGACAAATTTCGTTATGAGTATTTCTTAAATCCCGGACATAATTAACGCCGGAAATTCCGGTGGTTGTTGCATCAATTGCAGATTGCAGACTGTTAGAAACGCCTGCAACGGCACTGACAATAACACTGATACGATCTTCTTTTGCACGATTAATAATAATTTCCGAAGAAGCCAGAATGCGGCGGGCATTAGCCATTGAAGTTCCGCCAAATTTTAATGTAATCATATAACCACCTGAACTGAATACTGCAATTTCCCCGATTTTCCGGGCGAGCATTTCCAAAACGGAAAGTCAGCAGTCAGCTACTCTTATAAATGTGATTAAATATTTTATTGCAAAAGGCTATATTTAGCAATTAAGACAAAATTTCGTGACTTTTGTGCCAGGCCACGCCCAAACGAAAATTTTTACATTTTTTCCTGAAGTTCACCGTAAGAAATAATTTCAAGGCCTCGTTTTTGCGCTTTTTCCTTAAAGCCGTCTGGAATTTCCTTATTATTTGTGTAATTACAAACAAGAATTCCGCCTAGCATACAGTGTTCGTGGACAATTCCGCCGCAATCATAAATGTTTTTTATGAGTTCAAATGCAACGTCAACATTTTTTAAAAGTTTTCCGTCAAATTCAAAATGTTTATCCAGCAAAGATTTATGATGAGGTTTTGGATTTTTTTTATCATAAAGCCGTTTTATTTTTTCTGTGATTTCTTTACGGTAAGCGCGTTCTTCTGCCTGAATGAGCATTTCTTCACTGCTTACAAAAAGATCTTTGTGAGAATTCATCAGTTGTTCCGGCGTGATTTTCTGTTCAATGCAAAATTTTTTCATGCAGAGCATTGTCATAATTGCATCGTCCACAGATTTATGACTTTGATATTTTGCAACGTTTACTCCAAAAAATTCTGCCCATTCTGAAAGTTTTTTGTGCTGGCCGTAATGCTGTTCTAAAAGCGGCATAAAATCAAAAGCCCGGATATTTATGTAATTTTCGTTATAGCGCTGGCACGCAGAATTTACAAATCCAACGTCATTGCCAACAGCAAAACCGGCAATCAGACGGTTACCGGTCGTAAAAAGTTTTTTGATTTCTTTGTAATATGCCGCGAAATTTGGTTTTACCCTAAAATAATCTTTTGAATATGCCAGTTTGCATCCACCTTTTCCACTAAAAAGATACCAGTCAAATTCACATTCAGGGTTTATTACAACATCCTGACTTTCAATAATATTCAATTCATCGTCGGTAATTACATAACCTAGCGAACAGATTTTTCCAATTCCGTCAAAAGTATTGGCACATTCGCAATCAAAAAAAACAAACTGTTTGTGATTCATTCCGCAATTATAGCAGTTTTTTTTTACTTACGGAATTCACTATTTTTTAGGGCGTATCCCTCCACTACGTTCCGGGTCGCGCTTTTCAGGAGAGTAGGATATTGCTAAAAAATTGCTCCAGGTATTCGCGATTTTTTTTAACGCAATTTCAATTTACAGGCATTTTGCGCTGCGTGCCAGAACAATGGCACTTCGCTTGCAAAATCTTGCTTCGCACCCCTTACAATCGCTTACGCATGGTCGTGACATTTTTTATTTTCAGAAGATAAAGCGGGCGTTGCGGGCCGGCGTTTGAGGCCCGCTAGAAGGGGTAGCGGAAGACCGCAGGGCTGTAGCGAGGGGAAGGCTTTCCCCTCCTAAATTTTTAATGACTTAATTGAGCATTTTTAGTATATTTAGCGTATGTTAGATGTACAAAATTTAAGTGCTGGTCTTGAAGACGGAAAGGTGATTCTTAATGACCTTAATATAAAAATTAATGACGGAGAAACCCACGTTTTGATGGGTCCGAACGGTGCGGGAAAATCTTCGCTGGGCAATACTTTGATGGGAAATCCGTCCTATATTGTTACAAACGGAAAAATTATTTTTAACGGAACTGATATAACAGAAGAACCGGCCGATAAACGTGCAAGAATGGGAATGTTCATGTCGTTTCAGTCGCCGCTTGAAGTTCCTGGCATTTCGCTTGAAGCCTTTATCCGCTCTGCATTGCAACAGAGAACTGGCGAAAGAGTAAAGCTTTTTCAATTTCAAAAAGAATTAAAAGCCTGCATGGAACTTTTAAATATGAATCCTGATTATGCAAAGCGCGACTTGAACGTTGGTTTTTCCGGCGGAGAACGAAAAAAGTCTGAAATTCTGCAGCTTTTAATGTTAAAACCGTCATTTGCGATTCTGGACGAAACAGATTCAGGCCTTGATGTTGATGCCGTTCACGTTGTTTCTAAAGGTATTCAGGAATATCAGAAGACCGTTGGCGGTTCACTTTTAATAATCACTCACAATGCAAAAATCCTTGAAAGTCTTAAAGTTGACCACACTCATGTTCTTGTAAAAGGACACATTGTTCACACTGGGGACGGTTCGTTAGTTCAGAAAATTAATGAAAAAGGATTTGAATCTTACATAAGATAATCTGACCTCTGATTTTTATAAAACCGGGGGCAAAAAAACAACTATGGCAGAAAATAAAACACAGGTAGATGACATAAACAGAGATTTTTACGATTTCCGCTACGAAGAAAACGAGCAGAATTCCTACAGAATTGAATCTGGACTTACGGCAGAAATTGTTTCCAAAATCAGCGAAGAAAAAGGCGATCCTGAATGGATGAAAGAATTCCGCCTTAAATCCCTTGAAGAATACAACCGCCTAAAAGTTCCGGATTGGGGTCCAGGAATTGAAGGTTTAAACATGGCGCAAATTGCAACTTACGTTCGTCCAAAAACGAATATGAGTGGCAACTGGGAAGACGTTCCGCAGGATATTAAAGACACTTTTGAAAAACTTGGAATTCCGGAAGCTGAACGAAAATCTTTAGCCGGGGTTGGCGCTCAATATGATTCTGAACTGGTTTATCATAATGTTCAGGATGAGGTTGCAAAACAGGGCGTAATTTACATGGGATTTGAAGAAGCGCTCAAATCTGAACAATGGGGCCCGATGGTAAAAGAATATTTTATGACTCTTGTTACGCCCCATGACCACAAGTTTGCAGCACTTCACGGGGCAGTTTGGTCTGGCGGTTCGTTTGTTTACGTTCCAAAGGGAGTTCATCTTTCTTTTCCTTTGCAGTCTTATTTCAGACTGAATGCTAAAGGCGCCGGACAGTTTGAACACACGCTAATTATTGTTGACGAGGACGCCGACCTGCATTTTATTGAAGGATGTTCCGCTCCAAAATATAACGAGGCAAACCTTCACGCCGGCTGCGTTGAACTTTTTGTAAAAAAAGGTGCCCACCTCAGATATTCAACAATAGAAAACTGGTCAAAAAATATGTACAACCTGAACACAAAAAGGGCCAGAGTTGAAGAAAACGCAAGTATTGAATGGGTTTCTGGAAGTTTTGGAAGCCACGTTTCATATCTTTACCCGGAATCTGATTTAGTTGGTCGCAAAGCCCGCTCAGAATTCACCGGCGTAACTTTTGCAGGCCACGGCCAGAGCCTTGATACTGGTGCAAAAATGGTTCATATTGCGCCGGACACAACAAGTCTTATAACAACAAAGTCAATTTCAAAAGGCGGCGGCGAAAGTTTTTACCGTTCCGCAGTTTATATCGGGAAAAATGCAAAAGGCGCAAAAGCAAGCGTTTCTTGCCAGAGCCTTATGCTTGATAACAAGAGTCGTTCTGACACAATTCCGGCAATGGAAATTCTTACTGATGACTGCGACGTAGGCCACGAAGCTAAAATCGGAAGAATCAGCAGCGATGCGATTTTTTATCTTATGTCGCGCGGAATCAGCGAAGAAGAGGCACGTAGCATGATTGTTTCGGGTTTTGCAAATCCTGTCAGCAAGGAATTGCCACTTGAATATGCCGTGGAAATGAATAACCTTATCCGCCTTGAAATGAAAGGTACGATGTAATTATTTTTGAGAGAAATTTTTATGAGTGAAAATACATACAAAATAAATCAGGTTCCTTCAATAACCTGGAACTGGCTGAAATCAAACAATGACACAGTAACTTTCAATACCAGTTTTGAAGAAAAAAAATTTTCCGTAAAAGAAATACCTTCCGGATTTGAAATTTCAGATTTTAAGTCTGCAAAAGAACTTTCTTCTAAAGATTTTTCTTCTTACAGTGGCGTTTTTAATATTTCTTCACCAAAACAAAAAGACAGACGCGCAATTGACGGTAAAGAAATTTCAGAACCGGCCGTTGATTCCAAAACCGAAAATCTCAAGTCCAGCGCTGACAATTTTATTGATTCTAGCGTTACATCACCGGAATTTATAAAAATCACCGGAAAAACTGAAAAACCGCTCGTCCTCAATTTTGACTTTACGGCGCCTTCTGTTTCAGAACAATACATTTATGCACTCAAAGATTCTTCTGCAACCGTGATTTTTGTTTACAATGGCAATGCAGAAACTTCAATCACCCAAACTAAAATTCTTGCCGAAGAAAATGCAGAACTTCACGTCATAAAAGTTCAAATGCTTGGTAACAAGGCTCTTTTTCTTGATGACACGACAGTAAAATGCCACGAAAATTCTTCTGTCAAATTTACTCAAATTGAACTTGGCGGACTTCACGTTGATTCGGGGCTTCACACTCTGCTTTGTGGCAATAATTCGCAATTTAAATCCAATGTCGCATATCTTGTACAGAATAATCAGTACCTTGATATGAATCATATTGTTTACCATACCGGCAAAAAAACTGTCTGTGATATGAGTGTAAACGGAAGTCTTAAGGACAACGCCGTTAAAGTTTACCGCGGCACAATCGATTTAAGAAAAGGCTGTTCGGGCGCAAAAGGCAACGAGATGGAAGAATCCCTAGTTCTGTCTCCTGCGACTGTAAATAAAAGCCTTCCGGTAATTCTTTGTGATGAAGATGATGTTGAAGGCGAACACGGTTCTACAATCGGGCGTCTTTCTTCCGACATTCTTTTTTACATGCAGACCCGCGGAATCAGCGAAGAGCAGGCTCAAAAAATTATGTCCCGCGCAAAAATTCAAGCCGCCGCAGACACAATTCCAGACGAAGAAATTAAAAACAAAATCAGCCAATGGCTCGATTCAAACTCATAAAAAGGCACAACTATGAATAAATACAGAAAAGATTTTCCTTTTTTTAAGGCTATAGACGAACACACAAGTCCAGAAAACAACGGACTTATTTACATGGACAGCGCCGCAACCGCACAACGCCCGTTCATCGTGCTAAATGCCATGACCCATTTTTATGCAACGGAAAACGCAAATCCCTTACGTGGACTTTATGACCTCAGCGAACGTGCAACTCAAGCGTATGAAGATGCAAGAAAAACCGTCGCTGCATTCATCGGGGCAGAAAATCCTTCTGAAATTGTGTTCACGCGCAATTCCACAGAAAGTTTAAACCTCCTCGCCTATTCTTACGGCCTTGCAAATGTAAAACAAGGCGACGAAATCTGCATTTCCATCATGGAACATCACTCAAACCTTGTTCCGTGGCAAAAAGTCTGCCGTCAAACCGGCGCAAAACTCGTCTATCTTGAATGTGACAGAGAAACCGGCATTATCCCGGATAGCGAAATCAACACAAAAATAAATTCTCACACAAAAATTGTTTCGGTTACACACGTCAGCAACGTTTTGGGCGTTACAAATCCTATTAAAAAGCTTTCTGACGCCGCCCATGCAGTCGGTGCCGTTATGATTGTTGACGGTGCACAGTCAACTCCACATATCCGCGTGAATGTAAAAGAACTTGGCGCAGATTTTCTTGTAATGAGCGGTCATAAACTTTGCGGTCCAATGGGAATCGGTGCGCTTTATGGTCGACTTCCGCTGTTAGAAGCAATGCCGCCGTTCCTTACCGGTGGCGAAATGATTGAATATGTCACCCGCGAAAATGCAACCTGGGCCGAAGTTCCGCACAAATTTGAAGCCGGAACCGTAAGTGCCGCCGATGCAGTTGGAATGGCCGCCGCAATCCGCTACCTTCAGTCAGTTGGACTTGAAAATATCGCGGAACACGACAATGCACTCGCCACGCGCCTTATAAACGGACTTCTCAACATTCCGCACGTAAATATTATTGGTTCAAAAGACGGCAACAAACGTTGTGGAATCGTCACTTTCACAATTGACGGCGTTCACCCTCACGACATCGCGACACTTCTCAGCGACGAGCACATTGCAATTCGTGCCGGCCACCATTGTGCGCAACCGCTTGGTCAGTACCTTCAGCAACAGTCGACTGCCCGCGCAAGCCTTTATTTTTACAACACCGAATCCGAAATAGATACATTTCTTCAAAAAATTGCTAAAATCAGATCCTGGTCAGGTTATAAGGATTAGAATAATGCGGGGGAAAGCCTTCCCCCTACGCGCACACGGTTGCGCGTACCCCCTTCTACGGGCACACCCTCTTCCTTGTTGCCCGTAACGCCCAACTGGAGGTTTAAAAATGGACACAAAAGAACTTTACAGAGAAATTCTAAACGAACACAACATAAATCCTGCTCACAAACAGGACATGGACTCCCCTTCAATTTGCTTAGAAGGCGTAAATCCAAGTTGTGGCGACCAGATTACACTTCAATTAAAACTTGACGGCGACAAAATCACAGACGCAAGTTTTAAAGGTAGTGGTTGCGCAATTTCACAGGCAAGTGCAGATATGATGGCAGACTTAATCATCGGAAAGTCAAAAGAAGAAGCCTTAAAACTTGCAGACATTTTTGACCGCATGATAAAAGGAACTGTAACGGACAGCGAATTAGAACAACTTGACGAAGCCGCAGCCCTTCAAGACATTTCGCATATGCCAGCAAGAGTAAAATGTGCAATGCTTGGCTGGCGCACAGTAAAGCAAATGCTCGGCGTCACAGAAAAATAAAAACTGCAATTCGCCCGCAAAAGTATTGAAACAAAGCTCAAAATAGGCTATATTATATTCCACGGCGCTTTAGCTCAGCTGGATTAGAGCATCTGCCTTCTAAGCAGAGGGTCGGCGGTTCGAACCTGCCAAGCGTCATAAAAAAAATACCGTTCCAGTCTAAAAACCGGAACGGTATTTTTTTTTGATTTTTCATCAGATGACCTTTAGTTATCATAAGCATTTGCATCAATTGTTACGCTGCCAAGGTAAAGAATATTACTGTAAATAACATTGTAAGTCGTTTCCATTCCAACCCCAACCGCAAATAAAGAAACATACCAGTTACCTTCACTTGTCACAGTTGTAGAAGTACTTACATCGTCGTCAGTGCCTGTCACAGGAACCTTATTTTTTTCGCTATTAGAAGAAGTACGGCCAAAATCAAAAGTCAAATCATCAAAATTCCTGATAGGGGTTCCTAAAGAAGTCCCATCGGTACCATTTATGGAATCAACTCTAATCTGTGCAGAAAGACTTTCTTCATCCTGAAAATTAGAAAGCCTGATATAAATTTTTCTGTCTGTACTCGTTTCTTCTATCAAAGGCCAGTCGTTATGACCTTCAATTTTTAATTCTTTTATACCATAGCGGTTTATTAAAGTTTCAGCGTCTGTTGCACTTGAATTTCCGGTAGTATTTAAATACCCCGCCTCAGAAGTCATTTTTTCTCTATCACTGTAAATTTTATAAAAAATGCTGGTTCCTTTGAATTTGCCATTAGAACTATTATCAGATTCACGGGTCTGGAATACAAAATACTTTTCATCATACAGACTTTCATAAGTTGGCAGGTGTGTCACCTGATTTGGATCTTCAATAACTGTAAAAGTATCAAGTCCGCAACTTAAAAAGTTAAATAAAAAAAGGCACACAGGAATATAAAACAATGTAATTTTATATTTCAAGAATGCCTTTTTCATTTTCGTGTTCAGTTTTATTTAATAAGTTTTACTCAGCAGCAGTCAACTGAAGTGCAATAATTCTAGTTTTAGCAATTTTTGCCCATTCATCATTTGGTTGTTTATCGTTCAATTCTGTATAAACTTTCACAGCATCTTCAACTTTGCCTTCAGCTTCAAGAATACGACCATAACTAAACATTGCGTGTGCATAAAGAACAAAATCTTCAAAAGAAGATGCAGTTTTATATGCTTCTTCGGCTTTGTCATTCATTCCAAGTTTTTCGTAACAAACACCGGCATTGTAATAAACAACAGGCGCTGTATAAACTTTTTTCTGTTTTGTAGCCGCCTCATAAAATTTTACGGCAGAATCATAATTTTCAGAAGCAAATGCAATTTCTGCACTAAGCATATTTGCTCTTGTTCCAACAACTCCAGATTTACCAGTATAAGCTTCAAGACTTTTAAGAACTTCATCCTGTTTAGCTTTTAATTCATCACCTTCAAGAGAAGCAATATCAGAAACATAACTATTTTCAATCTGGTCAAGTGCATTAAGATTTTTAGACTTTACTTTATTTCCAATAAGATTTACCAGAGTAAATACAAGTACACCTGCAATAATTACAATTCCTGCAATAATAATAACTTTCTTATTTTTACCAATATAATCAGAAAGTTTTGAACTTGCAGTGTCTTTTTCTTTTTGTGCCATTTTTTATAACCTCTTTGTTACCTTTTTATTTCCAATTCGTTTATCAATTTTATCACATAAGTGCGTTGAATTCCTAGTATTCTGGCAGTTTTTGTCTGATTCCAGCCGTTCGCTTTTTGAACTCATCAACAGCATCTTTTAATGTCATAAAATTACCGTTTTCATTGTCTTTCATATCAGAAACATCAACAGGAACTTCAGTTGACTTTGCATTAATTCCAAGAGCATTTACGGTAATTATCTGATTATCACTGACCATAAACGCCTTTTGAATTGAATTAATCAGTTCGTCAACATTGCCTTTCCAAAACTGACTTTCAAGTGCGTCCTTAGCCTTATCAGAAAAATTCTGAAGATTTATTCCCGATTGCTTTGCAAAAGTCTGTCTGTAGAATTCTGCAATCGGCATAATATCTTCTTTACGCTGCCTTAACGGAACAGTATTTATAACAACCGTCGAAATCTGAAAGAAAAGGTCTTTTAAAAACTTTTTACTTTCAACTTTTTCTTCAAGATTTGATTCTGCAGAAGAAATAATTTTTACCTGCAGGCCAAGTCTCCTGATTTCTTCAATGCACTTCAGAAAATATAACTGAAGCTCCTCGTTCAATTCATCAATATGATTAATAAAAAGGCTGATTTTCTTTTCAACAGGAATAAATCGTGTAATTCCGTTCAGCGTCATTTTTGCATCAGAAACATCACAAACTTTGCAGTTGACTTCATAAAAATCACGTTTTGTCTGATTTGACCCCGTTGCATAATGAATGTGCTGAGCAAGCAGTTTTTTTCCAGTTCCTCTTTCCCCAGAAATCAGAACAGAAGCTGTATTTGCCCCCACTGAAGAAACAAGTCCTTTTAAATTCTGTATAAAATCACTATCCCCAATAAGTGGCGTAACTTTATAACAATTATTAACCATATTGACTTTCCCACCCGTCTGTTAATAAATCGTTTTAAAACAAAACGCATTGTACATCTTTCAACATACAATGCGTAATCTTAGAAATTAATTTATCTTTTGAAAGACAAAAATATCATTTAGTCGTTCTTCTGAGCTTTTAAAGCATCACCAAGAGTATATGAACTGTTGCTGTCGTTTGAACCGCTTTCCATATACTGAGAAATTTCATCTCTCTGCTGCTTTCTCTTGTATTCTTTTACAGAAAAACTTACTTTTTCCTGATCAACTCTTACATCCTGTACATAAACGTTGATTTTGTCACCAACATTGTACTTTGTAACAGCTTCTTCAAAAGGAACATCTTTATCGTCGCTAAGATTCTGCTTGTTGATAAGACCTTCAATTCCGTATGGAGCTTTAACAAAAACACCAAAATCAGTAATAGAAGTAATTTCACCTTCAAGGGTAGAACCTTCGCCGTATTCTTCAGCAAATTTCTTCCAAGGATTTTCAGAAAGCTGCTTAATGCCCATTCTGAGTTTTTTAGTTTCAACATCACATTCAGTGATTACACCTTCAACTTCCTGACCTTCTGTCAGTTCGCTCTTTGGATGTTTAACTTTCTTTGTCCAAGAAATGTCATCTACATGAAGGAATGCATCAAGACCTTCTTCAATAGAAACAAAAGCACCGGCATTTGTAAGTTTTACAACCTTACCTTTAACTTTTGTTCCAACCGGATATTTCTGATCCATTGTATCCCAAGGATTTTCTGTAGCCTGTTTAAATCCAAGAGAAACACGACCTTCCTGAATATCATAACCAAGAACAACAGCCTTAACTTCCTGTCCAACAGAAACCATGTCGCCAGGTTTGTTTACTTTCTTTGTCCAAGAGAATTCGCTGATGTGTACAAGACCTTCAATTCCTTCTTCAAGTTCAACAAAAGCACCAAATTCTGTAAGTTTTGTTACTTTACCAGTTACAACATCATTAAGATGATATTTTTCTTCAAAGTGAACCCAAGGATCTTCTCTGAAATGTTTAAGTGAAAGATTAATTCTCTTTTCTGCAGGATCAAGACGAATTACCTTTAATTCAATTTCCTGACCTTTCTTTACATAATCTTTTGGACGAGCAACGTGTCCCCAGCTCATATCATTGATGTGAAGCAAACCGTCAAATCCGCCCAAATCAATAAATGCACCAAAACTTGTAAAACTCTTAACAGTACCTTTTACAGTATCTCCAATCTGAGTTGTATTGAAGAAAGCATCACGCTTTGCATCAATCTGTTCTTCAAGATATTTACGTCTATTTACAACAGGATTTAATTTATTTTCTGAATAAAGTCGTTCAATATAGAACTTTGACTTAAGACCAAGAAGAGATTCCGGCTTTTCGACTTTGTCGCTGTCAGCCTGACTGATAGGCAAGAATGCAGCCTTATCAATACCAAGATTAACTTCATAGCCACTTTTTACAATTTTTGTAATTGTACCGTCAACTGTAGTTTTATCTTTCCATGCCTGCTGAATTTCTTTAATAAAGCGTTTTGAATCAGCTTTCTTTTTAGATAAAACAGGGCCGTTCTTGTCATGACCAACAAAAAGAGCCTGAACTTCATCACCTACTTTTGGCAGATCACCTGCAAACTCCTCAGTAGAAATTAAACCTTCTGATTTGTCACCAATATCAACATAAACATAATCATCAGTAACCTGAACAACAGTTCCTGTAACTAATTCTCCTGCTGTGCTAGATTTGGCCAAATACTCCTCGAATTGTGCTTGGAAATCACTCCTGGAGTTCTGAGTTGCTTCCTTTTCCACTTCCATTTCTTCCATTTTAGAACCTTTAATATATGAAATTTGTTTTAATATTATCGCACAAACATTTTCTATGGTCAAGGTTGATGTATCGATATACAAGGCATCCTTTGCAATCTTGAGGGCACCTTCCTTTTTGTTTTTATCAATTTCATCACGTTTTGCAATAGAATCTTTTATTTCTTCGTAAGTCATGGAACTGACGCCCTGTTCAAAACGGCGCTTTGCCCGAATTTCAACCGAAGCATCAAGATAAACCTTAACTTCCGCGTCAGGAAAAACGACTGTCGTCATATCACGGCCTTCGCAAACAATACTTAAGGATTTTGTAATTTTTCGCATTAAATCATTTACAAAATGTCTTATTTCAACGTTTGCACTCACCTGCGCGGCATTATTACTAACCCGGTCATCATGAAGATGTGCCGTCACATCCTTTCCATTCAAGATAAAATGAGAATCTTTTGTGTACTGAATATCCTGTTTTTTGCAGAATTCAACGGCCTCTTTTTCATCAGAATAATCAATTCCTGAATCAAGAAGAGCGAGCGTCAAAGTTCTGTAAAATCCACCGGAATTCAAAAAAGTAATTCCAAGTTTTTCGGCCAACATTCCGGCAATTGTAGATTTTCCGGTTCCAGCAGGTCCGTCTATCGCGATAATCATATTTCCCCCAATTTTTTATTTTTTACAAAGATTTAATAAACCTTGAACTTCACTTTGAGTCAAATCTCTGGATTCTCCCGGCTTAAGTTCATTCAAAAGTACATTTCCAATTCTCACCCGCACTAACGATTTTGTTCCCATACCTTCAGATTCAAGAACATTTCTGATTTCACGGTTTTTACCTTCAATCAAAATGATTTTTAATTTTCTAGGTTTTAAAATCTGACATTTACGACATTTATAAAAGGTATTGTCAATTCTGATCCCCTTTTCAAATTTTTCAGGGAAATCTTCAGGCACATTCTGACTTGTTTCTACGATATATTCTTTTTCAATTTCCGCAGAAGGATGAGAAAGAGTCTTTGCAAAATCACCGTCATTTGTAAAAATCACCATTCCTTTGCTGTACATATCAAGGCGGCCAACATTATAAAGCCGCTCGGAATATTTTTCTTTCAGCAAATCCGCTGCAACTTTTCTGTCTTTTTCATCAGAAAGGGAACACACAAAACCGGCCGGTTTATTCAAAAGCACGTAGCGTTTATTTTCTTCTGGCCGGATTTTTTTTCCGTCGACGGTCACTTCGTCATTTTTTGACACTTTTGTTCCAAGTTCTTTTACAATCTGACCATTCACAGTTACGCGGCCTTCTAAAATTATCTGTTCACTGGCACGACGGCTTGCAACACCGCAATGGGCCATAAAAACCTGAAGCCGCAGTTCTTCTTTTTGATTATCTTGCAAGTTCAAATCTCTCCTGTTCATCTTCATCAAGTTTTGGCAATTCGGAAATACTATTTAAACGGAAAAGTTTTAAAAATTCTTTTGTAGTACCAAAAAGCACCGGTCGACCGGGAACTTCCTTTTTGCCAACTTCTTTTATGAGATTTCTTTCGAGTAAAAGCCGAATCATGTTATCAACTCCAACCCCACGAATCTGCTCAATTTCTGCACGGGTAATTGGCTGAGAATATGCAATTATTGCAAGAGTTTCCATTGCCGATTTTGAAAGTTTGCCTTCTCTTTTTGAACCGTAAAATTCTTTTAAAACTTCCCAATATTCTTTTTTTGGAGTAAGGCACCAGCCTCCAGTTATCATTGTCAGTTCAATTCCACTGTCTTCGGCTGAATATTTTTCTTTTAGATTTTCAATACAATTTTCTACAACTTCTTCAGAAAGCTGAGCTTTATTTGCAAGAACTTTTACTGTTAAAGGTTCACTTTCCAAAAATAAAATGGCCTGACAAAGTGCGGTTTCTTTATTTAAATTCATAAATTAGCGAGTGGTTAACTCTTCCTCCGAAGGCATATTTTCAGCAGCATTTTCTCTGGCAATAATTCTAATATCTCCGAACATTTTATTCTGCTGAATTTTTATCATTCTGAATTTTACCGCTTCAAGAATTGCCATAAAAGCACAGACAACATCCATTGGATTGTCAGTTCGCGTTATCAAATCTGTAAAATAGCACTGTTTTTTTTCTTCCAAAAGTTCATTCATGAGCGTAATTTTTTCGTTCACCGAAATTTCTTCGTACATGTCCAGAATTTTCTCGTTAGAATATTTATTCATAACGGATTTGAACATATCCTGAAGTTTTTGAAGCAAATCCCAGGTGTCAACTTCTTCCCACATTTCCTCAGCTTCTTCAAAAGGAAGGACGCGCTCTATTTTTTTTCTCTCAAAATTCCATTCAGATTCATCTTCCTGTTCTTCCATCAACGAAGAAAGTTTTTTAAATTTCTGATATTCAATCAACTTATCTACAAGTTCCTGGCGCGGATCTTCTTCGTCCTCATCATAAGGCACTTCAATCGGCAAAAGCATACGACTTTTCATATAAATGAGTTTTGCGGCCCAACTGTAAAATTCTGATAAATCGCCTAAATCCGTCTGAACGGCAAAATCCAGATAATCAAGATATTGATCCGTAATCTGAGCAATTGGTATGTCATAAATATTGATTTTACTTTCGCGGATTAACGACCAGAGTAAATCAAGGGGGCCTTCAAATTCACCGGCCTTATATTCTCTTTTAGTTTTTGTTGCTGTAATTCCATTCTGAACCTGAGTCTGCATTTCCCAAAACCACCTGCAGAGTACCAAGTTTCTGTACGGGAAAATCTTCAGAAGTTTTGTCAGTTTTCTGCAATTTTTCCAGACATTTGCTGTACTCTTCAATTTTTTCTTTTGCTCTTATATCGGCAGTTTCAGTCAAAATCTCAAGTAAAGGAATCAGCACAAACTGTCTCTCTTTCATCCGCTCATGAGGAATTGTAAGACGTGCTGAACTTATCGTTTTATTTCCAAAAAGCTCAATATCAATATCAAGACTTCTTGGACCAAAACGAATTTCTTTGGAACGTTCTCGTCCATATTTTGCTTCTATTGAGTTAATCTGATTTAATAATTCAAAAGGGTCTTTTTCATCGTCTACATAACCCAAAGCGACCATATTGTAAAAGTCTTCCTGATTTTCTACATACATTGCCTTAGTTTTATAAACTGATGAAAAAGACGGTTTAAAAAGGATGGATGAAAGTTCAACACACGCCGCCTGCAATAATTGACAAGGCGACATATCATTGAACTTCCGGTTTGACCCAATGCCCAGGACAACTAATTGCACTTAAAAAAGTCCTTCCGCGAGTTTTGCAGAATCGTCATCGCTAACAGCAACTTCAGTCTTTACAGTTTCAGTTTTCACTGTTGATTTTTTTGACTTTGTTTCCGTTGATTTTTCAGAAGTACCTTCAGCCTGCTTAGTTTTTAAAACCTGTCCAGGGAACACAATTTCCCGAATTTTAGTTTCAATCTGTTTTGCAAGTTCAGGATTCTGTTCAATAAACGCAACACAGTTTTCCTTACCCTGACCAATTTTCTCTTCGCCCATATTATACCAGGCACCATGTTTTTCAATGATTCCATGTTTTACGGCAGAATCAAGCAAACTGGCAGCAGCAGAAATTCCTTTGCCAAAATAAATATCCAGTTCACATTTTCTGAACGGAGGCGCAACCTTATTTTTTACAATCTTTACCCTCACACGATTACCAAGAGCATCCTCATCACCCTTTCCATCAATAGTCTCAACTCTTCTAATATCAAGCCTTACCGAAGAATAAAACTTCAAAGCCTGACCACCGGTCGTCGTCTCAGGATTTCCGAACATAACACCAATTTTCATACGAATCTGGTTAATAAAAATAACGATACAATTAGACTTTCCTATAACCGCCGTTAACTTCCTCAAAGCCTGACTCATCAAGCGGGCCTGCATACCCATCACAGAGTCACCCATTTCACCTTCGATTTCCTTTTCCGGAGTCAAAGCAGCAACAGAATCGACAACTATAACATCAACCGCACCACTACGTACCAGGTTTTCAGTAATTTCCAAAGCCTGCTCACCAGTATCCGGCTGCGAAACCCAGAGTTCATCAATATTTACCCCAAGATTTTTCGCATACGCAGGATCCAAAGCATGTTCAGCATCAACAAACGCAGCAACACCGCCCAACTTCTGAGCTTCCGCAATAGCATGCAGTGCCAGAGTTGTTTTTCCGGAACTTTCCGGACCATACATTTCAATCACACGGCCACGCGGATAACCGCCAATTCCAAGAGCTTCATCCAGCAAAATCGAACCAGAAGGAATTACATCAATTCCACCAGCATTAGCTTTATCACCTAACTTCATGATAGAACCGGTTCCAAACTGTTTTTCAATCTGCAGACGGGCAGCCTCCAGAGCCTTCATTTTTTCCGACTGATCCATCGGCTTATCCATAGACATATATCCACCTTCCTCCCATATATAATATGGATTCGTTTTTTCATTTTTTACAGAAAATCCCAAAAAAAATACATTTTTTTTCTGAAATTAACCGATTTTTCATATCTTTTAAAACAAAAGTTTTTCAAGACAAGTTCATGTTAATATTATCGCAAAATAATTTCTCAAAAAATGAGAAAATCAGCGTTTTTTATCATCTGATACTCTGGTAAACAGATTTTCCTGTCAGATAAATTGAATTTCCGTCTGCAGCAATCTTTCCTAAAATTCTTGCAGATTTTTTTCCATCAATTTCTGGGACCGGCGCCTGTTCAAATTTTACGGTGACAGTTCCTTCAAAACGCTCTAATTTTTCATCTCCGATTAATAAATCACAGGAATAAGAACCATCAGGATAAGTTACTGAATTAGAAATACGGCCACCCCAATCAACCCAGCAATCAAGATATAAAACAGGATTATCAGAAACTTCGGAAAATTCCGGAACATCAGAAATTGTATCAAAAGCCGGAGTTTCAAAATAAGTCATCAAAATCTGAGCTTTTTGCTTAATTGAAAGCGACGCGTCAGAATTCAAAATGTAATTGATTTCAATTTGGGCGGCATTGTCACGATTCTGTTGAAAATACTCAAGCGCCATTGAATACTTATTTAAAATTTCCTTTGAAGAAAGAATATACTTATAAGTTTGAGACGACAAATCTTCTTGCTTTGCAGATTTTTTTTCATCATAAGAAAGTTCAAGTTTTGAAAGATTTGCACGCGGCCCAGAAATATTATCTTTTTGACGCGGAATTAAAGCAAAGGCCAGCACAACGCCAACGGCACAGGCAACAACCGGCACAATAATCATTTTGATTTTATCAGGATTTGGCCCCAACGGAGGATAAAATCGTTCAATTCTGCCAGAATCAACCCAGCGACAAATTTTATCGTAATCCCCATGAGTACGGATAAATTCTAATGCTTCGCGGGCAACTTTATTTTCAGGATCATATTCCTGAACATCAAGATAATATTGAAGGGCTCGTTTTGTATCTCCACGACGCAAAAAAATAGCAGCCTGCCCCAACATCAGCCGTGAATCAGTTAAACGAATATTTCGGGCTCTTTTAAAATAAAGCGAGGCAGTTCCAACATCACCTGCATAAAGACAAGCTATAGCAAAAGTTAAATAATATTCAAAATTTTCTTCATAAATGTCAGCTTTTGATTCAAGCATTTGAATTGCAGTTGCAAAATGCCGGCGATTTATTTCTTTTTTTGCTGCTGTTAGAATATCCCTGCCCATAAAGATAATTTTACATCAAATTACTTAAAATTTCATCAAGTTCCTGATTCAAAAGTTCAAGTTCATAAAAACTAGCTTCACCAGGATTTTTTTCAAGTTCTTCAATTCTTTCTAAAAGCACTTTGAGATACTCTTTTGTATATTTATTTTTTTTAACGTCACTTTCATCAGACAAATTTTCGTTCAATGATTCATCAGCATTTTTATTTTCTTGAGAATCAGATTCAGAACCAAAAGTGACATTTGCCTTAATTTCAAGTTTTTCATCAGATTCCGCGATTTCATTTGACGGCAAAACTTCGGTATTTTTATCAGGATTTTTTTTAGAAGCACAGGAAATCAAAAACAAACTTCCAACAATGATAACAAAAACAAATTTCTTTTTCATAAATACTCGCTAATTTGAAGATTCCGCCCGTTTTTGCGCTTCAAGAGCCTTTAATTTTAACGACTGCAATTTTTCCGCAGCCACAGCCGCTTTTTTTTCTTCTTCGGTCAACTCATCATCAGTTAAATCATCGTCAGTCAGGTCGTCATCAGTCAAATCATCGTCCGCCGTTGCATTTTCCGTAGCCGGCGAAGAAGTGTCGGTTCCGGTTGCCTGCTGAGTTTGCGCGTCGTACGGATAGTTTCCAGTCGCCGGCTGCGTTTGCGTGTTGTACGGCACATTTCCAGTCGTCTGCTGAGCTTGCGTGTTGTACGGCACATTTCCGGTCGTCTGCTGAGTTCCCGCGTTGTACGGATAATTTCCGGCAGTCTGCTGAGCTTGCGTGTTGTACGGATAGTTTCCAGTAGTCTGCTGAGGCTGCGTGTTGTACGGATAGTTTCCAGTAGTCTGCTGAGCTTGCGTGTTATACGGATAACTTCCGGTTGTCTGTTGAGTTCCCGCGTTGTACGGATAACTTCCGGTCGTCTGCTGAGTTCCCGCGTTGTACGGATAACTTCCAGTAGTCTGCTGAGTTCCCGTGTCGTACGGATAGTTTCCGGTAGTCTGCTGAGTTCCCATATTGTACGGCACATTTCCGGTTGTCTGTTGAGTTCCCGTGTTGTACGGCACATTTCCGGTCGTCTGCTGCGTTTGCGTGTTGTACGGCACATTTCCAGTCGTCTGCTGAGCTTGCGTGTTGTACGGCACATTTCCGGTCGTCTGCTGAGTTCCCGCGTTGTACGGATAATTTCCGGCAGTCTGCTGAGCTTGCGTGTTGTACGGATAGTTTCCAGTAGTCTGCTGAGGCTGCGTGTTGTACGGATAGTTTCCAGTAGTCTGCTGAGCTTGCGTGTTATACGGATAACTTCCGGTTGTCTGTTGAGTTCCCGCGTTGTACGGATAACTTCCGGTCGTCTGCTGAGTTCCCGCGTTGTACGGATAACTTCCAGTAGTCTGCTGAGTTCCCGTGTCGTACGGATAGTTTCCGGTAGTCTGCTGAGTTCCCATATTGTACGGCACATTTCCGGTTGTCTGTTGAGTTCCCGTGTTGTACGGCACATTTCCGGTCGTCTGCTGCGTTTGCGTGTTGTACGGCACATTTCCAGTCGTCTGCTGAGCTTGCGTGTTGTACGGCACATTTCCGGTAGTCTGCTGAGACTGCGTGTTATACGGATAATTTCCGGTAGTCTGCTGAGTTCCCGTGTTGTACGGATAGTTTCCGGTTGTCTGCTGAGGCTGCGTGTTATACGGCACATTTCCGGTCGTCTGCTGAGTTCCCGCGTTGTACGGATAACTTCCGGTCGTCTGCTGAGTTCCCGTGTTGTACGGATAATTTCCGGTCGCCTGCTGAGTTTGCGTGTTGTACGGATAGTTTTCGGTAGTCTGCTGAGTTTGCGTGTTGTACGGATAACTTCCGGTAGTCTGCTGAGGCTGCGTGTTATACGGATAGTTTCCGGTTGCCTGCTGAGTTTGCGTGTTGTACGGCACATTTCCGGTCGTCTGTTGAGTTCCCGCGTCATACGGATAACTTCCGGTCGTCTGCTGAGCTTGCGTGTTGTACGGCACATTTCCGGTAGTCTGCTGAGGCTGCGTGTTATACGGATAGTTTCCGGTCGTCTGCTGAGTTCCCGTGTTGTACGGATAACTTTCGGTAGTCTGCTGAGGCTGCGTGTTATACGGATAACTTCCGGTCGTCTGCTGAGTTTGCGTGTCGTACGGATAACTTCCAGTAGTCTGTCCCTGAACACCTTGCGAGTTTACGGTATACGGAAGATTATTTCCATACGGGACATAAACGTTTGCACGGGAAGTTTCGTTCACGATTGCTTCAAGTTCCGCCTTTTCTTTTGCGGATTTTAATGCCGCCTCTTCAAATGCTTTGCGTTCTTCCTGTGCTGTGCGCACCTGCTGGGCATAGTCATCTCTTTGTTCTTGAATTTTTGAAACTTCCTGATTTAATGAATCTATCTGCGCTTCAAGTTCAAGAACCTGGCGTTCAAGCTCTGCATTTTTGTCTTTAGTGTCCTGCAATTTTTGTTTTGCAGTATAAACGGACTCTGAGTTATTAAGGCGGAGTTGTTTTTCATACTCCTCTTTTGCAGAAAGATATTCTTCGCCGGTTTGTTTTAAAAGATAAAGGAGTTTTTCTTCACGGGAACGCTGAGCAACAGATTCAAGTCTGTAACGTGCAACTACCGCTTTTTCACTATCAGAAAACTCAGAAACTATGCGTTCATAAACCAGACACGCTTCGTCATACTGATAGCAGTCGTACATTGATTCTGCAATATAAAAAAGTGCATTTGCATACATTTCATCATTTTCATACTGATGACAAAAATCACTTAATTCTATGACAGAACGTTCGTATTCTTGAAGATTAAAAAGAATGCGACCTTTAAGATACTTTACACGAGGAATATAATCTGAATTCGGAAAATTATATAGAAAATAATCGCAATAACTTAAGGCTTCTTCATTTTCGCCGGTCTTAAGCTCCGCATTTATGAGCATATAGTAAGTATCTGACGTAAGATTTTCAGGAAAACCGGCCGCTTTTTTTAAAAGAATGACCGCAGTTTCCCAATCCCCGGCAGAATAAGAACGGCAACCGTCCGCAAATGCAATGCTCGCCAGAGAATTTAAAACTTTTGATTCAGAATTTTCACAAAATACAGACAGTGAAATAAACAGAAAAAAACAAATCTGTAAAATAAATCTTTTTAATTTATTCATTGTTACTCCACGAATTCTGCAATTTTGCAAAATAAAATTATTCTGACTTTCCCGTCCAGTTTAATTTACCGCTAAAAAATGAAGAACCAGAAACAATCACATCAGCGCCGGCATCAATAACGGACTGAATTGTATCATTATTAATTCCTCCGTCCACAGAAATCAAATATTTATAATTTTTTTCCTGACGGATTTTTTTTAATTCTGCAATTTTAGCCACACAAGACGGAATGAGTTTTTGCCCACCCCAACCGGGATTGACACTCATCACCAGTATAATATCGGCAGATTCCAGGATTTCCGATAGTGCAGAAACAGGAGTTCCCGGACAAAGTGCAACACCGGCCTTTTTTCCTTCTTCGTGAATCATCTGAATAAGACGATGAGAATGTGCAGTTGCCTCGTAATGAAAAGTAATCCAGTCCGCACCAGCGCTAACAAAAGATTTTATTTGATTTTCTGGATTTTCTACCATTAAGTGAACATCAAACGGCAAGGAAGTTAACTTCCGGATTGAGCGCACAACCGGCTGACCATAAGTAATTTCCGGCACAAACTGACCGTCCATAACGTCAATGTGAACGACAGAACCACAATTTTCTTCTATTTGCTTAAGAGCTTTATTCAAATCCGAAAAGTCCGCAGAAAGCAGAGACGGAGCTAAAAGAGGTGATTTCATGAGCGTAATTTTATTTCAATTTCAAAGAATAAACAATTAAAAAATATTTTTGAAAATTTTTCTTGACATATTATATATTTAGTTGTTAAATCTTTGTTCCATTTTTAACCTTGTTTTATTGACTAAATCCGCCGTTCTTGTATAAAATTAATATGATTACTATGGAATCAAAAACAGAAAAGGGACTTCAGGAAGTTCTTGCCCTTATGGAAAAAGGTGAACCTGAAGAAGCGCAGAAAATCATCAGCAAACTCTTTGAAGATGACCTTGATTGTAAGGAATTAATCTGCACAAACAAGTACTGCATGTTCTGGATTGATTCGCGAAGACGGCTGAAAACCATAAAAGATCCTTACGAGCTTAGCGATAACATTCTTCTTGAATGGAAAGCCTGTCAGAATTTTATTCTAAGGGATACTCGCCAGGTTTATGATGCTGCGCTGTATGCAGTTCAAAAGGGATTTTTTTCAACGGCATTAAAATATTACACAAAGTTTTTTGAAGAACGTGATGCTTTTACTCGCGCAGAATTCTACAAAAAAGCTGGAATCTGTTACAAAAAACTCGGTGATTTTGAAAATGCAAGGGCTTGCCTTACAGAATCAAATAATATTTACCCGAATTCGGCACCGGTAATTGCTGAGCTTGCGGACTGTTATTGTCTTTGCGGAGAAGACAGATTTGGCAAACTGCTGTTCAGAGAAGCGTTTTTTATAAAACCTGACGCAATAGACATAGACTTTCTTGATTCAGAACTTATCAAGTGTCTTATTTCTATAGTGACTAAAAAAGGATATTCGGGAAAACAGATTTTGTACTGGATTCCTGTTTATGGAGTTTTAAGCGGCATTTTGAATATCAAAAGAGAGCTTACTTCTCAGGAAGTTGCAAAACTCCGGAAAGATATATACGCAATGGAAAATGAATCAAAAGATCCTGCCTGCAATAAGGAAATTCTGGTTCCGGTTCTGTTGAATAATTATTTTTGGTTAATTGATCATTACAATCTGAAACGCGAAAGCATTGATAAGATTAATGATGTTTTATTAAAGATAAAAATACTTGATAGCAAGGTACACGATCTGTACCGAAAATCTTGTATTCTGTAAAAATCTACACGAGGGAAACCTCACAAAAAAATGTTGCCGCAAGCGCGGTTTTACAAAGGAGAATTTTATGTCAGACTTAATTCAGTCAGTTCAGGACATGCTGAAGGAAGAAACATGGACAAGGGCCACAATCAGTAATTACACTCAGAACAATCTGAAGGAATTAACTGCAATCTATCAGAAAGCCAAAGAGTCTGGTGAACTGAAAGAAATTAAATCATTGTGCGATGAACAGCTTTCACATTCAAAAGACAGCATTATTGCCCTTTATTTTAGCGGTATGTGTGATGTTCACAACGGAGCACTGGATAATTCTTCTCTTGAAACTCTTGTAGATATTTTTCAGAAAAACAGAAAAACTGACATCGTAATCTTCCTTTGCACAAGCATTCTTGCAGATTCTCCTAACAATAAATTTGCACTGAGAACTCTTGCTGCAACTTACCAGGCAGAAGACGGTGGCGAAAATCAGGATAAAATCTGGGAACTTTATGACAAAATCGTAAAACTTGACTTTCAGGAAGCTGATCTGGCAAAAGTTCTTGGCGAGCACTATTCTGCTGAAGGTTCAAAAGACGAAAAAAAGGCCGTTGATTATTTTAAAAAGGCTATTATCCGCTACATCAACAACGGAAACTATATGGCTAGTAAGGAAATCTGGTCAAAACTGATTAATCTTTCAGAAACAAACGAAGACAAAGGTCTTGATTACGAATATTTCCAGCTTATCCGACGCAAGCTTTCTAAAACTTTTGGCGATATGAAAACTTCAACACTGCTTCAGGAACTTTACGCACGATATAAGAAAACTGGCTGCAAATGGAATAATTGTATTGAAATCTTAAAACAGATGCTTGATGTTGATGCAACTGACGGCTGGGCTCGCAAAGAAATTACAGCCTGCTACAAAAATAAATACAAAGACAACGCTCTTGTTGATGAATATTTACATTCAACTCTTGAAGCAAACTACAGAAACGTTTTTGAAGCAATTAATGATTTTGAAAAACACATTGCATTTACAAAAGGCGGATTCGTATATCACAGAAGTTGGGGTGTCGGAATTATTTCTCAGATGGATAAAGATTCTCTCACAATCAATTTTGGAAAGGCTGCCGGCATTCATGAAATGAAACTTTCTATGGCCGTTTCTGCATTAAAACCTCTTTCTAAAAATCATATCTGGGTATTAAAAGCCCGCAAAAATAAGGAAGCGCTCACTGCATGGGTAAAAGGTCAGGATCTTTACGAAGCAAAACTCGCAAAACTTTCCGCAGACGCTTCTTCTGCACAGAAAAAGAAGGAAGCTGACAAGAAAGCTAAAGAATTTGCAGAAAAAAAATCAGTTGAAAGAACTCTTAAAACAATCATCACAAGTTTTGACAATGCCTGCGACTTCAAAAAAATCAAGGCTGAACTTGTTCCAGCTGTTTTTGATACAAAAGAATGGACTTCCTGGAACACAAAGGCAAAAAAAGAACTTGCAGAAAATCCTATTTTTGGAATAAATCCTTCAAACGGTAACGAATATATTGTCCGCGACCGTGAACTTACAAGTGAAGAAAAACTTGCCAACGAATTCAAGGCACAAAAACAGTTCTTTGCACGTGCAGACATCATCATGAAGTACTTTAATGATGAAACTAACGACCGCAGCAACGAAAACTTTACAGAAATGTTTACTTATTTTTCTGGCTATCTTAAAAATATTTCTAAAGTTGACGAAGAAGTACTCGCTTCTTACCTGATTGTAAAACACATTGGCGTTATTGATCCTCAGTTCACTGTAAATATCAAAGAAACATTTGCTCAGATTTACGCAAAAATTGAAGATCCACGTGATACTTACACAAAACTCAAGGATTCTAAAAATACAAATCTCAGAGATGAATTCCTTGAAGACATTAAACTTCTTCCGGACTGGCAGAACGAATACATCAGACTCTTCCCTACTGTACTCAACATCAAGATGATTAACACTCTTATTGAAGAAGGTTTTGAAGACGATGTAATCAAACTTGTAAAAGCTGCATTTGATCAGTACAAAGATTACCGCGAAACTGTACTTTTCTTCTTTGAAGACTGTCAGAATTATGAATGGTACAAAAAATCCGGAATCACAATGGACAAACAGCTTGTAACTCTTATCAATCTGATTGTTCTTACATTCCGCGAAATTAACAGCCATGTAAACACAACTGAAAACAAGAAAATCAATAAAAATGCAACAGAACTTCTTTTTGACAACACAGACGGAAAACTTCTTCCATTTATGCTTGCATCAAACGACCTTGCAAAGAAATTCTACACAATGATTGATGATATTGATGACCTTGACCCTTCAATCAAACAGGCAGTCAGAATAAAGATTCTTGATAAGTATCCTGACTTCAAATTCAGAATTACAGAAGATAAGTCTAAGCAGAAAAAGGCTGGAATTATTGTTACGGCTAAAAAACTCGAAGAAAAACGTGCAGAAGCAGAAAATATTGAAAAGGTTGAACTTCCTAGAGTTAACGGTGAAGTTGCTTATGCAAAGGCAAAAGGCGACTTAAAAGAAAACCAGGAATACAAGGCAGCAAAAGAAGAACAGCATATGCTTTCTCTTACACTTTCAAGATTGCAGTCTGAAATTGCACAGGCAGTTGTTTTTGACCCTTCAATGTCAACGACTTCGGTTGTTTCATTCGGTACAGTTGTAACACTTTCTAACAAAGACAGCGGAAAAGATGAAGTTTACACAATTCTTGGACCTTGGGAATCAGATCCAGAAAACAACATTCTTTCTTATGTATCACCAAAAGCCGCAGCCCTTATGGATGCAAAACTTGGCGATGACCTTTACTTTGCGGTAAATGATGTAAAATATCATTACACAGTAAAAAAGATTGAAAAAGCTAATATTCAGTAATTTCTGACATTCAAATGTGGGCACACAGCCCATAAAAAAAGACCGCCGGCCATTTTCTACCGACGGTCTTTTTTTTTAACTTTTTTTTTAATCTTCTACTTCATCAACAATTTTTTTGCCGCTTGAAGTTCCAATTCTTGTCGCTCCGGCATTAATCATTTTCAGCGCAGTTTCTGCATTCCTAATTCCACCAGACGCCTTTACTCCAAAATCAGGGCCGACCGTCTGCCTCATAAGTTTTACTGCCTGTTCTGTAGCACCGTTTGCAAGCAATTTTCCTTCAGAATCCTTAAGAATTGCAAAGCCCGTAGAAGTTTTTACAAAATCCGCACCAGCATTTTTTGCACAAATACAGCAATTTTTTATCTGATCATCAGAAAGATAGCAGGTTTCAAGAATTACTTTTACTAACGCTAGTTTATTTTTTTCTTCCGCGCCAGTTTTTGCGGCCTGCACTACAAGCGCAATATCACTTTCCACAAAATCGTATTTTTCTTCTTTTGCGGCGCCAATATTTATCACCATATCAACTTCGTCCGCACCATTTATCACGGCATCATAGGCTTCACTTGCCTTATTCTGCGAGGTAGTGGCACCAAGCGGAAATCCAATCACAGTACAAACTTTTACATCAGTTTTCTGCAATTTTTTTGCGCAAAATTCTACAAAGCAAGGATTTACACAAACAGAAGCAAAACCGTATTTTTCAGCTTCGTCACAAAGTTTTTCAATTTCTGCCGTCGTCGCAACCGGAGACAGCAGCGTGTGGTCAATATAAGAGGCAATTTCTTTTTTACTCATAGAAAAAATTATAATCACAAATTTCAGATTTACAACAACAAGAAATTTTATAAAAATACGGGCGAATCCCGGCGGAAACCTCTCTGACTTTTAAAAATTCTGGCATTTTGATTTTTATTTTTGGTAAAAACTCCGCCGGGCCCGCGCTTTTGCGGTATAAAAATGCCCGCGTTGCGTTCATTTTTTCCGTCCAGCCACGCTGCGCGTGTCCGTCCCGCTTACGCGGCTACAATCGCTTTCGCATGCTGATTTTTCATTTGATTTTAGGACTTCATTAAGTTATATTTATAGTACTAGAAAAAATCTGGCAAAAATTTTTATCTGGTAACTGGCAAAATATTTTATCTTATAAGGAGCAAACTATGGCTTTTAAAATTGACGCAGACAGCTGTGTAAACTGTGGTGCTTGTGAACCTGACTGCCCGGTAGGAGCTATTTCTGAAGCAAATGATAAACGCACAATCGATGCAGATAAATGTATCAGTTGCGGTTCATGTGCTGGAACTTGTCCTGCAGAAGCAATTTCAGAAGAGTAAAATTTATTTATGGAAACTGCTAAAAACTTCAATTTTTAGCGGGAACTCTGAAAATAATTTTGAGAAAAACAGGCGGTGGAGCAATCTAAAGCCTGTTTTTTCATTTTATGG
>CAVHTI010000026.1:0-24495 GCA_963638805.1 Anaerobutyricum sp.
AAATTGAAGATAAAATATGACGGTAAAAAAAATCAGCACAAATTTTAGTTTTTGTGTTTAAAACGACATTTAAGGATTTATTTTCACATTTTTTTATAAAATGCGGGAACTGAAAAATACAAAACATTCGGTTTGAAACTTCATTCTGAACAGCATCTTTATAAAGTGAGTAGTTGACGTTATTCGGCTTTATATTTTGCAACACGGAAGATTCTATTGCTTCTGAAAAATCAAAATTATAACACGAAAGAATATTCTCTGATGTAAGTTGTAAATCATCAAAATCATATTTAAAACGAAATTCCGAATTATAATCAAGAAATTTTAAATCATTGATTATTTCTTTTGAAAGATTTTTGTTGCAAAGTATAAAAATAAAATCTTCAGTCTTAATTATCGAAACGGATTCGACTTCATCTTTTAGTTTAAAACTAAAAAACTGCAATACTTCATTAAGATTTTTATTCTCAGTTGAAAAAAAATATTCTTTATTGATTTCTGGCAAAATTCCTTTCCAAAAATCTTTTGTGGAACAAGAATTACATATAGAAACAGAATCAAATCCGATGCTGTTTTTTATCAAAAAAGTACCGTTTGATTCTGCTAAAATTGCGCAAAAATTAATATTGTGTTTGAAAATAAATTCAAGAAAGGCTAATTTTCTGTTTTGAGTCAGAAGATTAGCCTTTTGCAACAAGCCAATATGTGACATTAAGAAAGTCCTAATTCGCTGAATAATTTTTTGTATGTAACAAATTCTTCAGAATTTGCAAATTCAATAATTTTATCTTCAGGCAGGTTTTCAAGTAACTGATCCATATAAAGAAGAACTGATTTTATATCTTTCTTTAAATCTGCATTGTTGTCTTTGTCTGATTCTTCATCTTTTGCAGTCAAATAATCAATATTACTTTCAGTTATATCATTATTCAGTTCATCAATGTCCCCAAAATCAGCAGGTTCTGTATTAACTTCTGATTCTGGAACAGCAGTTTCTTCAATTATCGGTTCAGAATTTTCTACAGTTTCAACAGGAACATTTTCCGCTGCAGTGTCAATGTTGTTATCCAGTACATCCGAAAGTTCATCAACATCGTCAAAAGATTCAGAAACAATGCCCGAAGATTCATCAGACTGAACGGTTGTAATATCATCAACAGAGGCGAGTGTATTTTCAATATCATCAAAACTGAAGTCTGTATTTTCAGATCCCAATGGATCAGTTTTATTTTCTTCAGATTCAACAAAAATTGATTCATCAACTGCAGGTTCTTCTGCGATTTCTTCAGAAACTTCTTTTACTGGTTCATCAGTAGAAACTTCAGAAATGTCTTCGATTGTCGGTTCGTCAGCTGTGATTTCAGAAACTTCTTCGATTACGGGTTCCTCAGTTGTGATTTCAGAAACTTCTTCGATTACAGGTTCTTCGGTAGAAACTTCTGTAATGTCTTCGATTATAGGTTCATCAGTAGAAACTTCAGAAATATCTTCGATTACTGGTTCATCAGTTGTGATTTCAGAAATATCTTCGATTACTGGTTCGTCAGTAGAAACTTCAGAAATATCTTCAATTACTGGTTCATCAGTTGTGATTTCAGAAATATCTTCGATTATAGGTTCTTCAGTAGAAACTTCAGTAATGTCTTCGATTGTCGGTTCGTCAGCTGTGATTTCAGAAACTTCTTCGATTACAGGTTCATCAGCAGAAACTTCAGGAACTTCTTCGATTACCGGTTCGTCTGTAGAAACTTCAGTGATATCTTCGATTATCGGTTCATCAGCTGAAACTTCAGAAATATCTTCGATTGCTGGTTCGTCAGCTGAAACTTCTGTAATGTCCTCGATTACAGGTTCATCAGCAGAAATTTCTGTAATGTCTTCGATTGCTGGTTCGTCAGTCGTGATTTCAGAAATATCCTCAATTACTGGTTCATCAGCAGAAACTTCAGAAATATCTTCGATTACAGGTTCGTCAGTAGAAACTTCAGTAATATCTTCGATTGTCGGTTCGTCAGTTGTAATTTCAGAAACTTCTTCGATTACAGGTTCGTCAGTAGAAACTTCTGTAATGTCCTCGATTACAGGTTCATCAGTAGAAACTTCAGAAATATCTTCAATTACAGGTTCGTCAGTAGAAACTTCAGAAATATCTTCGTTTACAGGTTCATCAGTTGGAAATTCAGAAACTTCGTCAACTACCGGTTCTTCTGTGATTTCTTCAGATACTTCATTGTGAATTGGAATTGAAATTTCTTCTGGTAAATCTGAATAATCTGAGGCTTCTGATGAAACAAAACTGTCAGTCAGGTCAGTTTCTTCTTCTGCGGTTTCTTCTAACGCTGGACTTTCTTCTGCTAATTCTTCTGTAACAGGTTCTGAGGTTTCTGCATTAATTTCTGCAGTGTTCATAATATTGTCCAGTTCATCAAATGAAAGGGCAATTGTATCGTCGCCATCATCGGCTGCAAAAAAACCGTTGTCTTCTTCTGATTTTTCGTCCTCAGGTTTTATTTCTTCGGATAAAGTTTTTTCTGCATTTAAGGTTGAAGTTTTAAATTCTTCGTAGTCAGATTTTAATTGTGAAACATCGTTTTTGATACTTGTGATTTCTGCGAAAATCTGTTGCAAAAGTGTGTTCGTGATATTTGCGTTTTCTGAATTTGCAGAAATATTTTCTGTAACCGGTGTTTCATTCTGATTTTCAGATTCTTCTACTGTTTCATTTGATGAATCTGTTTTTATTTCATTTACAACCGGAGCTGTCGCAGCATTTGAATCACCAACAAAGAGGTCAAAATCAACTTTGTCTTCTTTTTTCTTTGCATCTTCAACATTCTGTGTAACAGGAGTTTCTTCGGCATCTTCTTCAATTCCAAAGTCAGAAAGGTCTACAGATTCAGTTTCAATAGTACTTTCAGAAGGGGCAGTGAAATCATCAAGAGAAATATCTTCTGTGGCATTAAGTTCTGAAGTTGCCGGTTCAGACACTTCTTCAAAATTAATTTCTTCGGAAGGTTCTGAATAATCGTTTTCGTCAATATCATAATCAGAATCAATGCTTACATTTTCTTCTGTCTGAATGTCCTCTACAGAATCATCAAAATTCAAATCCATTTCAATAGGAGGTTCGTCAACAATTACATCTTCTTTTGGCTGTTCAACTGCGACAGGTGCATCAGAAAAACCTTCGCCCAAAAAGTCATCAAGAGAAATGTCTTCTGAATCACCGCTAGCTGACGGAATTGAAACTGGGGCATCACTTGCAAAACCGTTATTTCCGGCTGCAACAGATTCATCAGAAAAACCGCCGTCCATAAAGTCATCAAGATTGATTTCTCCGTCCGGAATGTCATCTAAGTTAAAATCTGCCAAATCTGGTGACGAAGTTTCTGCTGCTGGTGCTGTTTCTGGAATTTCAAAAGTTTCAGCTTTAGATTCATTAATTTCTGCATCATCGGCAACAGGCGCTGTTTCTGTAGTAAAATCTTCCGTGACGTCTGTGTCCGGTTCAGAAAAATCATCAGCTTTTAGAGTTTCCAAATCAGACTCTGCAGGGATTTCTTCCATTGGCTCATTAAAATCAAAATTGTCGGAAATTGAAATGTCTTCAAAATCATCTGCTTTTAAATCGTCAATCTTAAAATCATCGCTGTTTGTTAAATTTGCAAGTTCATCAGTTGAAAGGGCAGTGTCTGATTCATCAAAAATTTCAGGAATGTCTGAACTCTGATTTGCATCAGTTCCCGGAAGTTCTTCCTTAAACATATCAGAAAAATCCGTGTCATCAAAATCCGGCAAATCAAGATTGTCAGTTTCCGCAATATCATTTTCCGAAACAGGAATAGAATTAACTTCTTTATCACCCGAATGTTTTACCCAAACGCCGTAACTTTCAAGATCTTTTGTATCATCAGTTGAATTGTCCATATTTCCCTCTTAATCAGGTAGTTTTATATAGAAAATATCGGCAGATTAATGGTTTTTCTATACAATTAAGTATTATTCTGTTGATTTCAGAACTCATTTTTTAGAAAAACATTAATTTTTTTGATTTTTTTCAATATAAAAGCATTTATGAAAAAAATTATAGCACATTTTTTTGATTCAGAAAATAAAAAATCAAGCCGATAATTTTTGTATTATGAAAAGGGTAAAGTATTTGCTGGTTGCTGCAGTTACAGTTTTTGTTTACGTAATTTTGTCAGTTACTGCCGGCCAGAACAGTTTTGCAAGTTTTGATAATCTCAATGAACAAAAAAAGGAAATTGCAAAGCGTGTCGGTGATATTGAATCGATTAATGATGAATTAAAACTTGAATATTATGCCCTTCAAAATGATAAAGCCGTTATTGCCGCTTATGCACATAAACTTGATTATGTTTCTGATGGCGAAAAACTCGTAAAAGTTAATGGACTTACACCGTTTCAGACCAATATTTATGATACCGGGACTGTAAAAAAGCATACCGAGCCGGAATTCCTTTCTGAAAAAACGATAAAAATTATTTCTTTGTGTGCCGGTGTCCTGGCTCTTGTTGTGATTTTTATGATTGATCTTAGTTTTGGACGATTCAGTTCAAAGAAGAATAATAAAACGGTCGTAAAAGGAATTCCTATATATGATTTGCAGCAAATCTGATAAAGATTCAAAAGAAAAAGTTATAACAGCTCTAAAAAATAAAAAAATTGTAGTAATACCAACCGATACTGTTTACGGTTTTTCTGGAATTTATGATTCTGAGGTTGCAGGAAAAATCCGTGAGATAAAAGGAAGGGCAGAAAATAAACCCTTTATTCAGTTGATTGCACGTCCTGAAGATTTAAAAAAATACACAGACGATTCTATTCCTGAAAAATTGCTGAAATATTGGCCGGGTCCGCTTACAATCATTGTAAATGACAAAAGATTGCAAAATGAAGAAATTAAAACTACGGCTTTTCGTTGCCCTGGTGATTTATGGCTTCGCCAGATTCTTGCAGAAATTGAAGTTCCGGTTTATTCAACAAGTTTAAACCGTAGTGGTGAGCCTGTTTTGTACGAAGAAAACGAAATCCTAAAAGAATTTTCATCGGATGCGGATTTAATAGTCCTTGATGGTGATAAAAAAGACGCGCTGCCTTCAACAATCGTGCGCTGTAGTGACGGAGAAATAAAAATCTTGCGTCAGGGAAGTTTAAAAATAGAATAATCAGTTTTTTGCGTACTTTAATTTATTCTTTTCCACGTAACTGAAATTTCTGAGTAAGAATAAGAATCCCCTTGTGCTGTGAGGGTGCGTTTTTTTCCTGTAAGAGTGTCAGAATCTGTGGCTTTTAGCGTCCAGACGATTGGTTCAGCAGAAACTGCGGCTTTTAAAGCGGTTGTTCGTGGCAATTCTGGGAAAAACGAAGCGTTTGATTTTCCTTTTTGAGTAATAATGACAGACTGACTTTCGTTTTCTGTAACAATTTTGATTTCTATGTTCATTGATGCGCCGTTTTTAAAAATTACAAAACCTCGACCTCCGCGCATAATGACAATTTTATCAATGTAATTTTCACCGCTCCAGTTGCCACTCAAAATATCAGAAGAAATTTTAGTTTGTGAAGAAGGTGTTTTTGTTTCGTAGGAAGCGTCCGACTGATTTTCTTTATTATTTTCAATAAGATTTTTTATGGAAGTCTGCAAAATTGATTTTGATTCCATCAGAATTTTATAAAATGAATCGTAATCTTTTGATTGTGAAAATTCTTTTGCTGAAATTTTGTTATAAACGTGAAGTATTACCGTCCAGGAATCTTCTGCCTTGTTATTTTTTTTAATTTCTGCGTAAAAAGCGATCGCGTCTTCTGAAAAACTGCTTATTTCAGGGATTTTTTTTGAAGAATCTTCGGTTCGTTTGTCAGTTACGGTAAAATTCTGGATCTCGCAAAGCTGAGTATAATAAAGGTCACTAGTCATTTTCAGCATATTCGGGTCGACTTCTGCTGCGCTTATACCAAAATAATCAATTTTGTATTGCTGTGCAAAACCCGAAGTCAGCAGAAAAAGATTGAGAAGGCTTAATATCAAAAGAAGTTTTTTCTTTCTATTCAAACTGTTTCCTGTAATAAAAAAGAAAATGCCTTGATAAAGTAACAGACGAATTTGTAAAAAATCTGTTTATTTCTGGCGTTCTCTGAATTCTCTTTGTAAATCTCTTTTTATATCCCTGTCCTTTATGGCAGCTCTTTTGTCAAATTGTTTTTTACCCTTACAAATTCCCAGTGCAATTTTTACACGGCCGTCTTTTAAATAAACTTCAATTGGAATGAGAGTGTAACCTTTGTTATCAACTTTTCTTGCAATTCTTTTGATTTCATCTTTGTGAAGAAGAAGTTTTTTGGGTCTGTCAGGATCATGATTAAAGATTGAAGAAAACGAATATTCTGAAATGTGAAAATTCTTAATCCAGACTTCGCCATTTATAATTTCTCCAAACGAGTCTGGAAAAGAAATGTTACCGTTTCTGACGGATTTTACTTCAGTTCCTTCCAAAACAACTCCACATTCATAAGTGTCTTCTATAAAGTAATCAAATCTTGCCTTACGGTTTTCTGCAATTGTTTTTTTAGCCTCTGACATTCTTTTGATTATAAAGTATCGCTTTGATGCTTGCAAGTTGACGCTTTTGAACGATATAATTTCAGAATGAAACAGAGAATTGAGCAGTTTTCTTATGCAGAACGAAAGAAAAAACAGCACAGAATTGTAGCCATCATTTTTACTTCGATTGCCGTTTTTGTCAGTCTTAATCTTATAATGCAATTCCTGATTTTTCCGGTAAGGCAGGTTTCTGTTTCTATGGCGCCGGATGTTTCATCGTCTTCTGTGATTATGGTCACTCCTTTAAAACTAAAATTAAAAAGAGGCGACGTTGTACTTCTTGAGCCACGTTCAAATAATGAATTATCAAAGTCTAAAAAAATCCAGAATATTTTTGTAAAATTTTTCACGGCAAATCAGTTTAATTTAAAAAATCATAATGATTTTCCTGGTTCACAAAATGAATTGCGTCGGATTATAGGAGTTCCGGGGGATACGATTTACATGCGCGACTATGTAATGTACATAAAACCGGAAGGCGAAAAGCATTTTTTGACGGAATTTGAACTGATTTCAAAAAAATATAATGTAAATTTTTCAGTTGCACCGGCACAATGGGATACGGAAATTGGTGTTCCCGGTTTTTTTGAGGAAATTCACCTTGGTCCTGATGAATATTTCGTGCTTGGCGACAATCGAAAGTCCTGTTCTGATTCAAGATTGTGGGGCAGTGTGGAACGTAAAGAAATTTCTGCAAAAGCGTTGTTCTGCTATTTTCCGTTCACAAAGTTAAAAATTTATTAGACTCAAAGCACTCATGCAATACACAGAAGTTAATTCACTTTATATACACGTTCCGTTTTGTATTTCAAAATGTGCTTATTGTGATTTTTTTTCTGTTACGGATTGTTTTTGTCAAAAAAATGAAATTCCGCAATCCTATTTGACGGCCTTGTGCAATGAAATTAATTTCAGAAAAAATCAGTTTAATATTCAGAATTTAAAAACAATTTACATTGGGGGTGGAACTCCAAGTCTTTTGACTGAAAAACAATTGTCAGAACTTTTATTATATTTGAAAAATAATTTTAAAACTGATGGCGCAGAAATTTCCATTGAGGCAAATCCTGATGATTTGACCGAAGAAAAAATTAATTCTTTTAAAACTTGCGGAATTAACAGAATTTCCTGCGGAATTCAAAGTTTAAACGAAGATTCCTTGAAGTTTGTAAAACGCCGTGCCAGTGCGAAGCAGAATATTGAAGCCATAAAACTTTTAAAAAAATCGGGAATGAAATTTTCCGTTGATTTGATATGTGGCCTGCCTTATGAAACTGAAAAATCCTTTTTGCAGGCGCTTGATTTTGTAATTTTAAATAAACCTTCGCATATTTCAATGTATTCTTTGACAATTGAAGATGAAACGCCACTTGGAAAATTTGTTAATAACGGCAATATTGATTATGACTATGATTTTGCAGATGAACTTTGGTTAAAATCAAAAGAAATATTGAAAAAAAACGGATATTTTCAGTATGAAGTTTCTAATTTTGCGCTCAAAAATGAAAATCAAAAAAATGAATGTCTGCACAATCTTGTTTACTGGAATCATCAAAGTTATGCAGGCTGCGGAAGTGGTGCAACTGGAACGGTTTATACTGACTCTGGCGAAGGCAAAAGATGGACAAATGTTTGTGATGTAAAGAAATATACGGATTTTTGGAATTCAACTGAGAAAAAAAATGCGCAAACTTTAGTTCAAACTTCAGAGGAAATTGATTTAGAAACTTCAAAATTTGAATATTTTATGATGGGAATGAGAAAAACTTCCGGAGTTTCTCAAAATCATTTTCGGTCGGTTTTTATGCAGGACTGGCCTTTGAATTTTACTGATCTTTGTGAAAAATGGAAAAAGAAAAAACTTCTTGAAATTGAAGAAGTCGCCGGCGATAAAATTGCAAGATTGAACAAAAAAGGTCTGCTTTTTTTGAATAATTTTCTTGAAAATCTGTAAAAATCACAGAAAACCAAGAAAAATTAATACGGAATTGTAATTATAAAGCAGGAACCTTTCCCTTTTTCTGATTCAACTTTGATGTCCCAACCGTGAATGTTGATTATGTTTTGCACTACGGAAAGCCCGATTCCCATACCTTCTTCGTGGCGGCTTAAACTTGCGCGGTAAAATAAATCAAAAATGTGAGTACGGTCTTCCTCTGAAATTCCAATTCCTGTGTCCTGGATTTTAAAAATTATGGCATTTTTGTGATCTTCTGTTGTGCCTAAAGAGGCAAGAATTGAAATTGTGTCATTTTTTTCTGTATAGCGTAAAGCGTTGGAAAAAATATTTTCAAATGCACGGTGAACAAGCTGTGCGTTCAGAGGAATAAAAATATCCTGTGGAATCTGAATGTCCGTTATGAGTTCACGTTCAAAAACCCCAATTGTGTTTTTACATTCTGTTGCAAAATCTTTTATGAGTTTTGTGATATTTTCCGGCGTCAGAGAATCATGAATTTCTGAAGTGTTCATTTTTGTGTAACTGATAAGCGAGTCAATCATGCCTTCCAGCTGCGACGATTTTGTTTCAATCAGATTCAGCGAGGTTTTTACTTCTTCAGGATCTGTAATTATTCCGTCGCGCAATCCTTCTGTGTAACCTTTTATTACCGCAACCGGCGTTCTAAGGTCGTGACTAATTCCCATAATCAGTTTTGTTTTACGGTTTTGCGCTTCCAGAAGTGAAATGCGCATTTTTTCAAGGCTGTCTGCAATTGAAGTGATTTCGTTACTTTTGAAGTTTTTGCCTTTTATGTTGATTTTTGCGTTCAGATTTCCGTCTGCAATTTCCTGCGTTGATTTTTCAATCAGTGAAATTGATTTAAAAATGTCACGGCTGATAAGAATCAAAATTACAAGAATTACTGCGACAAATCCAAATAAAAAGTAGAGTAGCGGGTAAACAATGTTTGGTTTTGGAACTTTATCCTGCTGTTGTTTTTTCTTAGGAATCCTGGTTGCGTAAAGCGTGTTTTCATCGTCATTTATTTTTGAAAACTGATAAAAATAGCGTGGTGAAGAATTTTGAATTTCGCTCCAGAAGTCTTCGACGTCAATTGTAGTTCCAGACTGATAGTCAGATATTGTAGAAAGGACAATCAGATAAGTTTCATTTTCTGAGTTTTTCTTTAACACGAGCGCTTCTACATCTGGCGGAAGATTTTTAAATTCATTTTTTATGTCTGCCCATTCTTGTTTTGAATAAGTTTTTTTGTAACTTTTTTCTATATTTTCCGAACCACTCATGATAAGCCGCTGCGAAGACGTTAAATATCTGTGCGTAACAATAAAGAGTATTGAAAGCAGCGGAATTGTGATTATTAATGAAGATAATAGAACAAATTGTTTTTTGATTGTCATAAAGTGTGTATTTTTTATTCCTGTCCTATGATTTTAGATTTATCAAAAATATAACCTTTGCTGAATTCAGTTTTTATGAATTCTGGATTTGAAGGATCTGCTTCAATTTTTTTTCTGAGGCGCTGAACATAAACAGCAACGGCCGTTATGTCACCGTACTGAATTTTCCAGACATTTTGATAAATATTTTCCGGAGAAAGAACTTCGCCGGCGTGTTTTACAAGATATTCCAGAACACCGTATTCTTTGTTTGAAAGCGGGATTTTTGTTGTTCCTAATTTTAACACGCAGGAATTTAAAAGCAGTGTGTAAGGTCCAAACTGAATTGACGCTTCTGCCTTTGCATTTGCAGAAACCTGACGGCGCAAATTTGCTTTTACTCTTGCAACAAGAACACTTGGTGAAAATGGTTTTGTAACAAATTCGTCAGCACCAATTCCCAGACCTTTTATGATGTCTTCGTCTGCATCGCGGGCTGAAAGAATCATTACTGGTGGCATTTTTTCGTTGAAATTCTTTTTTATTTCCGTTAGAAATTCAAAACCGCTCATTCCCGGAAGATTTAAATCCAGAAGAATCATATCTGGAAAAACATTGTTACTGATTTCTGCTAAAGCATCTTCTGCTTTATAAAAAGGCTTAGTGTCAATTTCAGATTTATTCAGATAAAGGCACACAAGTTTTGAAATTGATTCTTCGTCTTCTATTACAAATATTAAAGGTTTTGTGTCTGTCATTTATTTTTCCTTAATGATTGAATTATAAATTGACATTTTAAAAAATAAAATAAATTCGCTTTCTTATAACGTTTTTTTTATTCATAAAAACAGAATGTTATGAAGGGTATCTATAAAAATTGCAATTTTTAGAGGCTCCCTGAACTGCATTTTGCGAAAAATTATTTTTTTTTGGACTTTTGCAGCAGGGATTGGAATGGCCGCGTAAGCGGGATTTTGCAGGCGAGCACCATTGTTCTGGTGCGCAGCGCAAAAGCCGGAGGCGAATGCCGTAGCCATGGAAAGCCCGGCGACGCGAATGCGGCGGCTGCCCTCAGTTAAAAAATATTTTATTGAAATATACGGGGAAATGGTTATAATTGAAATGATTATAATTTTAAAAAATGGATTAAAATCATATGATTGATGTAATGCGGTTAGATGGGAAAAAATTTTGGGTGAATCCGCACATGATTGAAAGTATGGAAGTACATCCGGATTTAACTTTAACAATGTTGTCTGGTAATAAAATCATTGTCAAAAATTCTCCTGAAGAAGTCATTCAAAAAATAATCGAATATCGCAAAAAAATCGGTTCTGATGCACAAGAGGTGTTGTAATGGATATAGCAACAATAGTCGGTTTTATTGGTGGTGCTGCCATGATTATCATGTCAGTTATTACGTCGGGAGGTACAATCGCTGGAATTTTTGACCTTCCTTCTGTTTTTATGACAATTGGCGGTTCTTATTTTTCCATTTTTATTTGTGCGCCTTTAAAAAAAGCCGTTGGAATTTTTAAAGTTGTCGGAAAATGTTTTAAGGTTCCTGATTTTGGTGAAAAAAATATCCTTACAACAATGCAAACTCTTTCTGAAAAAGCAAGACGTGAAGGTATCCTGGCCCTTGAAGATGGACTTGATGATCTTGATGATCCGTTTATGAAAACTGGTTTGCGCCTTGTTGTTGATGGTACGGATGCAAATATTATCCGTTCTATTATGGAAAATGAAATGAATCAGTGTGAAGCACGGCATATGGACTGGATTAATATTATTAACCAGTGGGCCGGATTTGCACCTGGTTTTGGTATGATGGGAACTGTAGTAGGTTTGATTGGTATGTTAAACAACATGGAAGATAAGAGTTCCCTTGGTCCTAACATGGCCGTTGCTTTGATTACTACACTTTACGGTTCTATGATGGCAAACTGGATTATTACTCCGCTTGGCCAAAAACTGCTTGCTCAAAATGCCGCAGAAATGCGCGTAAAGGAAATGATTATTGAAGGCGTACTGGCAATTCAGGCCGGTGAAAACCCTAGAATTATGGCTCAGAAACTTCTTACATATCTTGATCCTGTTGCAAGAAAAGCTATAGAAGCTGACGTTCTTAAAGATTAGTTTTGTTGATTTAAGGTATAAAAACTATGGGAAAAAAAGCAAAAGAGCCTGATAAACCGTCAACCTCCTGGCAGGGTACTTATGGTGACATGATTACCCTTATGCTGTGTTTCTTTGTAATGCTTTACAATCCTTCTGAAGTGGATGTTACACAGCTTGCAACAATTACTCAAAGTTTGCAGATGAATGAAACTGAATCAGTTTCTGGTGGTTTGTCTTTGTCTGCGGGTCAGCTTTCTGATTTGGGAAATAATATTAATTCTTTGCCTTCTATGGAAAAAGGAAAATCTTTGGGGCTTGCCAAGAAAAAGGCGGTAAGTCTTTTTTCTCCGGATATAAAATCTAATAAAGTTACTGTAACCAGCGATGAACGCGGTCTGATTATTACGCTTCTTTCGGATAGTTTTTTTGATGAAGGCAGTGCGGAACTTGATATTAATGAGGCTAGAGAAACTTTGTTGCGGCTTGCGCAGTTTTTTAATGATCCAGAAATTCAAAATAAACGTTACAGAATTGAAGGTCATACGGACAGTACACCGGTGAGTGCGGACAGTGAATTTCCAAGTAACTGGGAACTTTCTGCGGCACGGGCAATTAATGTTCTTCATTATTTAGCCGATTATGGAGTAAGAGAGAAAAACTTTTCTGTTGCCGGTTATGCGGATACGCGGCCGATGTTTGAAACAAATACACCGGAAGCTAAAGCGTATAACAGAAGGGTTGATATAGTTATATTAGATGAAGGACACTTTTAATATTTCATTTTTGATATTATTATTAAATGTGTTTGGAGGGGTAAAATGGCAGATGACGATGAAATCAGTTTGGGCGATGATGTAAATAGTGGTGTTTCCGGTAAAAAAGGCGGGGCTTTTGGTGTATTTATATCAAAAATTTTTAAGTGGATAATCATTGCTATTGCTGCAGTTTTAGTTATTGTTACTGTTGTTATAATTACCTATCGCATTAGTTCAAGTAATGGAAGTAAAAAAGCTTCTTCGTACCAGTATCTTTCTTCAGAAGATTATGAAGGCGGAAAGAAGGAAATTTATGACTGGTATACTTCACTTGGCATGATTCAAACTCAGACTTGTGATGACCAGCCTGCAACTGTGCGTGTTGATATTGCTTTGGGCTATACAAAAGATGATAAAAAGACTTCAACTGAAATAACTCAGCAGACAATTCCTATCAAAGACTTTTTAAGAAAATATTTTAGCAGTAAGACTGCAGCTGAATTAAGAAATTCAAATAATGAAGATGCCCTGAAAATTGAAATCCGTAACGGAATTAATGATAAAATCTTAAGTGAATCAAAAATACGGGATATATCTTTCCAAACAAAAGATGTAGTTCAGCAGTTTTAAAATTGATGTTCAGCACTAAAATAAGGTGCTTTACTATATAGAAGGTGTTTGTTAATGAATGAAGTTCTTTCGCAGGACGAAATTGACCAGTTGCTGACGGCAATCAGTTCAGGTGATGCTGATAATGATGATTATAAAGCCGTCAATAACACAAAAAAAATTAAAATCTATGATTTTAAACGCCCTGATAAATTTTCAAAAGAACAGTTGCGTACAGTATCAAATATGCACGAAAGTTTTGCCCGTTTAACTACGACGACGCTTTCTGCACAACTTCGTTCTATTGCTCATGTTCACGTTGCTTCTGTAGATCAGTTGACTTATGAGGAATTTATACGTTCAATTCCAACACCAACTACGCTGGCCGTAATAAATATGGATCCGTTGAAGGGTGATGCCGTTCTTGAAATTGACCCTGCCATTACATTTTGTATGATTGACCGTCTTTTTGGCGGACGCGGTGCAACTACCGGAAATAAAAACCGTGACCTTACTGATATTGAACAGGAAGTAATGGAAGGCGTTATTGTCCGAATTCTTGCAAATATCCGTGAAGCATGGACTCAGGTTATTGATTTGCGCCCTAGATTTTCCAGAATTGAAACAAATCCTCAGTTTGCACAGATTGTTGCCCCGACGGAAATGGTCGTTCTTATTACGCTTGAAACAAAAGTAGGGGACGAAGAAGGAATGATGAACTTTTGTATTCCTTACTTTGTACTTGAGCCTATTATTTCAAAATTGTCATCTCAGTACTGGTATAGTTCTGTCAGAAAGAATTCTACCACACAGTATCTTGGTACAATTAAACAGCAATTGACTTCGGTTGATATGGATGTTGTTGCCGAAGTTGGAACTATTGATTTGCCTATTAGAGATGTACTTTCACTCAGAGTTGGTGATGTTGTACGTCTTTCTAATAAAAAAGTTGGGGATCCTTTAACTTTAAATATTGGAAACCAAAAGAAATTTTACTGTCAGCCTGGCGTTGTCGGAAAAAAGATGGCGGTTCAGATTACTGGTAAAATTGAAAATGTAGAAAATGATGAATTAGACGAGCTTTCTGTAGAAGGAGACGAAACATATGAGTGATGGTGCAATCTCACAAGACGAAATTGATGCTTTATTGTCCGGTGTGTCTGTTGACGGATTAAATTCTTCCGGTCATGTAGGAAATACTCCAAATTATAATTTTGATATTCCAACGTTAAAAAATCTTGCAGTGGATTTGAAACCAAAACTGCAGGAAAAAATTAATGCCTATTCCGGAGCAAGCTTTACTGTTGATACTCCTGTGGTTGAAGAAATTGACCGTGATCGTCTGCTTTCTAAACTTCCGGAAGTGCTTATTGCCATTAATGCTGATTATACGGAAGGTGTAAAGGGAAGTCATTTGTATCTAGTTTCTAATGAATTTGCCTTGAAGTTGAATCAGCTTATGACTCATGAAGATTCTGTGCAGGTTGATGATATGATTCTGGGTATGGTTTCTGAGGCCATTGCAACTCATATCAGTGCACAAATTGATGCCATTGAAGCTGGCGGTAAGGTAAAGGGACTGTCTTATGCTCCTCCGCAGGCTGTAAATGAGTCAAAAGCAATGATTATGTTCCCGGCCGGAAAATTTGTACTTACAAGTTATCCATTAACTTTGGACGGCAGTGCTTATACTATCTGGGAATGTCTTGCAGGCGATGTTGCAGAAGCAATTTCAAAGGCACTCGGCGCAGACACGGAAGAAGCCCTTACTCCTATTGATTTGGGAATGGGTGATACTTCTATGAACGGCATGGGCGGAATGCAGCAGCAACCAATGATGAATGCAATGAACGGCATGAATGGAATGCAGATGCAACAACCGATGATGGGCAATATGAATGCCATGAACGGTATGGGCGGAATGCAGATGCAGCAGCCGATGATGAATTCAATGAATATGAACGGTATGGTCGGTATGGGCGGAATGAATAATATGAATAAAGGCATGAATATGGGAATGAACGTGCCTAATATTCAGCAGGTTCAGTATCCGTCTTTCCAGCAGAATCCTAATATTGGTGAACAGGGTAACATCAGTTTGATTATGGATGTTACAATGGAAATGACCGTAGAACTTGGCCGTTGTAAAAAATCAATCAAGGAAATTCTTGGCATGGGCGAAGGTACTATCATTGAGCTTGAAAAGCTTGCCGGTGAACCTGTAGATATTCTTGTAAATCATAAACCTATTGCAAAAGGTGAAGTTGTTGTCATTGATGAAAACTTTGGTGTTCGTGTAACTGAAGTTCTTTCGCCAATGGAACGCGTAAGTGACTTAAATTAAAAATCGTTGCCGGTTTTTGAGGGTGGGGAAAATTGGTCAAAAAAAAATCATTAATGGTAGCAGTCTTTTTGTTGCTGTCATTGTCTTTTAGTGTCTTTGCACAAAATCAAACTTCTGAAGTTTCAAATTCTGAAAATCAGAGTGTAGAAACTGCCGTGGACGAAACTCAATTTGTTTTTTCTGATGCGACTGGTTCTAATTCTGATAATTCTTCTGAATATAAAGCCCCAAATTATACAGGTGCAGTCGTAAGAACAATAATTGCACTTGTCGTTGTTATTTTTCTTCTTTACTGGATTTTAAGAATCATAAAGAAAAAATCAAATGTTGTAAAAAGTGATGATGATTTTTTGCGACGGGCTGCGTACATCACGGTTGGCAATGGAAATAAAACGGTAGAAGTAATAACTCTTATTGACCGGGCCTATGTTATTGGCGTTTCTGACGATAAAATCACTCTTCTTGATGAAATTACTGATGAAAAAGAGCGTGATAAAGATTTGATTCAGTCAATGAATCTTAATGCTGATAAAAAAAATAAGACAAAAAAGCCTGCAACATTCGCTGAAGTTCTTGATATGTTTACCGGAAAATTTAATTCCACTCCTTCCGAAACAAAAAAGAAAAAATCAAAATGGTCACTTTTTAATAAATCTGAAGAAACTATTGATGAACTTTTAAATAAAAATTCCTCCGAAGAAAATCAGCAAGAGGAAGAAAAAACTTCTGAAAATTCGGAAAATCAGTCTGAATAAAATTGAGGTCGTGTTATGAATTTTATGAAAAAAATCAGCATTATTTCAGTTTTTCTTCTTCTGTTTTCTGTTTTTTCTGTGACTGCACAGTCGTTTCCGCAAGGTTCGGCTTCCGGCACAACGGAAATGAGCGATAACGTTCAGTCTTCGTTAATTCCGAATGTTTCAATAAATGTAACTGAGCCTCAAAACGGAAAAGAAGTTGCTTTTTCGCTGCGACTTTTGATAATTCTTACAATTTTGACGCTTGCGCCAAGTATTTTAATTTTATGTACTTGTTTTTTGCGTTTTTCAATTGTCCTTGATTTTATAAAACGAGCCTTGTCTTTGCAGCAGGTTCCGCCAACATCAGTTTTAAACGGAATTGCGCTTTTTATGACTTTTTTTGCAATGTGGCCGACGTTCACAAAAATTTATGATAATGCCTATAAACCTATGGCAAACGGTGAAATCGGGATAGAGGAGGCTTATAAGGAAGCTGAAAGTCCCCTGCGCGTTTTTATGTATCAGCAAATGGGGGAGGATACCTCGTACATAAAAATGTTTATGAGTATGGCAAAACTGGACAAACCTCAGACTCTTGCCGATGTCCCGACCTACGTTCTTATTCCGTCTTACATTTTGCATGAATTAACGGTCGCGTTTAAAATCGGAATTCTGCTTTACATTCCATTCATATTGATTGATATGATTACGGCCAGTGTGCTTATGGCAATGGGAATGATGATGTTGCCGCCTGCGCAAATTTCAATGCCTTTTAAATTAATTCTGTTTGTTTTGATTGATGGCTGGGGACTTTTGACTCAGCAGCTTTTTGTTGGAGTAATTCATTAAAATCTTTTGGAGAACTAAAAAATGTCTGTAAGTGAAATAAATGTTCTGATGCGCGGTGCAATAATTGAGGTTTTAAAGGTAATTGTTCCAATTCTTGGAGTTACCCTTGTGGTTGGACTCGTTGTTGCAATTTTGCAGGCCATAACGTCAATTCAGGAACAGACTCTGACATTTTTGCCAAAACTTTTAGTAATTCTGTTGATTCTTGCTTTGTTCGGCGGATTTTTCTTTTCCGGACTTGGACAATATACCATTCAGCTTTTTTCCAGAATTCCGGATTTTTCAAAATAAAAGGTGTGATATTTGAATCAGATAATTTCTAATGCACCAGTTTTTCTTTTACTTTTTGGAAGAGTTTTTGCCATGCTGATGACTTTGCCGTTATTTTCCATGCGCTCAGTTTCGGGTGTTGCAAAAGTTGCGCTGGCAGGTTATATGGCGTTTTTTTCGCTGGGAAATATTGATTTAACGCAGTATTCCTACATGCTGAGCGCCGACGGAATTGCATCTTTACATTTTGTTTTGCTTTTAGTTGGCGAAGTCCTGATTGGCATTATTATGGGACTTTATGTTTCAATTATTTTCGCGGCATTCAGTTCTGCAGGTCAGTTTATTGGATTTCAGATGGGACTTAGTATTGCGTCATCTTATGATGTTTCAAGTCAGGTTGAAAATCCTTTGATGGGACAATTTTTTAATCTTGTGGCTATGCTTGTTTTTTTGCAGACAAAATGGTTCCAGGAATTATTTTTGAACGGTCTGACCTCCAGTTTTAAGGCAATTTCTGCCGTTGATTTTGCGCTTTATCAGGAATCTTTTGTAAAATTTTTATTAAGAGGACTTACCAATCTTTTTGCGGACGCAATGATTATTGCCCTGCCGATTATGGGAAGTCTTTTTTTAATCACAATTTGTACCGGACTTTTGGGCAAGGCGGCACCACAGATGAATCTTCTTTCTGAAGGTTTCCCGGTTATGATTATTGTCGGCTACATTATCATTATTTTCTTTATTCCGAATCTTGTTGATTTTTTTGTAAGGTCGTTTAAATCCGGTTTTGCAGAAATGCAGCAGCTTTTCATTTCAGTTTCAGGGGGAATTAAGTAATGGCTGCAGAAGATGAAGGAAGAACGGAGGCGCCTTCCGAGACTCGTTTACAAAAAAAGCGAAAGGAAGGTAAGGTTCCTAAAAGTGCTGAGGTAAGTTCCGCGTTAATCCTTTTGTTATGTGTCATTTTTATAATGGTTACTGCAAAGTGGCTTTTTAACAATCTGACTTCAATTTTGCGCTATTATTTTTTGCAAACCGGAAAAGATCAAATAAACGTTCCTCTTTTGCAGCATTTTTTTCTTGAATATTTCTTAAAATCAATTTTGCCAGTCTTTTTGATTGCAATACTTGCCGGAATTATCGGGAATATTATACAAACGCGTGGTTTTGTAATCAGTCTGGATCCTATAAAGCCAAATCCTGAAAGAATAATTCCAAGGCCGGGCGAATGGCTCAAAAGTAGAATTTTCTCGCGAAAAGGAATCTTTAATATTGCAAAAGCTTTGCTAAAAGTTGCGATAATAGCGCTGACGGGCTATCTGGTTATCAAAAAAGATATTTTTATTCTGATTCAGGTTATTAATAATGGTGATATTGCCGGTGCTTTGCAAAAAATTGGCAGTATGGCGGCGCAGCTTTTAATCATTGTTGCCGTGTTTTTTCTGATTATTTCTGTTATTGATTTTTTTGTGGAACGTTTTAACTTTCTTGAAGAAATGAAAATGACAAAACAGGAAGTTAAAGAAGAATACAAAGAAGAGGAAGGCGATCCTGAGGTAAAAAATCGTCTGAATCAGATGCAGATGGAAATGTTGCGGCGTAATATTCCAAAAGCCGTTGCGGAATCTGATGTTGTAATTGCAAACCCGACTCATTATGCCGTTGCGTTGAAATATGACACGTCAGTTGCACAAGCTCCTTTTTTAAAGGCAAAGGGAGAAGATGGAGTTGCTCAGACTATAAAACGTATTGCCCGCGAAAATAATATCCCGATCGTTGAAAATAAGCCTGTGGCGCGCGAATTATATACAAATACGGAAATTGGTGCTATAATTCCTGATATATACATTCGTACAATTGTAGAAATTTATACACAATTAGACAAATTTAAAAATTATAATAAATAGTAGATTGCTGGGTGGGGACTAATGGCAAACGAAGGTAGAGGGAATAAACTACTCAATTTTATACAAAATAATACTGTGCCTGTAGCTGCAGTTATTGTTGTATTGCTTTTATTTATTCCAATGCCACAGATTCTCATTGATGTGGGAATGATTATAAACCTTGCCTTTTCAATTCTTATTCTTCTTGTTGTTGTTACAACGCCGCGTGCTTCTGATTTTGAAACCTTCCCTAGAGTTATTCTTCTTCAGACTTTATTCGGACTTGCCATAAATATTTCTTCCACAAGACTTATTCTTATGGGAAAAACTGATGCAACTGGAGCGTTGCAGAATCAGAGTTTTATGGTTCAGGCTTTTGCAAAAGTTGTTGCCGGCGATGATATTATTATTGGTGCAATTATTTTTATCATCCTGATTATTGTGCAGTTAGTTGTTGTTACAAAAGGTGCTTCACGAGTTTCTGAAGTTGCTGCAAGGTTTTCTCTTGATTCTATGAATCAGAAACTTTTTGATGTAAATGACAGATTGAATCAGGGCGCAATTACTCAAGAAGAAGCCGAACGTCAAAAAGAAACAATCAGAAAGGAAATAGACTTTTATTCTGCAATGGACGGTTCTTCAAAGTTTGTAAGTGGAAACGTTAAGGCCGGCATTTTTATTACTCTGATAAATCTTATTGGTGGATTTATTATGGGTATGGTTCGTAACGGAATGTCTTTTCAAGATGCGCTGAATACCTATTCCAGTCTTACAATTGGTGATGGTTTAACGTCGCAACTTCCTTCAATCATTATTTCTTTTGCAACGGGTATTCTTGTTACCGGTACTAAATCTGATGAACCTCTTACAGATCAGATTAAAAGCAATTTTGCAAGAGACGGTTATATTTATATTATTCTTGGAGCAGTCCTTATTCTTGCAGGCCTTGCGTTAAGAAAAAATACTCAGTGGCTTTTGGTTCCAATCGGCGGACTTCTTATTTTTGCCGGTGTGAAAATTTCAGCTAAAAAGGAAAAGGCTGTCAAAAATGCGGCACTTGCGGCTAATAAAGAAAAAACTGCAGCTCCGGTTTCAAATTCTGACTCGGGTCCTGTTATGCTTGATCCGCTTTCTCTTGAACTTGGTTACGAACTTATTTCTCTTGTTGATAAAGACAAGGGTGCAGAACTTCTTGACCGTATTGCAAGAATCAGAACTGAAGCAAGATACGATATGGGACTTGAAATTCCAAAAATCAGAATTCAAGACAATATGAGTATAGATCCGAATCAATATTCTTTTAAAATTCAGGGAATTGAAGCGGGTACTTACAAAGTTCATGTTGGTTATTTGATGTGCATGGATAGCGGAACTGTAATAAATCCGCTGGAAGGCGAAAAAACAAAAGATCCTGCGTTTGGAATGAATGCAATCTGGTTGCCGGAAAGTCAGCGCGAAGAAGCTGAAGCTGCCGGTTATGTTGTTGTTGATGTCCCGACTGTAATTTCTACTCACATTACAGAAATTCTCCGAACCCATGCTTCGCAGTTGCTTGATACAGAGGCCGTTTCTGCAATTCTTAACAAAGTCAAAGAAACAAATCCTGTTCTTGTTGATGAAATTGAAAATACTGCAAAAATTCCTTATAGAACAATCCTTTGGGTTTTGCAAAATCTTCTTGATGAAAAAGTTTCTATCAGAAATTATAAGAAAATTCTTGAAACTATGGCAAATTATTATGCCGGTCGCAATGTCTGGCAGCTTACGGAAAAGGTTCGTGAAGCTTTAGGTTTGCAGATTTGTATGCAGTATGTTGATTCTGCAGAAAAAAAACTTAGGGTAATGCGCCTTTCTCAAGAACTTTCAGAAATGATCCAGCAGTTTGCGGTATACCCGCCTGATGGTTCAAGACCTTACGTTGCATTTGATCCTCCAGGACGTCGCCGATGGCTTAACGCGGTAAGTTCTTCTTTGCGAAAAATAACAGATGCGGGATATATGCCTATTATTTTGTGCGTTGCTCAAGTAAGATTTCTTGTTCGTACCGCACTTGAAAGAGAACAGCCGGGAATTGTTGTTCTTTCTGATCTGGAAGTTATGGCGGCTGGTAATGACATTTCAATTGATATTGTTGACGATATTGAAGACGAAAAAATTAACACACAGGTAAATTAGTATAATGGCTTACGATGATGAAATTATAAAAGAAATAACAGGAAAATCTCTGGAAGACGGCAAAGAAAAATTGTGGAAATTGTATAAAACCGCCTATCAGATTATTGATTATAAAACTGATTTTGTTCCCGGCGGTTTTTTTAACTTGCAGAAAAAGCCTATTGTCAGAATCCGATATAAATTGACTGGCAGCCAGATAAAATCTTCTGATGATTCTGATTATTATTCAAAAAATCGAAAGTCTGAAGAGCAGATTCTGGAAGAAAATCGTAAAAAATTGCTTGAACAGCAGTCGTCCATTCAACTGAAACTTCAGATTCAACAGGGAATTCAAGATTTAAAGTCAGAAATGAAAAAAGAACTGAGCACATTAAAAAATGGGCTTGGCGAAAAACACGAAACAATCCGGCAAATAGAAGACTTGTTGTCAGAAAATGAATTTACTCACTCGTACATAGAAATGATTACAGAAAAAATCAGAAATTATTTTTCCATTGATCAGCTGGATGATTTTAAACTTGTTCAAAATTATGTTGTGGACTGGATTGGTGAAACTATAAATGTTGCAAAAAAAAGAGCGTTCAGGCCACCGCACGTTATTATTATTGTGGGACCAACTGGAATTGGTAAAACTTCAACGCTTATAAAGTTGATTGGACGTTCAATTCTTGAAGCAAAAGAAAAAAATCTGCCGCGACCAAAATATTGCATCATCACTATTGATAATATTCGCGCCGGTTCTTTTGAGCAGATTGAAAAAATGGTAAAGGCAATTGACCCGGAAGTTCCGGTTAAGCAGGCTTCAACTTCAAGCGATGTAAAAGAAATTTACGATGATTACAGGGAGCACGTTGACTATATTTTTATTGATACGGCGGGCTGTAGTCCTAATGATGCAACTCATATCGGGCTGATGAAAAATATTCTGGACGTAAAAATGAATCCGGATATTTATCTTGGCGTGACGGCGTCAACAAAAGCTTCCGATTTGGCTAATATCCTCAGAAATTATGAACCTTTTGGCTATGAGTCGGTGATTGTTACAAAAAATGATGAAAGCAGTCAGTTGGGAAATATAATCAGCGTGCTTTGGGATAAACACAAGACTATTTCTTTTATTACGGACGGCCAGTTTGTAAAAAATATCAGGAATGCTTCTGTAACGGATATGCTTTTGAATTTGTCGGGCTTTGAAGTGGACAGAGTCAGAATAGAAAATAAATTTGGAACGGATGAGTAAAATCTAAAATATAAAGTCGCTTTTGCGGAGGAAAAAATGGAAGAACAGATTGAAGATTTAAAGGAATTTATGAAGGATCATTCTGATGAAAAATATCAGAAATCAGAAAAAAATTCTTCTTCCGGCGATAAAAAACGAAATACTAGAATTATTGCAATTACCAGTGGAAAAGGCGGTGTTGGAAAAACAAATTTTGCCGTAAATATGGCAATTGCATACGCCCAACTTGGTAAAAAAGTAATTTTGATTGACGGTGACCTTGGAATGGCAAATGTAAATGTCATTTTGAATATTGTTCCGCAGTATAATCTGATGCACGTAATTCAGAAAAAAAAGACGATGAAAGAAATTGTCATGGACACTGAATTCGGCATAAAATTTATAGCCGGTGCCAATGGTTTTTCAAAAATTGCCAATCTTACGGTTGAAGAACTTGAATATTTTGCGAATCAGTTTGCTTCACTTGGAAATGCTGACATCATTATTATTGATACCGGCGCCGGAATTGCAAATAACGTTCTTCAGTTTGTTGCTGCCGCTGATGAAGTTTATGTCGTGACAACTCCAGAACCTACCGCCATTACAGATGCTTACGGAATCATCAAAATTATTACGACCGAAATTGTTGACCGCTCCGTTGACATTAAATTAATCGTAAACCGTGTTCATTCTGCTGACGAAGGAAAACGAATTGCAGACAGAATCATCACGATTGTTGGCCAGTTTCTTGGTTACAAAGTTGATTATTTGGGCTTTGTTTATGAAGATTCGGTCGTTCAAACTTCAGTAATCAGACAAAAACCGTTTATTGTTGTGAATCCGACGTCAAAACCGTCAGTTTGTCTTAAGCATATTGTTGGAAAAATAGAAAATACGGAGCCTGAATACAACGAAGGTGTAAGTAACTTTTTAAAGAAATTCCTTGGACGAAAATCTAAATAAAAGGGAAATCTAAATAAAACTACAATTTTTTGCAATTATATTGTATAATGTTAGAAAGTATTTTATGGGAGGAAAAATGCATAAAGTAAAAGTAATATCTGGATGTGCCGCATTTGGATTTATTTTGTCTTTTGTGTTCGGTTTATTTTCCCATTCAAAATTCTATTTCATTTTATTAAAAGCTTTGATTTTTGCATTGATTTTTGCAGTTGTCGGGCTTTTGATTTCCTTTGTTTTTTCAAAATTTCTTGATGATGATAGTCCAAGTGAATTTGCCTCTTCTGATGATTCTGGAAGTGCAGCGCAGAAGCAGGGTGCCAATTTGGTTGTTGTTGATCAGGAATTTGAGCGAGGGGATAGCGAAAATCATTTTGTTGTTGGTGAAAAACACCAGATGCTTAATGAAAATGATATTGAGCATACAGATGATTCTTCTGCTGATAAAAAAAGTTCGGAGTCCGGCTTTGTTCCGTTAAGAAATACGGAAACAATGAATAATATTTCTGGAACCGAGGCGGTAAAAACAGATTCTCAAGAGTCTTCAACAACTTATGTTGATTCAGCGGTTGTAAAAAACACTGATTCTGCAATTAGCGAAGG
>CAVHTI010000026.1:24552-29607 GCA_963638805.1 Anaerobutyricum sp.
AAAATTTTAATTTTGAGTCAAAACCTTTGAATGTTGTGACTTCAAGTGATGATTCTGTTTCATCTTCTTCTTTTGGATTTTCTTCTGAAAAAAAAGAAACTGAAGGAATGGAAGTGCAGAATGCAGCGCTGATGGCAAAAGCAATCAGTTCTGTTCTGTCTGAAGAAAAAGATTTATAGTGTATTTAATTAAGGGGAAAATATATGCCAATTAATGACGAACAGCAGGAAGATGACTTGTGGGTAGAGTTCAGAAAAACAAAAGCTCCGGCCTTAAGAGATAAATTCATCAGACAGTATATGCCGCTTGTTAAATATGTTGCTGGAAAAGTTGCAGTAGGAATGCCTAGCAGTGTTGAATTTGATGATCTTGTTGGTTTTGGTCAGTTTGGGCTTCTTGATGCAATAAATAAATATGATGTTGCTAAAAATGTAAAATTCAAGACTTATGCCGTAACAAGAATTCGTGGCGCTATTTTTGATGAATTACGTCAGATTGACTGGGTGCCGCGTTCTGTTCGTCAAAAATCTCGTGAAATTGAAGATACAATTAGTTCTCTGGAAGCAAAATTGGGACGTTCCGCTTCAGATTCTGAAATTGCACAGCAGTTAAATATGTCGGAAGAGGAATATCACAAAACCGTAATGAAAGTTTCCGGAACAAGTATTTTGTCTTTAAATGACGTGTGGTACTCTGGCGATGATAATGACAGTATGTCTATCGGGAATAATATTGAAGCGCCGGCAAGTTTAAATCCTGATGTTATTGCGGAACGGGAAGAAATCAAAAAAGTTATTGCGCAGGCTATTAGTGAACTTCCAGAAAAAGAAAAAATGGTAATCGTGCTTTATTATCATGAAGATTTGACTTTTAAAGAAATTGGCGAAGTTTTGAGTGTTTCTGAATCACGAATTTCTCAACTTCACACAAAGGCAAATTTAAGATTACGTGCAAAATTAACAAATTTAAGAAAAGGAATCATCTGATTTTTATAAAAAACACTAAGCATTAACAATTCAGGGAAGATTATGGTAACTCTTGAAAGAATCCGCCGTGACATGAAAGATTTGTATTCTATTGATAATGAACTTCATTACGTTGATGTTAATGCAGATACAATTGATGAGGCTCTTGAAGATGCTTCCGTTCAACTTGACACAAAAGTTTCAAATTTAAATTACGAAGTTATAGAAAAGGGCAGTGACGGTTTTTTAAAATTAGGAAAAAAGCCCTGGAAATTAAGAATTTATCAAGATCCGTCAACAATAAAGAAAACTGTAAAACTTGCGTCAGAAGGTCTTTTTGATGACGAAGAAGTTTCTGAAGCTGAAGAAATTCAAAACAAAGACGGACTTTATTTTGTAAGGCATTTTGGTTCTGATATCGTGCTCAAAGTAATTGTTCCGTCCGGAAATGGCGAGCCGGTTGATATAAAAGACGTTGAAGCGGAAGTAAAAAGACAAGATACAATCGAATTTGATGAAAATCTTATCAGAAAATATGTAAAACACGGCACTAACGGCCAGTACGAAAGAATTGGTCTTTACAAACATGTTCCGGCTGGGGACGTTTTAATTGCGGTTGATATAACAAAAGATGAAATGTCCGCTTCTATTATTGTTTCGCCACCTTCATTGTCCGGGCAGGAAGCGTCTGCTGAATCAATAAAACGCGCTCTTTTTTCTCAAGGTGTTATTGAACAGTGCTTTAATGAAGAAAAAATCAACGAATTTGTCGATTCTCCGGTTTATGATATTCCTTTTGAAGTAGCACATGCGATTATGCCAAAAGACGGTCATGACGCTTATATTTCTTACAATTTTGAAACGGATCCTACAAAATTAAAGGCTTCTGTTTCTGAACAGGGAAATGTAAATTATAAAAAACTGAATAAAATTCAAAATGTTATTGCAGATCAGCCTTTAGCTCAGAAAATTCCTGCAGAAAGAGGAAAAGGCGGAAAAACTTTGCTTGGTCGCTATCTTGAAGCTAAAAATGGAAAAGACATTCCAATTCTTTTGGGAACAAATGTCCGTCTTGACCGTGATGGCGTTACAATTAAAGCTGAAATTGACGGCGAAGTAATGCTTATTAACGGCAGAGTTTGTGTTGAACCGGTAAAATATGTTGATGCCGTAAATCTTAAAACTGGTGATATAAAATTTGTTGGCACTGTAATCATAAAAGGCAATGTAGAAGACGGTTACCAGGTTGAAGCTACAAATATTGAAGTTAACGGAATTGTTGACCGCTCAAGATTGATTGCAACGGGAAATATTATTGTTCATCAGGGAATTTACGGTAAGGGCGAAGGTTATATAAAGGCCGGAAAATCTTTGTGGGCAAAATTCATTAACGATTGTACGGTAGAAGTTGAAGAAAATGTCGTTGCAAACGATTCAATCATAAATTGTCTTGTTACTGCAATGAAAAATATTGTAGTACGGGGTAAAAAAGCTCAGATTACCGGTGGACATCTTCTTGCGACAGAGGAAATTTCTGCGAAACGAATCGGCTCTCCGGGCGGTGGAACGGAAACAATTCTTGAAGTTGGAATTGATCCGCGTGCAAAACGCCGACTTGAAATTCTGCAAAAATCACAAACAGATTTGACCAAAGAACAAGAAAAACTGGAACTTGACATTCAGAACCTTGAACAGACAAAGAAGCGAATGAAAAAACTTTCTTTGGAAAAACAGGAAAAACTGGATAGAATCAAAAAACGAAGTAATGAGGTTGATTCAACTCTTGCTGAAACAAATGAGGAAATCGAAAAAATTCAAAATCATTTGAGAGAATTGAAAGCGGTTGGAAAAGTAAAAATTGAAGACACAATATATGCCGGCGTAAAAGTTTATGTCCGCGATGCCCTTGACGAAGTTAAAATGGACACTAAACATATTACAATTTACTATGACAATGTTTCAAAACTTTCAAAACGCGGGGATTGGGAACCGCCATCAAAAATCGAGGAACCAGATGGGTATACAGCCAACTAAAGCGTGTGTATTTAGTGTTAAAAAGTGTTATATGGCGTAAAACAACACTATATATAGTGTCTTACGTCATTTTTTTTGTTTTATGTGCATAAAATGTGCATAAAATGTGCATAAAATATTTTTTTTCTGAAGTATCCTCCAAATCTTTAAAATCTTTTTCAGCCTTTTTTTCTGCTTTTAATTCAGCGTCAGTTTGCGGTTTTATATTGACATTTTTATTATTTGTAGTAGTATTTGAGTTAGAAACGGTTTCAGATGGAGGAGCGCCATTCTGAGTAATAGAATTTTGGCCCACAAAATCAAATTCTTTCCGTTTCGATTCTTGTTCTTCCAAAGTTCTTGTTTTATTGTTGACATTCTCAGCAGTTTGACTTACTCTGCCCATAACTTGCTTTGAACTTTTGTTCGGGTGGCTTGCCTCGAGCCGATTTTCATTATCGGCTCTTATTTTTTTCATATCAAATGTTTTAAAATCATCTAAATTGTCGATCTAAATATACAAAATTCCATTGTTTCGTGTTTTAGTCCAATTTTTTACAGTTCCCTCTAATTGCTTTTTGCTTTTTTTTCTTAACAATATATTCTATTGAATCCTCAACACGCATAATAATGTCTTTGCGATGTTTGAAAATGGCGGAAAAGACAGAATAGCCGCTTCCAAATCACTTCTTTTGGGTGATTTACTGACATTTCTTGAAAGTTACATAAACAAAATCGTAAAGAAAATCAATAAAGATTATGTTTTTGAATTTGTAGGTTATGAAAAAGAAGATCCTGGAATGATTGCTGACTTAGATGAAAAAGAATGTAGAACATACAAGACCATAAACGAAAAGCGAGCCGAAAAAGGCCTTGAACCGCTTGATTTGGAAAACATCAAAAACGGCGCTGACATACCGATGAATGTTCAGCTTGTTCAGTTATTCCAGGCAAAAGAGCAACCACAAGGCGAAGAAATGGGGGCTGAAGGAAAAGAAGAAAACTCAGAAGAATCAAAAGATTGGGAAGATTACGCCAATGACAAAGAAAATGCAGAGCCTGCACCAGATGAGACAGAAAATCCGGAAGAAACTGAAATCAATGCAGATGAATCAGATCAAGAATTACAAAAATCTTTTGTGATGATTATTTAGAGGTGGTGGGGAGTTGCAACATGGGAAAGGAAACGAATAAAGAAGATGAAGAGTTGCAAAATATGGACATGGTGGAAGAATATTTCTTATTTTGTTTTATGAAAACTGATTTTTATAAAACAAAGTTTAATGAGTATGTAAATGAGATAAAGAAACATAAAGAAAACGGTTTTACACTTAAAGACTGCAATTATTTTTTTTATCAGTTCGGAGAAAACTCTATTCCATCAAGCGAAAATTAGTACACGTCATAAAAAGAATATCGGAATAAATGGGGGAATGGAAAAATGGAAAAAGAAATAAAGCAAGCTGTATTTGAATATACACAAGATTGTAATATAAACGAATTGGAGATTGAAAAATCAAGAATTCCTATGTATATAAGGAAAATCCCTGGCAAGAATGGAAAGTATACATATATTTATTATAACAATAATAAACTTCAAAAAGTAATTGATTTTACATACATTATGTAAAACTCTAACTTGTACAAAAGGAAATGCTGCGCAAAAAGGAATAGAATTTTTAAAAAATTGGCAAAAAGATTGGGAAAAATATCCTGAAAAATCAAAAATTTGGGCTTTGAACAATGAAAGAGTTTATTTAAAAACAAAAGGCAGTAATAAAATTTCTTTATTTCATTTTACCCATAAGGGCGGAGGCGCACGCAGAACACCAGATGAAATATATCAACGTGCCCTATTACTTCCTATCGCAAAAGAGATGCTTGAAAACATAAATAAATGTCGTGTTTATCAAGTAAGAAAAAAATCAGATAAAGTTGAATATGAATTAGTAGGTAAGACAAAAATTAATGGAAAGAATAGAGTTGTTTCTGTCATAATTTCTAAATTATATGGTCAAAAAAAAGTTTATATCTCAACAATAAATAAAGCCGTATCAGAAACTGACACGGCTTATAT
>CAVHTI010000027.1:0-15525 GCA_963638805.1 Anaerobutyricum sp.
AACAACACTATAACACGCGACGGCGCAAAATGCAAATCGCTTGAAGATTTATTCAGAATGGTAAAGGGAGCGTAAAAATCGAGAAATCGAGAGACGGTCGGAAATCCGGAAAACTCTAAAATCGAGAGATGGTTTTAAATGGCAAAGAAAATTACACAAGAACAAATGCTTGAAGCAATAAAAGACAGTCAAGGGCTAGTTTCAAAAATACAGCGACGCATAGCGGCAATCATCGGTGAAAACATCGCCTGGGAAACTGTAGAGCGTTACATTCACAAATGGGACGCGACAGAAGAAGCGGTCAAGGCCGAAAAAGAACTTATGCTGGACATCGCGGAAAATCAGGTTTTTAAAGAAATGCTGAACGGCGATGTTGCAACCGCCAAATGGTATTTACGGCTTAAAGGCAAATCACGCGGATACGAAGACACCCCGACAATCAAGCTGGACAACGGCGAACCGCTCAATATTCAGTTTGCAGAAGCAAATTCTGACGCATTATTACAGGCGGGCAACGTGGAAGTAAACAATGGCGAAGGCGAAACGCAATAGCGACAGTGAATTAAACATCCGCCCTTTTATGCACCAGCAGCAGATTGTTACTGCACCGCAGGCGTTCCCGGACTTCGACTGGTTCATACTTGCCGGCGGTTACGGTTGCGGAAAATCATTTTCAATAGTTCTCTGCATTTTGGACATTGTGCACCGGTATAACGGGCACGATGTAAGCGTAGGCATTGGTTCAATCACAATCACGCTGGCGCAAAAGACAATCTACAAAGACCTGGAAGCAATCCTTAAGCGCAGTCATTCTCAATACAAATACAACGCAAAAGACAACATTTTGACAATTGGCACAGTGAAGTTTTTTTTTATCGCAATCGAACAGCCGGGGAACATTTACGCATACAACTTAAATATTTTTTTATGCGACGAAATCGACGAATTGAGCCAGCAGAAAGTTCTAGAGGCAAACAAGGCAATCCGCGAACGAACGCGTCTGACACTTCCAGGCGGTCGGATTCCTTATATTATGTATTTTACAACCGTGCAGGGTTTCCGCGGACTTTATAACGTTGTGCAGACGCTTAAAAAGGCAGGCCAAAAATATGTACTCGTGCGCGGAGAAACACGCTTTAATACCACCCTTTCACCGTCTTACGTAAAATCACTTTACGCAATCTATGACGAAAACGAGCGTATGGCGTTTCTTGAAGGACGTTTCGTGAACTTACGCGCCGGCAGGGTTTACCCAGATTTTGATGAAGAAAAATGCACCTGCGCACCATTTGAAATTACGCCAGAAATGACAATACAAGTGGGCCAGGATTTAAACTCGGGCTTTTCAAAAGCGGCCGCAATAGTCAAAAAGGACAAACGACTATTTATTATAAGAGGCTGGAGCTTTGAAGACATAGGCGCGGCGCCGGCAAAAATGCGACAAACCTACTCGGAGCAAGAAATTCTGTGGTTTCCAGATTGCAGCGGAAAAGAAATCCTCAAAGGTTACAAAGACGAAATAATCGACTGGGGAATTGAATGCAGAATCGGGAGCGCAAACCCTCGCATTATTGACCGTGTGTTTTATGTAAACAAACTTTTCAGGCTCGGACTGCTAAAAGTTTTTGACTGCAAAGAAACACACATTGTCACAGAAGCATTAAAAACCAGGCAATACAACGACCAGGGACAACCGGAAAAAGGCAAAGGTGAAGAAGCGCCGGACCATATCTGCGACGCCCTGGAATATGTAATCTACAGGCTCGTCCGTAGTGACGCCGATTTTATGAACTTAAAGGAATTATCAAGGGAGAACATTAAGGAAAATGGCTACATTATCTACGACAGTAGAAATTCAAAATAATGAACAACAGTTCACAAACTACAATAACATGGAGTTTTAAAAATGGCTACATTCAAATTGCTGACACAAACAGAAACAAATGAACATCACCGTCATATTTTTGAGCTCATCGCACAGCACGAATCGGAAACAGAAGAAACAAATGACGGCTATGCAGAAATTGCTCTGGACGCCGGAGAGTTGGACCAGATACGCGACGAAATGAACCAGATAGTCCAGGACGCTCGGCCGGGAACACAGACTGCAACGGAAATGAAAGAAAAACTGATTTCAACATTCCCGCAGCGTATGCAATCCCAGCTTCAAATGCAACAGCGGGCCCTCGAACTAAAAGACAATCCAGGCATTGTGCAGGACGGCTATCTGAATGAACAAAGCGGAATCGGAACATTAATTGACCCGGGAATGCAGACTGAAAGTTTTATCCCGGTTTCAATTACCCCCACAGAAGCAACGGCGTATTACAGCAACGGCGGTGTGCCGGCACGAATCATCAACAAAAAGGCCGGCTGTCTTTCATTGGACGGCGTAAAGTTTAAATGCGACGCCTTCACTCCTGATGACATCGCACAGCTTGAAACATACGCCGAGAAAACCGGATTCAATAAAGCATACAGCCAGGGAATCACTCAAAGTTTAATTTTTGGAGGCGCTGCAGTTTATCCGGTTTTAGAAGGCGACAATCCTCTTAAAACACAGTACACAATCCAGCAGCTGCTTATAGACCAGCGCAAAGAAAAAGATTTTATAAAATACTGGGTAACGGCGGACCGCTGGAATTGTGTATTTGTACCGAATTACAACATCACGGCCCAGGATTATTTATACGCACACACGCTTTTTATTCCACTCGGTGGAGTGAGAGTAAATACACAGCGAATGGCGATGATAAAACCGTCGACGTTGCCGTTCTGGGGAGCCATTCAACAAATGGGCTGGACTACTTCAGACTTTGAGGGCTGGATAAAAGACTTTGAAGCATATCAGATAATGAAAATGAGCCTGCCGATTATGGCCCAGCAATGCTCGCTGATGTATCACAGTATGCCGGCAGACGGATTAATTATAGAAAACGGCCCAGCATACGCGCGGAAGTTTTTCCAGGAAAACGAAAACGAAATGCGCAACTGGTCAATGCTCCACCCAAAAGCAATCAACAGCGTCGGGGAAATAAAAGTTATTGAGCGCACATATACCGGATTCAGGGATTTAATCAACGAAAGTCGCCTGGCTCTTTGCGCGGCCAGCAGTGTACCGGAATCGGTATTATTTGCAGAAAAAGCAACAGGCCTCGCCAGCGACAACAAAGATGACATTGAACTTAAACAAAGCGAAGCTATCCGCCTTTTATTCAACAACGTAGCACCAGCCTTCAAAAACTGTATAGAACTTTTAATTTATAGCTGCTTCGGAAAAAACAGCGAACAGGCACGACACGCCCGGGAAGTAACAATTGCACCGGATAACGGCGTTATTTTGAGTGACCAGGATAAAGCACAGCTCGGGCAAAGTTTCACCGCAATTGCAGGACAATTAAACGGAATGGGCCTGCCACTCAAAACAGCAATCACGCTGGCTCAGAAGTTTGTGCCAAGTGCGGAAATTGACGAGGACACAATGAATGAAATCACGGCAGGTGAAGCAGAAGGAATGGACGAAGAAAGCTGGGGAGTTTTCAATGCCGGCCGCGGAAATATGCCACAGGAAGAAAAACAGGAATCAGAAGCACAAAACCCGGAAAGCAACTACGAAAACTACAGGGAAGCAAACGAGGGCGCAATAAAGGAGGCGTAAAGATGACTAAAGTTTATAAAAGAATCCTGAAAAAAAAGAAGGCCTCAGGGCTTACCTGGGACCAGATAGCAGACGCGGCCGGAATACCGGTGGCAAGCTGGATGACAGGACTGCCAACTTCAAGTCCAACTGACGAAGAACTGCAAAAGATTGCTCCGGTATTAAATACCACATACGAATATTTGAAATATGGCAAAGAATAAAAAGACAGAATATCCATTCAAGCTCAGCGGTTATGTTTACAGCAAAGGGACTGCGGAAGGTTTCCAGAAGATGAAAAAACAAGGAATCCCGCGTCCACTTTTCCGCATAGAAGATAAACTCGCACGGCTGATCAAATCAAAATATAAAACGATAATTCGCGATATTCTCAAAGACATCAAAAACGCCTCAAAGAACACACACGCAACGTTTGACCACGCAATGCTCACGCAGGACAACCTAAGCGATGACAACCTAGAAGACCTGCTCAATTTTTTTGAAGAAATGGCAAAGCAGGAAAAAGACGCTATGGCCACGGCCCAAAATCGCGCAAATATGGCAGCTGCAGCAAACACACTCCAGCACAAATGGGAGGAAGAAGCACAATCAAGCGTGACACCGGAAGCTGACAAGTTCGCAAAGGCGGTCGATTCTGCACTAAAAGAAAACCAGGAAGACTATCAAAAGCGACTTTTTGAAGACGCAGACCAAAGAACAGCCGCGATTTTATCTTCATTCAGCCTGGACAAACAAAAGATTTATAACAGCAATATGGAAATGTTACGCCATTTGTACCTGGAAGATTCACTGGAACGCCTGGGCTATGAACAAAACACAATAAAACGCGCAATACTCCGCCGGATTTTAGCATACGCGAACGGTGACAGCGCGACGCTCAGACTGGAAGATTTGACAAAATACGCCTTTTCAATTGGAGACAACCTGGCCCGACTTTTTGCGCGGGACCAAATGGCACGCTTTAATAAAGCAACGACGCTATCAACTTTCCAGGCTGCAAAGGTAACAAAAATAAAATGGGTAACAAGTCACGATGTAAGAGTACGGCCGACACACAAAGCTCTGGACGGAAAAATTTTTAACATAAATGACCTGCCCCCAGAAATCAATGATTATAACTGTCGCTGCGGGCTTGTTCCCGTAGAATGGAGCGACGACTAAAACGACTATAAAAGAGGAAGCAAGGAAGCCCTATGACAATAGAAACAGCAGAAGCGGAAATCACAGCAATGAAGAGCGACATCCAGGAAATAAAAAGCGACGTAAAGAAAATGCCGGACGAAATAGTCCAGAAAGTAGAAACGACAATGGACTTAAAAATTCAGCTGGCAATTTCAGAGACAGAAAAGAAGTACCAGGGAAAATTTATAGCTATGTTGCTTTCAATAATTGCAGAAGGCGTCGGCCTTGTAATTTCATTCATTTTGAAGATAAAAGGATAAGAAAATGGCAGATTTTATAAAACAAAACGCAGAAGGCTTACTTCCGGTAATTCAAAAATCCGGGTGTTTTTTCCGCGCTAGCTGTCACATGGCAGAACTTGCCGCTCAAAAAGTTTTGACCAAAGAACAGATAAACGCAATTTATGAACAGGCAAAAAATAAAAATTACATTGACCAGAACGACGATGTAATGCAAAGTGCACCGATTGCAAACATTGCACTGCGCGCGCTTGGAAGTGCCGGCAGGTTCCAGGAAGTGGCAACATTCAAAAACGGAAAGCTCAACTGGTATTCTGCAATACCGGAAGGACAAAGAATCGCGAATTATTACATTCAGAAGGGAAAACAGAACGGCCCACAAAAAGTGCATTTTTACAATGTAACAAAATCAGGGGAGACAATATGGGACCCGCACGCTCCGGCAATAAAAATCACGGGTGTCATTTATACAATCTGTTACAGGTTCATCAAGGGGGAATAAAATGACAGAAGAAAAAAAAGAAACAACCACAACTGAAAAATCAAATAAGTTTGGCAGCAGAAAGTTTATTGTTTGGACGGCCGCAACAGTTTTTGAACTCGGCGCCATTGTACTGGCATTTTTCATAAAAGACGAAACGCTCGCGCAGGCCTTCACGCCTTGGTGGGGAGCAATCTCAACGGCTTACATTGGCGGAAACGTTGCACAGAAATTTGTAACGTCAAAAACAACATCAGAAACTGCAAACCAGGAATCCTAAATGACAAAGTTTTTAATCATAGCGCTTTTTATAGCGGTAATCGTAATAATGTTTTTACTTTGGATTTTGATAAAAAAATTCAGGGACGACAAAACTGAATCTGCCGTAAAAAAATTACAGCAGGAACAAAACGCAAAGGAACAGAAAAAAAATGAACAAAAAGAACAAATGGAAACTGGCAGCAATAATGCTGATTTTTTCAACAGCGTTGACGTCTTGCGCAACTTATAAGCTGGAAGAAAAACCGTCTCCGCAGGTTCCGGCAATAGAAGACAGCGACGGCAATCTGGTCGTAATATACGGCGACCGGGAAGACGAAGAAAATGCGGACACGTTCAAAATGCGGATTATAAAAAATCAGAGCGACAAAGAAGCTGAAAAACCGTTTGTAGCCGTTCCGCTTTGGTACTGGAAAAAACTAGTCCGGTACATAATAGACACACAAAGTTAAAAAGGCCGGCGGACCTTAAACCGCGACGACACACGCGCCAGCTTCCACGCGTTGTGCCGCCTTTTCTTTTCCAGGAAGTAATCCTCTACTTTTTGCAGGGCTCCGGAGACATCACCGGGCCCTTTTTTTTGTGCAAGTCAAAATGACTATAAAGAAGAACTCCTAGATAAAAATTTTTGAGGTGCACCTGCTCGGGTTTTGCCAGAGCTTGAGCAGGTGCTTTTTTTTGAAGGTTGAGAATATGGCTGAATTAAAGAACATAAGAATCGCGATATCGGGAATATACGACTACGCGCAGGAAGAACTGCCCTCGTTACAGTTACCAGGACCAGGACACGGAGCCCCGGACTGGGTAGAAAACAAGCGCATTTATAAAGTTTACAGACCGGCCGCAGTATTAGCAGCCGCCTGCAATAAATTTAAAATGCTGCCGCTTACACATCATCACCCGAACACACCGGTTGACGGCCAGAACTTCCGTGATTTAGCCGTCGGATATACCGGCGAAAATCCGTGGATTGATTACCTGGACGAAAAAAACGAAGTGGGAATCAGAAGCACTCTGATGATTTACGACGAAGAAGCTCTGAGCGCTTACAACAATGGCGAAATACAACTCTCCCCCGGCTACATTGCACACTTTGAATGGAAGCGCGGAACAACTCCGAACGGCCAGGACTACGACATAATTATGCGCGAAATTACAGACGTAAACCACCTGGCACTGCTGCCGGCAGGACGCGGAGGCGATGACGCCGTAGTAATGGACAATGCGGCAAAAGAAAAATCAATATTTGAAATTGTAAAAGAAATTTCAGACGGTGCACCAGAAGGAAACACCAATGCAAGCAAAGACCACGTGAAAAAAGATAAAAACGGATTTTCGTTTATAAAAAATAAAAACGGTTCTGATGAGTTCGGAAAAATCACAGAGGCGCAGGCAAAAGCAATGGGACTGAAAAGTGCGCCCATTAAGCTATCTGAAGGAAGTGAAAACACTTACGGATTGAAACATATTGAATACCAGCACGGCGAACAAATCAGAAATGCAGGATATGAAGGCGTTTCAGATTTTGTTGAAGATGTCGTTTCTAATTTTGACGAAATCCATGAAGGTTCTGTAAAAGACAGAAACGGAGAACAAGTACAAGGTTTTTATTTAGCAAAATCGACATCTAACGGAGTTATCGGAATTGAACTTGAATTAAATGAAAAGGGTGATTTTTACACGGTTAATAATGGCGGAATTTTCCGAAAGAAATATTTACAAAATAAAAAGACCTTATGGTCTGCTCCCCACGCACAGACACAGCAGCAAGACACTGCCTTGAACTATGGAGCAAAAGCAGAAAACAAGGTCTTGTCTGATTTTGCCCGCGGGGAATGTTCTAAAGGCCTTAATGACAGTATAGACGATGTTTTTATTTCTGACAACGAAAAACACAAATCAATATTTGAAATTGCCAGGGCCGGAACAGTCTTTGACCTGGTAAAAAAATAAATGGAGGAAGATATGACAAAGAAGCTCTACATTTTGATTACATCAATCACCGGAGCCGTAGCCACAGGCGCAAGTGCAATCGTGACTTATTGCCAGCCGGCGTATGCGGCGGGAATTGTTGCTGCAATCGGAATCGGATCAACAGCAATCGCGGAGATTTTGAATCTTTTTGTAAAAACTGATGATTCAAAATAACTATAAAAATGGAAGGAGAAAAAAGACAAATGAAAAAACTATTTACTGGTTTATTTCGTGCAGCCCGAAAACGTTTGATGACAACCGACAACGAACTGGGAATGTTCCGGACAAAGCTCAATGAGCTTGTAGAAAACAAGGATAAACTCAGCGACGAAGAAATCTCGGCAAAAGTCGAAGAATTAAAAGGTTTAACAAATGACCTGCCGGACGGTGACGAAAAAGCAAAACTGGACCGCTTCCTTGATGATTTCAACGCAGTCAAAGACCAGGACGCTGCAACAGCAAAAGAAGCAGCCTCAATGGTTTCTGATGTTTTTGAAAAACTCGATACGGCAGCAATGAAAGATGTGCCGGCCACAGAACCTGGCGCAACCGATTCTGAACCTGCCGTAGAGGAAGAAAAAACAGAAGAAGTTGCAGAAAAAACAAAAGCGCCTGCTAAAGAAGCTGAAACAAAAGATGAAGAAACAAATCAGCCTCACAGCCTGGAAGAAATCTATCAGTTCATCCGTAAACGTATGGACGAAGATAAAGGCGCAGAAGACAGTGCTCCAGAAGAGACAGAAGGCAAAACGGAGACAGAGAAAGAAGTGACAGAAGAAAAGGAAGACGAAGTCGTAGCAGACCACGCCGCTCCAACAATTCCAGTCACTATGAACAGCAGAGCAAACAAAGGTAGCCTCGGCGCCTTGTTTGAATCAATCAAAAAAGGAGAAAGATAATGGACTCAAATCTTTCATTAGCAATCGGCTTTAAAGGCCAGCAGAAAATTAACGCCGCAGCCGTACCAATGCAGGAGGGTTATTTAAAACTCGGTGGCATTGTAGACAGTACAGAAACAACAGGGCTCGCGTTTGGTCTTGTAGTTTCTGCAAACCCAGACACCCCGGACCAGTTCACAAAGGGCTGTGCTTCAGGAAATGTAGTGCGCGGAGTTTGTGTATTTGATGACGCAATCGCACAGAACGCGCCGGCTCATCCAAACACATATCTGGCAAATATGCCATGTGCCGCACTTAACCACGGCTTTATGTGGCTTGAAAGCTGGAAAAAGACAGCAACAGGTGCAATCGATCCGACAATCGCCTGTCAGGTAATTTATAACACAACCAGCGGAGAAATTCAGTTTTTGGCTGCCGCAGGTTCAGCGCCAGACGGCTGGGCAGTTTTAGATAACGCTTCAGTACGCGGTTATGACAGCGACAACGGTGCACTGATTTACTTAGACTAAAGGAGACATCAGATGATTATTGATTGTTCAAGAGAATTTAAACGCCTCGGCCGTGTGGCTTCTTCACTCGTAGGAATGAACGGCAAGGCAAAACAGCTCCTCCAGGACGCAACGCTCCAGATTGGGCCGGCAAACGACCCACACTATGGAGTACCAGCCGGAGCCGTTCAAAATCCAATTTTTGTCGGAGACCACGCAGTACTCGGCAATATGGTCGGAAATACATCGGAAATTGAAGCGCTTTATAAAAGCAATCCTTACAGCGTAAATATGAAACCACGTTTTAATTTGAACACAGGAAAATATGACGTTGTATGTTCAAAAAGCGGAATCAAAAACTTTGTCGGAGATTCAGGCGAATTAATCGCAATGCAGACAATCTCACCGTGGAATGCTTCATTTTTTCCGGAAATTTTCCGCCAGCCTTTGCTCTACAGTCACGCCCGTGACCTTGTAAAACGAAAGACCGGAACAAATCCGTGGGGAGAAACACAGGCCCTCCAGCTTGCCGCATACAGTGGCTGGGGAATGATTGACGGCGCCGGAAGTTGGAGCTGGACCAAACGACGAAAAACAGGACTTACTCCTGCTCGGCGTTCCACTCGAAAACTTTACATACCCTGTAACACCAAACAGCTACGACCAGCAGCATGCAGTGCTCCGACGATTCGCCGGCGTTTTTGCACCAGTTGCCTCAGCCGTAAAAGTTTATACAGGCTTTGGAGTTTCAGCATAGCAAACGCTATCTGATTTAGCACCAGCAAACCGCAGGACACCGAAAAGACAGGACCTGCGGCTTTAATTTTTTGAAAATAAGGAAGCAGAAAAAATGAAATACATACAGTCTTTTTATCAGTACCCGGTTACATTTTCCAGCATTGAAAAAACATTTCCAGCCCGCGAAGCAGACGGCGAAATGAGAAACCTCGCTGAAATTTCAGACCAGGACCTGGAAAAATTGCAGAACAGCGAGCCTTTCTTTAGGGCTCTTATCCGTCAGAAAAAATACAGAATATTAAATCACATTCCAGAAAGCTACAAACCGGCGTCAGCACAGATAAACGAGGCCCGTGACGAAGCTGCAGCTGCAAGACAGGAAGCCGATGAATTGCGCGCAAAACTCGCTGAATACGAAAAATCAGAACCGGAAGAAACTCAGTCAGAACCTGAAGAAAACACAGAAAATAATCTTGATTCACTTTCTTATAAAGAACTTCAGGACCGTGCAAAGGCTGCCGGCATTGAATATAAGAATGTAAAAAAAAGCGACTTAATCGCCGCACTTTCAAAATAACGGAGTAATGATATGACCAGGACAGATTTTTATTATAGTGACAATTTCCCGACCTTGACGGATTCAGAAATAAACACAGCGAATGAAACTGTACTGGCCATGTTTTCCGGCGTAAATCAATTATGGAATGCGCTGGACGGTGCAACACGCGACGCAAAGCGCAAACTTTGCCAGAACTTATTGACCGCCTGGTTTTTGCTGGACACAAAACCTTCAAGCGCGGCCGGAGTATTGGGTAACGGCGGAATGGCGCTGAGTTCAAAATCAATCGGCGGAACTTCGCTGAGCTTTTCCGATATGGAAGCGCAGGAAGGCCTGAAACAGTTGAACTCTAACATATTTGGTCAGAAAGCCTTATTAATGATTCAGTCAGCACCGGAGAGGTTCGGAATCTATGCTTGATTTTAGAGCGGGAATGCAAGACACAACGGATACTAATGAAATCCAGGAATTCGCACGCAAAGCTGCGGCTGAAATTCTGGTCGGTTTTCCGTCAGGAAGGCAACACGTACCGACACATCACAAAAGCGATAGAGATAAACCGAATGCAAAACGGCGCGGAAAACTTGAAACACTTGACCACGGCGACATCAGGGACGAAGAACCGATTGACACCGCGGAACTTGCAAAAATGCTGAGTTTTGGAACTGACAGAATCCCAGCGCGACCGTTTCTGGAAGACGCAATCAAAAGCAAAAAAGACGAACTGGACGCGGAAATCAAAAATCAGATCCAGAAGGTAAAAGACGGCGGACAGGCAAACTGGGACAAAGTGGGAACAATGGCGGTCGGCGCGGTGCAGGAATTTGTGCGCTCCGATTATTATAAATCACGCGTTCCAAACAGCAAAAACACTATTGAATACAAAGGTTCTGACACGCCTTTAATTGACGGCGGAGATTTAGTCAACGCCTGCGTTTATTTGATAAAGGACGCAAAATAAAAGCGAAAGGAAATTAAAATGGCGGGAATTTACGGAGATTCACTCATAGCGTGGCCGGAGCAACAACAGACACTTCAAACATATTCAATGACACCGAAGGTCAATGCCGGCTGGACTATAGATGAAGACAGCGAACAGACAATCGTGGGAATTTTTCAGCATACGCGCGGAAAACAACTAAAAGACAACAACGGGAATCTGATTAATTCAGAAGGCGGTGAACTGTGGACTGCAAGCGGCGGACAAGACGGCCGTTTTATAAGAATTGAAAATAAGGTATTCCGGCTTAACGCTTCAAATAACTGGAGCAAAGAAGGCGGTTTTTATAGATACAGTTTAGAAATGGTGGTTGGCAACAATGGAACTGAACACGACAACGCTACGTGGAATCTTGGCCGCGATACTTTCAATTGATGAAAATCACGTAGTACCAAAGCAAGGAAACTGGTGGAATCCACAGCAGGCAAATGCAAACATTGAAAACTGGTGCGCATTTCAGATAAGAAGCAACAAACCGCGGACAGCGCCTTTTTATAACACCGGCAAAGAAGAAAATACAAAAGTAAACGGCGCAGCAATTTTAAAAATTGCAACTATTGATTTGCAGTTTGTAGGCCCGCAAAGCGAAGACTTAGCGCAGAATGTAGCACTATGGGCAATGCGCTCTGATGTTCAAAAACAATTCAAGCAGGTACGTGGTGCCGTTTTATACGACGGCGCCGAAGCTATAAGCTCGATTTTTTCGCAGGAAGGAAACAACACGGTCATCGCCTGGAATTCAACGCTTCAGGTTTTATGGTACAGCGTACTAGACACAAGTCAGGACCAAATGCCCGCGCTTATTTTTAATGGAAAAATAATAAACAAATAACTATAAAAAAAAGGAGGACAAAAATGTCTGATAATTTTAAAGGCTCAATCGCGCAGGTTAATGTAAACTTTCCGATTGAAACCGTAATCGAACCAATAGCCGGCGAAAATTACAGCAAAGCGGTTATTTACATGCCACTTTCAAAAGCCAGCGATTACCTGCCAGGCGTAGACCTACCGTCAGCAGGTACAAAAACAGAACTTGACTCAAGTAATTATGGAACACTGACCGGAGGCTTGCTAAAAACCTGGCTGGTTCCATTTTTTACATCGGCACAGGCCGCAGAAATCGGTGTCGTAATTTACGATGACACAGAAGGCGCAACAGCAAACACACTTGAAAACGTATATGAGTTAACAAAATATTACGCTTATTTCAAGTTTGCGATTGCGGATTCAAGTGCATACAACGACCTGCAGGTCAACCTCTGCAACCTTTGCGCAGCAGATACACTCTACTCGCGCGTATGGATTGGCACCAGCGATTCAAACGTTTTGACAAAGAACTCTGCACTTGTTGAATCATTGGCCGGAGCTTCAGGAAGTTATCGCCTGGTTTACAACCCAGACACAACAATTAACGCGGCCCTTGCTCAGCTCGGAAAATCACTTAGCGTAGCAAACACAACCGGAACACCGGTCGGAAACAGCGTTGATATGGTCGGCTTTAATACAATTTCAGCCAGCGGTGACTTAGATTCTGACAACAACAGAACAAACCTTACAGCAACACAGAAAACTGCTCTTGATGATCAGAAAATCGGTTATAACACATTTGTGGGCGATGAAACTGAAAATGTTGTTACAGAAGGCAGCCTTTATAGCAATGGCGACTGCGTCGGCGCAGAATGGGTAAAAGCTTACATAACTTATATGTGCAAAGTAAAAACCGCAAACTTAATCAGCACAATGAACAAGTTTAGAAACAATGCAACATATCAGGCTATTCTTTTACTTTTGACAAACCAGGTAAAAGGTTTTATTGATATGGGCCGTTTGGACAATTTCAAACTGACGGCACCGGTTTTTGAAGATTTACCAAAGAGCGGAGACACAATCACAGTGCCAAACGCATGGCAGGCTGACTACATCGACAACGTCCGAAGCGTAACAGTTTACGGAACATTGTATCTTACTCAGCCAACAAGATAACGGAGGAAGAAAATGGCAAAGCACGCAATAGTCGCAGCCGGTCAATTTACGGTTACATTAACACACCCGCTATGGAATGGTGGAACACCGACAACAATTGAAGGCTTTAAACTTGAAGGTCAAATGGTTCAGGCACAGCAGGCAATGGACAGTTCAAAAATTGTTGCATTGGCTAACGGCAACACCGTAACAATCACAAACAACAACGGAGCCGGAACTCTGACATTTAATGTTGTAAAGACAGCCACAACGGGCGACATGGTAACAATCGCAAATTATTTAAAAGCTGCCGGAGACAGTGTCGGAGCAACAATCCGAATCACACAGGAAATCAACGGTTCAACAGAAGGCACAACATTTGTAGCTTGTACAGTTAAGAGCTGTCCTCCATTGAACATTCAAGGCAACGACGCCGCAGACTACCAGGTAGTATGGAATTACGGTGAATCTGTACCTGATTCTGTTGAAACTGATGAAGAATAAGGAAGTGAAATATGGAAGCATTAAAATTAAACCGACAAGATTATATTGAAGCATTGCAACAGGTCAATGAAGCAAGTGCACAGGGTGCATACCTTGCACGATTTGAAATCAGCCTGCCGGACGGAATAAACACCGCAAATACTCTGGAAATTTGCCGGGTTATTCAAGAACCGACAATGGACGCCAGAATTCATTTAATGAGAGTTTGTCTACGCGGACACAACGTAGAAGTAAAATGCCCGAACGGTGAAATCGAAAAATTCTGTATGAGTAACATCGATGACAACCTGGAAGCGTTCCCGCTTTTCGTAAAAGAACCGCTGGCACTGCTTGCAATAAGCGACGCAATCTACGGTCACATCTTAAAAAAATCCGTGCGGCTCTCGAAGCCCAGAACAGCAGCCGCGAAAACGGAATAAAAGAACTAAGAGCCCAGAACGTAATCGATAAGGCCTGCCCTAACGGTTACCTCTGGCTTTTTTATTCTTTTTGCAAAGATTACTCAAGACTTCCCGTTGACCTGGACGACATGTTAAACGGGATTTCTTGTACCTGGGCACGAAACAAAATAGAGGAAATATACAATGGCGAATAAAAAAGGCTTCTTTGTTTCTCTCGGACTTGAGGTAGACAAAAACAGCTTTGACACAGGTCACAAAGCAATCATCGGCGTAACATCACAAATCACAAATCTCGTATCAGCAGCGCGCAATGCCTCTGTAGTTCTTGGCGTAATGGCAGCCAAAGAAGGCTCGTTATATTCCCAGGAAACAAAAACTTCAGTAGCAATGAACACGACGGTCGAAAACCTGAACAAATGGAAGGCGGCCGCAAAAATTGCAGGACTTAGCGCAGACAGTTTAATGGGCAGTATGCAGGACTTGGCAGGCGTATTAAATCATATGAGGCTTGACGGTTCCGGACTTGAAGAATACTCAAAGAAACTCGGAATGATTGATTCATCAATTGATATAAACGCGCTTCTTGATCCAAACCTTGACACTTCCACAGTTTACCAGCGAATCCTTGAAGCAGCCCAGAAGGCATACACCGAAGCAGCCGACGACCAGCAAAAAAGAAACGTATTAACCGCCGTCGGAGACTTGCTCGGTTCTTCCGGACAGGGATTTTTTATTGAATTAATACGCACCGGTCAAACCGTTTCTCAGGCCTTAGATGAAGCGAGCCAAACACAAATTGTCACCAATGAAGAAGCTGATGCCGTTACAGATTTCAACCGGCAGAAAAACAAACTTGATGTTCAATTTGACGCCATAAGCGCAAAAATCGGCGTTGAGTTTTCAAAATCAATGATAGAACCGTTGACGGCATTAAATAATATTATCCAGAAGCACATGCCGGACATTTCAAAATTCATAGAGGCAATCGGCTCAAATCTTGCAACGCTGATGGTTTCTTTTATGGACTTGTGCTCAGTTTTGGAGCCATACCTTAAAGAAGTTGCAAAAGGAGCCGGTATTGTCTTAGATTCAGCCTTTGACTTAGCCTCAAAAGACACAGCGCAGATTTCTTCTGGAATAGAACAAATTACAAATGGCAAC
>CAVHTI010000027.1:15833-29205 GCA_963638805.1 Anaerobutyricum sp.
CATCGGTCAAAAGATATTAACCAAAGAAGAAAAAGACAAAAAAGCCGCAGATTATAATAAAAACTTAAATTCTCAAGAGAGGGAGCAAGAAAGACAAACTGCCGGCGAAATTTCAGAGAAAGCAAAAACCGGAAACTTAAGAGTTGAAGATATAACAGGAAACGGCCAGTACGCTGAATTCTTAAAAACCGCAAATGAAAATTACACCTTTAATGTCCAAAACTTGCTGGGTGATGATTTATATACAGAATGGGTTATGAACGCATACGAACTGCCACAGTTTGAAACCCCCGGAACAAAAAACGGTCTTGTAAGTCCAATTGTAACGCCACAGGATAAATATCCAAAAGCAAAGATTCAGGAAGAAACCCCAGAAGCCCCGGAACTGTCAGAAGTTCCAGAAACTCAAAATCAAGATAACACTTCTGGATTCAAGCACAAAGGTTCAAAATTTGGCAAAAAGAACGCTATCACCGGCAACGAAAAAACAGGCTCTAAGAAACAAAATGGAATCACCGGTCAAAATGATGAAGATTCTGAAATAGAAAATGCTATTACCGGAGATGAAAAACAACAGACAGAGCTACAAAAAGAAAAAACTGAAAAAAAAGGATTCTGGGGAAATGTTAAAAAATTATTTACTTATGAAAAGCCTGAACTTCAGGAAGAAGAAGTTGAAGGCAAAATCAAGGGTAAAGTTCAGGACGGAATCATAGCACCAGGCGGACACGTAACGCAGGTAGCGCCGGACGATTGGGTCATAGCCGCTAGAGATTTAGGACAAGTCGCGCGGGCCTTTGCGCCTCATTCCTACACGCCAGCCACGGGAGCGGACCAGTACGTTATAAATCAGACTTTCAACATCAGCGGAAGTAATGACATACCGCAGATTTTGAAACAGCAGGCATACAAAGGAACTCAGGAAGGGCTCCAGCAGATAATCGCAGCAAGCGGGCGCAGGCTTCAATTAATGAGCGGGACACTATAGCTAAATAGCGGGACATAATACCTAAGAAAACGGGACAGAAAATCAAAAAAGAGGGACAGAAAAATGGACGGTTTACAAGTTCAAATTATAAGCGGTACAGCAACGGCAATAAAAGCTGCAAAAGAAATGTTGACGACCCCCACGTTAATAAACACAGATATAACGCAGGGCGATATTTATTCTCTGCCTTTGGAATGCGAAACATACCAGCAGGAAGGAAGCGCAGAAGTTTCTGAAAGTTTAATTCTGATTTACAACGGTAAAGAAAAGGTTTCTGACAACGTAGCACCCGGAGCGTATACCTGGAGCCTTTCCGGATACATTCCAGGAATGCCGAGCGAGACAACAAACATATATACCCCTTTTGTCAGACTGCATACAAACATACTTCAAACCTGGTTCAAGAAGGGAGCAATTCTCACTTTTAAAGACATAGAATGTAAACTTCATAAAAAAGTTGTAATTCAGAGTTTAAAGGTTTCGCACACAAAAGACTGCCGGAATAAAATGCCATTTTCTATGACCTTAAAAGAAATCAACACAATGGACGATAAAACCGTAAGCCTCAGCCTTGCACAACAAAACGCGCTGCCGACAACGGGCTCTGCATTATTGGGCCTTGTTTCAGGTTTTGGAGTAACAGCGGCCTCAATTGTTGCCGGGCTGTAAATCAGAAAAAATGAAAAAAATTACTCTATGAATGTTGATATAATTTTGATTTTGAAAAATAGAGATTTGTACAATTTTTTATAAATTTTTGAAAAATTCCCCGAAAAATAAGGCATTTTCACCACAAAAGGACATTTTAAAATCACCGCGACGCAACGTGAACGATTTGTGAGCGTTTTGTGCCCTTTTCAAAATGGTGAACAAATTACTCAAAACTGAAAAAAAGACGCGCCAAAACGAAACGTCGCGCGTTTTATTCTGCTCGTCGTTTGTGAATCAGTTACACAATCAATGTCGAGATAGGAAAAATGACTATAAAGATATGAGGGAAGTACAACAATACGAACTGGTGGAATGGCCAAGCGCAGACATTTGTGAAAATTTTTCATTTGAAACAAATGCAGCAGCCGGGACCTTCACGTTTTATTTTAAGTGGATTAACAATCGCTGGAATTGCTGGGTAACTTTGCCCGACGGCACAACCAGAGAGGCAGGTGTTCAGCCGAACGTTCACGACTGGTCCGGCTTTAGTGATTACGGGCTTTATTTCAAAAGTGATTTAAACAACATAGATTATAATTCTTTATTTTTAACGGAGCTCTATATTCTGACATGGCTGTAAAATTCAACAGGATTATAAATTTATATTTTCTCAACGCAAAAGGAATAGTAACCAAAAAAATAATCACACCGGTTCACGGACGCAAACCGTCAATCACTTTGAGCGGACAGTATGCCGGCGGTTCATTCATTCCGGCTTTTAACATAACTATAAAAAATCTGTATTTAGACCTTAGCGGAAACACGGAATACAAAAAACTGAAAGTTGAAGCAGGCTACCAGAATAATTTAATTTCTTTTACCGGGAACGTTGTCTCAATAGGAATAGAACAACCAGGCCCAGAAGGAAGTACAGTCATTCAATGCCAGCAGGGAACTACAGAAGATTATCTGAGTAAAACCATAAACACCGAATACAAACAAGGTGTCGGGCTTTTTACGATAATGCCGGACTTGGCCAAAAAGCTGGGCCTTGACCGCGCGGTTTTTCAAAATGCAGAAATTCCGACCTGGGCACTTCCAGAAGCGATAAGCATAAACGGCACGGTAAATGAAGCAATACAAAAGATTAAAAATATTTTTTCACAGAAAAATCTAGCCGTTATGGTTCGCAATAAAGAGCTCTTAGTTTATCAAATTGGAACGACAGACACCCCGTCCGGCGTGATAAAAGAAGTAAACTTTTTGCAATCGCCACCACAGCAGAATGTAGGAAGCGCAGACGGTGCAAACTATACAGAGTTTATGGCGCCCTGGCTTCCAGGATTAACGCCTGGTGATTATGTACGTTTTCCGGTCTGGGCATATATCAAATATTTCAACAGCGTAAACTCGCTGACAAATACAAACATAATGAACGTGACAAAACTTGTTTTTAACTTTTCCACAACCGGCGGAAACAATCAGATGACCGTGGGCGGAACAAGAGTCGGAGGAATAAAAAAATGACACCTTCTATCGTAAATGCAGACCAATACGATGACCGGAGCCTCATCGAAAGTATAATCAATTCATATTTTATTATTGATTACGGCTTTATAAGCGGAGTAAATGCAGATGACACAGTAAATGTTACTCACGCAAAAAAACTGAAAGCGCGGACCGGAAAGTCACTGCCGGAGACCGTAACAAAAAATATTGAGGTTTTAACATTCAGCACAAAAGGTCTTTCAATTTCTGTACCGTACGAAAAGGGCGACAAAGTCCTGCTTTTAGGATTGAAAGACTTTGTAAAATCGGTGGACAGTGTAACGCAGGCAACTGAAAACTCTTTTTTTGTGCATTATGACCGCGAAACAATGAAAGCGCTGCCCTTAAGCATTTTTAACAGCGACGCAAAAATTAAGGTAGAAGCAAAAGACGGAAATCTTACAATCGGCTGTTCAAAATTCAGCATAACCAACAGCAGCGGAACCGCAGCACTGGAAGTAACGCCATGAAATACATAGCAGTAGAAGGCTGCCAGCTCCAGCTACAAAGTGGCACCGGGAATATTTCAGTTACGGGAACAACCAGCAGCAAAGTAAAGTGCGGAGGCAAGGCCGCTTATAAAGAATTGAAATTCAGTATAAGCGGATATCTTGGCGGAGCCATAACCAACAGCGACGGACAAGGGAGCGGAAGCATTAATGCAACCGCGCAAAAAGTAAAAATCGAAGGCAACTCGGCAATTTTAGAAGGCGACACCAGCTCGACAATCACAATCTCGGGAACGACAACGACACAGAGCGGGACTGTAAAAGTAACAGCAACCGACACCGTAAAAGTTACGAGCGCCGGCCAACAAAAAGTACAAGGAGCGTAAAAAATGGATTTGAAAATGAAAGCCGAAGACATAACGACCAGCGGTGTAAGCTGGGACTGCAAAGTGACGCAGGGAATAGTCCCGATTATCAGCGGCGACGAAGAAGACCTGCAGGACGCAATACAGGCCGCTTTTTTAGTCAAAGGTACCGTGCCACAGTTACCGGACGCAGGCGTGCCGTGGGCAGATTATTTGACGCAAAAAATCGATTTTGGAACTCTTGATTATTATATTCGCGACAGTTTGCAGAAAGCGGAAAAAGGGATTTTTTATCCGCAATATGACATTCAAGACGGCCAACTGACTATGAATATAGGAAAACTAACACAGGAGGCTTAAAAATTGAGTTTTGAAATTGACGGCGAAACATGGATGCCGGAATCAGCAATAGAACACGCAAATTCAATAATCGAAAAAATAAATAAGTTGTTGCAGGAAAACAACATAACCGATGATGACGGAACTGTCCTCCAGCTTTCACAAAATTATTCAAATGCGCTTTATTTATTATCACTTGGAGATGGCGCACGCTTTGCAGATAACGACGCAAAACTGAGCGAGGCAATTAACAGTTTTAATATTGAATTATGCAACGACACTCAGCTTGAAAATCTCCTGCCGATTGCTGCCGTTTCCAGAAACCCCGGAAGTTACTCAACATTAAGATTGACTGTAACGGCCAGCACAACAGGAACCTGCAAAATACCAGCGGGAACAAAAGCGCCATACAACAATGTAAACTTTGTGACACAAACCGACGTTGTAATTAGCGCCGGAGCAACTCAGGTAATAGACACAATTTGTGACACGCTCGGACCGGTTGCGGTTTTGACGGGAGAAGTTACAGCGTTTGAAGGCTCAATCGCAAACTTAGAATCAGTTGAAAATCTTGAAAGTTCCGTGCCGGGAGTAACAGCGGAAAGCATAAGCGAACTACGCGAACGAATCATCGCAGGCGACACAATAAAATACAGCCTTGACGGTTGCAAGGCTGCACTGGAAGAATTAACTGGAATTTCATACGCAAGAATTTATTTTAACTACAACACCAGCGAAACAATCACACTCGCCGGCGGCGTAGTTTTACAACCGCGCACGGCCTATATTGTTGTTCACGGCTCAAGCGATGAACTAGCTAAAGTTTATGCAGAATATATGAGTGCACCAACGCAAAACTCACCAATAGCAAAAGGCTCGTATTCAACAGTAAGCGTTACAATCACGGCCGGAACCGGAGGTAAAGCGACAATCCCGGCAACGACGACCGTCACCTATAACGGCATTAAATACAAAATCAATGCAGCGGTTACAATCAACGCAACTAGCAGCGCTACGGCAACATTCACGGCAACAACGGTCGGCGCAAATAGCGTGCCGGCATACGGAATAACAGCCCTAGACCAGACAATCGCGAATGTAGAATCTGTAACCAACAGAAGCGCTGCAATTCCTGGAACGAATGACCCAAAGCACGTTCAAAATTGGATTACAGACAGCGGACAGGCGGTGCCGGTTTATTATGACGACGCACAGGAAAAAAATATTTTTGTAAAAGTTTATTTAAAAGCAGACGCCGAAGACAGCGACCAGATAGAAAATCAAATTAGAAGAGATTTGATAGTAGCCAGCGCGAAATGGAGAATCGGAGAAGCCGTAACGCAACTCTTGACTTCCGCGCCATTCGTTGACTGCACCTATACCGACGTAGCATATACAGAAGTCAGCACCGACGGTACAACCTGGACGCAGATAGAAGAAATCGGCTGCAATATAATCCCCCGCGTTTCAGACGGAACAATCACAATCGAACAGCTGGGAGATGAGTAAAAATGGCGATAGAAGCAAATAAATATTACCCCAAGCAAATGAACGGCCCGGTTATTTCAGCATTTGGAAATGCCAGAGATGAAGAATTCAGCAAGGCGGATTTTATAGAAAATTATCTTGCAAACCTTTCTATCGACACGGCGGAAGAAACTGAACTGGAAAACATCGGACGATTAATCGGATATTTGCGCCCATTAGTTCCGGAAAGTTTCGCAACGGAAAATCAATTGCTTCTGGGCCCTGAGCCGATAATTCAGGATGCAGAATACGGACTTTCAAACCTTGAACAAAACACCGGCGGTCAATTTTCCAGCTTGAATTATACATATTCAAATTTTATGTCATTAGGAATGTACAGAAAATTCTTAAAGGCTATGGCAACGCTAAAACGATACGGAATCACACTTTATAGCGTAGACAAAATAGCACAAAGCGTTGATTCAGAATACACAATCAGCTGGGACGAAAACAAAGACATTGTAATCAGTTATTCAAAAGCGATAGGTTACAAAAACATCTGGATATTAACACAGCTATTCTACAGAATCGCGACGGAGCCGCAGGTTCTGATTAAATCAGGAGGAAATTAAAAATGATACCACAGCAGACATTTGAAAATTATGAAATATTCGGAGACAACGCAACAAAGACGGCTCCGGATTCTGCTAAATACGCCGCAGGCTTTCAGGAAAGCGATGTCCTGCCGGCCGAATGGATGAACTGGGCCTGGAATAAAAACACAAAGGGAATTACAGATTTAAACGCCGGAGTAACAAGCATTGAAGCAGAACTCGGTAACGTTGTAACAGCCGGAGGCAAAACACCGTCTAAAACTGATAGTACTCAAGTTATCACGGCAATAAAATATTTAATTGCACAGGCTAAGGCTCAGGCAATTCTTGCAGCACATCCGGTCGGTAGCCTTTACTGGACAAGTAGCACAGAAAATCCAGCCGTTACATTTGGAGGCGGAACCTGGACACAGATAAAAGATCGCTTTGTTCTTGCCGCTGGAAGTAGTTACAAACAAGGAGATACCGGAGGAACTGCAACAATCACACTGACGACAGCGCAACTGCCAAGTCATAGCCACACAATCGCACACACGCACAGTTTCACGCCAGCCGGTACTATTGCCGCACATACGCACAGTTTTACTCCGGCGGGAACAATTGGCTCACATAGCCACAGTTTTACGCCAGCGGGAACAATTGGCTCGCATACGCATAGTTTTACGCCAGAGGGAACAGTATCAGAGCACACGCACACTTATACACCAGAAGGCACAATCTCTGCCCATACCCACAGCTTCACACCGGCGGGAACCGTGTCATCACATACGCATAGTTTCACGCCAGCGGGCACCATTGCAGAGCATACCCACAGTTTCACGCCGGCGGGAACGATAACAATTAATGCACATACGCACACATTAAACAATCATACGCACAGTTTTACACCGGCGGGAACGATTGCAGCGCATACTCATAGCTTTACGCCGGCGGGCACAATAAGCGAACATTATCACACAGTAGTAGCTTCCGGAACGGTTGCCTCTCATACTCATTATTTTGAAGTCGGAAGTATCACTTCATCAGATGCAGTTTCGTCTCCAGTCTTTGCTGTAAATTATAATGCAACGTTAGGAAGTACTAGTGCAATTTCGACCCAAAGCGGCACCATTGCCAACACCAGGGAAAAGTACGGACCCTACGGCAATGCAGACAAAGTTAATGGTACAAATGTCTTTTCTTATACGCCGAATAACACCGCCCAGAGTGGAACAATATACGTGAATATGTTTAAAACTAGAGGTTATACAAGTTATACTCAGCCCAAATTTACAGGAAGCTCAGTAAACAGCTCTACAGAACAAACAACATTTACCGGAACAGCCGGCACAACCGGCAGCACGACAACAAAATTCACTGGAACAGCAGGCACGACGGGAAAAAACAACGGAAACACATCAAGCACAACTGCAACGGGCTCGTTCACAGGCACGGCAGGGACGACGGGTGGCACAACGCCAACATTTAAAGGTACCGCCGGAACCACCGGAAGTACAACACCAACGTTTAAAGGCACCGCCGGAACCACCGGAAGTACAACACCAACGTTTAAAGGCACAGAAAAAGAAACAGTCGGTACAGCTCCGGACTTTACCGGAACAGCCGGAACTACGGGAAGCACGACTACAAAGTTCACCGGAACAGCCGGCACAACCGGCAGCACGACTATAAAGTTCACCGGCACGGCTGGCACAACAGGCAGCACGACTACAAAATTCACGGGTACCGCAGGAACAACCGGCGCTAGCAGTGCAACAAACAGCGGTGCCGTTGGAAGCGGAAGTAGCATAAATAAAATGCCGCCATACATTGTTGAATATTGCTGGACCCGAACAGCATAACAATCGGGAAGGAAGTACAAAATGACAGTAGAAATCCACAGAGCAGACGGATGCACGGAGTTTTTCACGACATCAAATTATTTGACCGGAAAACCGAAAGACACACACCCGGCAATTTTATCGTTTAAAGTTTACGCAGACAGCGGACGCCTTTTGAAAAAATGGCGACGCCCTCATCAGCGCCAATACATCAAAAATTATAAACCGGAAGTGCAGGAATTACACCAGGACCCACAGCAAATTGCACCCGCACCGGAAACACCAGAAGCTCCACAAGAAACAACTCAGAATTAATTTTTAATTCATAAAGTGTTAACTATTTTAGACACCCACCGCAGATGTAAAATTACTTATGAAAAAAACACCTGCGGTGGCTTATTACAGCCACAAAATCGCAATCACAAACCGCAAAGAACTGTACGCGGAATTAGAAGACGCACCTATCAAACTAAGGGACTGGGCTTTTTTATCAGACATAATCGAAGGTTTGAGCAACCAGGAACTAAGTTTAAAATACAAGAAATCACCAGCTAGAATTTCACAATGGAAACGCCGGATATTCGAGCACTTACACGAATACGACCTGCACCAAGCCCGGAAGTCCGCAGAACAAAATCGAGCGACGAAAAATTAAAATCGAGTATCGAAAACGAAAAATCGAACATCGAAAAATCAAAATCGACATCGAATCGACACCGAATCGACATCGAATCGAGAGCCGTCGAGCGTCGAAAACAAAAAATCGAGCGGTGTATCTGAATTTGTATATGTATATGTATCTGTTAATGAATTTGTATATGTATATGAATTTGAGAAAGAGGCGCAAAAATGCGCCAGGCGCTTTACGCGCTTATTTCTTTTGCAAATGAAAATAAATAGCGATACACAATATCAGAAACAACCGCGGGCAAAGTATCACCGCAAACAGACTTTATATGTCCATCGAGAGGCTGCAAACGGTAATAAGTGCCTTTGTACTTAAAAAACAAACCTTTCTCAGAAACACAAACCAGGCCGTCAACATAAGCAAGGTCACTGCCAGGAATATAAAACTGCGTACTCTGAAAAACCAGACAGCCCTGACGGTCAAGGCGACGGGAAAACTGCGCGCACAAAATGTCATCTAAATCAGCGGGAGGCGCCAGCCAGAACGCGTCATCAATTGCCGGCGGAATTGAATATTTTTTATTAAACCAGGTTATATATTCAGAGAGTGCAGCGTTTGCACTTTCAACAGTTTTGATATCACGGGAATAAAACCACTGAGGAAGCTGGCCTTGGAGCGTTCGCCACATACGCTCAACGCGCCCCTTTGCCTGCGGAGACCACGCCAGAATCTGATTAATATTCAATTCAGACAAAATGCGCTGCCATTGTGTACGTTTTTCGTGCAGGGCTTCGAGTTTTTCCCACGCCGCTAAATTATTACCGCGAGGCGTAAAACAAAAAATCGCTGCCCGGTCAGAATAAATCTCGCGAGGCAGGCCATAAGACAAGGCCGTCTGCCGTAAGATTTCAAGATAGCCGTACAAACATTCGTTTTTTGTAATATAAAGGCCGGTAATTTTTCCAGTAGCGTCATCAATAGCCCCGACCATACAGTATTTATTCAAATCACCGGATTTATAAAACCAGGCAAAAGGCGTGCCGTCAATTTGAATTAAGTCACCTTCACATTCACGGCGGACACGCGGACGGTGGATTTTTTCCCGACGTTTAATTTTATGAGCTTCAGGGGATTTTATACCGTACTCTTTCAAAATTGAGCACAAAGTCGGATAACTGATTTTTATATTTTCAGATTCTTCAAGACAATTCTGGAAGTAAGAAAAATTGACGTCTTTATATTCACCAGCATACAAAGCCGCAATATGCTGGCGCACAGATTCTGAAATACGATTGACAGCAACACGACCGCGGTTTTTATTCTCAAAGACAGAATCACCCTCGGCCAAATAACGTTTTTTAAGAAGTGACAACCAGGTCATAGAATACCCGGTAGATTCAGCAGCCTGACGAAGCTTGTACTTTCCAGAGGCAAGTCCACGAACATAAACAGCCAGCATATCCTGGCGCAAATTAGTACTAGAATTTTTCATGCTGTGATGTTCGGCTTTGCTCACCGGAAATCTTGAGCCTTGCATTTTACTTTTTTTTAGCTTTTATTCTACTTTTTTTTAGTTTAATTAAAAGATTTTTCTTGACACATTATGTGTAAATTATAGCACAATTATATGAAAATGGAAAATTAACAAATAGCAAATTAAATCTTATTAGTGGGGTGAGTAAAATAAATAAATAACTTTGTTTCAATCTATTTTTGTATTAGAATAGAGCCATGAATATCCGAAAACTTCCAATCGGCGTACAGAGTTTTGAAGCTCTTAGAAAAGAAAATTTTTTGTATGTCGACAAAACAGAATTTGTTTACCGTCTCGCAAGCGAAGGTCGCCAGTATTTTTTAAGTCGCCCCCGCCGTTTTGGAAAAAGCCTTTTGCTTTCTACGATGCGTGCATATTTTGAAGGCAAAAAAGAACTTTTTACAGGACTCAAAATCAGCGAACTTGAAAAAGACTGGATTAAATACCCGGTGTTTTATTTTGATTTTAACCAGAATAAATATGAATCTTCCAGCGACCTTGCAACTGTTTTAGATATACATCTTTCAAAGTGGGAAGAAATCTATGGAAAAAATCCTGACATTGCAAAAGAAAATCTTCCGACAAGGTTTAATTATCTTCTTGAAGCTGCCCACAAAAAAACAGGCTTGGGAGTTGTAGTTCTTGTTGACGAATACGATAAATCACTTTTGGAAAGCGACAGCGAAGCCTTAGAAAACTCGAAAAAACTTTTCAAAGGATTTTTTGGCAACCTTAAATCTTGCGACGAACATTTGAAGTTTACTTTTATTACAGGCGTAACTAAGTTTAGCAAGGTGTCAATCTTTTCAGACTTAAATCAGTTGCGTGATGATATTTCCCTTGATGAAAACTTTGCCAGCATTTGTGGCATTTCTGAAAGTGAATTAGAAAGCACTTTTAAACCAGAAATAACTGCTATGGCACAAAAACAAAATCTTTCTTACGAAGAATGTCTTTCCCAACTGAAAAAAATGTACGATGGCTATCATTTTTATCAGAACGCAGAAGGAGTTTACAATCCTTTTAGTTTGATAAATGCCCTTGCCGCCAAAGATTTTAAATCTTACTGGTTTGAAACCGGCACTCCAACGTTCCTTATTCAAAAATTGAAAGATACAAATTACAACCCAAAAGTTTTTACGACCGACCAGGTGCCAATTGATGCAGACACAATCACAGATTACCGGAGCGAAAGCAACGACCCTCTCCCGCTTTTCTACCAGACTGGCTACCTGACTATCAAAGGTTACGACCGCGAAATCCGGGAATACTATTTGGGCTACCCTAACAACGAAGTTCGCTACAGTTTTATAAAAAATCTTGTGCCGCTTTTTTTCCATTCGGAAGACAATGTAAATCTTCTTGCAATCGGCACATTTTTAAAAGATTTGCGTGCAGGTCGAATTGAAGAAGTTTTACTCCGCTTTAAAAGCCTTTTTGCCCGCCTGCCATATTCTAATAAAACAGATGATTCTGTAATTGAACAGAATTTCCAAAATGTAATTTACATCGTTTTTATCTTGCTTGGACAATTTGCCACTGTTGAAGAACATTATTCTCACGGCAGAGCAGATTGCGTACTTCAGACCGCGGATTATGTTTACATTTTTGAATTCAAGCGCGATAAATCTGCTGACGAAGCACTAGCTCAAATTGAAGAGAAAAAATATGCCGAGCCTTTTGCCAGTGATAAACGAAAAATTTTGAAAATCGGCGTGAATTTTAACTCCAAAGAAAAAAATATTGATGAGTGGAAAGTGGTGGAAGCGTAATAGATACAAGAAAAATAGAGTGGCATGCTGAATTCATTTCAGCATCTCATAAGGGAAGCCAAAAATGATTTGGAATTCCCTTATTTTTTATACTCGCTTCCGCACTTCCGTGCCCGCTCCGTGTCTGTTCCGCTACGGCTTACCGCCTACGCTACATAGCCACTACGCAGGCACTACAGCGCTACAGCTCGTTATTATTCAGAGGGGCAGACCAGGCGAAAGCCAAGATCGTCGTCACGGCTGTAGGCGTAGTCGTAGCCCCTGTAGTCCACCTCGCAGTAGTTGTCGTCGTAGTTGTAGCTGCCACCGCAGCGATAGCGGTCGTCGTAGCTGCCGTCGCCGGAACCCCAGACCCACTCCCAAACATTGCCTGACATGTCGTACAGACCATAACCGTTTTGCTTCTTCTGTGCTATTGGATGTGTTTTATTGTCACTGTTATCATAATACCAGCCTACTGCATCTAGATTATTACTTCCAGCATAAGTGTAATTTTTACCTCCTTTTGCTGCATACTGCCATTCTTCCAGCGTCGGAAGACGATAACCAGTTGCATCTGTGTTTTGAGTAATGTCTCCACTTATTGAATGAGCTTTATAATTCCAAGCTGTTACATTTGTTTCACCGTTTACTGAATAAACTGGCTCAAGATTTTTTACAAGACTTAACTTATTACAAAAATAAATTGCATCGTACCAACTAACTTTCTCTACAGGCAAATTATCACCCTTATGATAACTTGGATTTTCGCCCATAACTGCCTCATACAGCTCTTGCGTTACTTCGGTCGCCATAATGGAATAGTCTTTTCCAGGAACTTTCACAAATATACGTTGCACAGCTGGCATAATTTTTTTTCTATGCGTTGTCGTTTCATTTTTGTATTTGTTCAACAGATACTCGTAGTCACTTTCTGCAGTTAGAACAGATGAAAAAACAACAAGTGCTATAAAAATCAAAAATATTTTTTTTAGTTTCATTGGTATTTACTCCTTATAAAGTCCGCGTTAGCGGCAACACAAAATCTGCTGACAAAATTCCTTTTGCCTAATCTTGAATAAGATATTCAATCCACTTTTCACCAGTTTCAGAAACTTTTCTGTTATCATCAATTTTTATTACTGTCAAAGATGAATTATCACTTTTTATATTTAATTTTTCCGACAAATCCTTCATAGTTTCTTCCCTAGTTTTTCC
>CAVHTI010000028.1:0-29147 GCA_963638805.1 Anaerobutyricum sp.
AGGTTAGCAATTTCTTTACTTCTTCGTTGTCTTTGATTTTTTCGGCAGCAGAGGCGTTGAAGAAGTACTTGAACGTCCTGTCATCAAGTTTAATGGAATTATTTTGTATACACAAGTTTTTAAAAGTGTAGACCGGCAAGTCGTAACCAAACGGATCTTTGGTACACAAAAAGATGACGTAGCTTTCTTTCAGATTCCTGTATGACTCTCTCCGATTCAAGATTTTCATGTCTATTTCTGACTGATAATAACGGGCTCTTAAACCTTCGTCACCTTTGATGATGGTCTGCATTTCTACATCAAAAACCCGGTCGGAGTCTTTGAGATAGACGTCCAGTCTGACACCGCGTTTGTCAATGATATTTTCCAGGGTAAACTCCGGTGTCAGGTTTTCGACGTGATCAATTTTGATGTCCAAAAGAATTTCCAGTAGCCTTGTGCAAATCTTTTTGTTTTCCATAACCTTACGGAACATAAAATCGTCCGTAAATTCTAATTTTTTGAAAGTCTCTTCCACAAAAACTTCCTCCTATTTTTTTAACTTCTCTATAAGTAATATTGATTCGTTTTGTCAAAAAAGGACAAAAATTGGGGAAAAAAGTTTAAAAAAAGTGAAAATTTTTTGGGAAAAAGACCTCTGTTATCAAGAGTCAGTAAGACAATAGATTCCGGAATAAATTCGAAATGACGCATCATTCTTCTGAACAGTTTTTTTGAAGAACACTGTGAGTTTATTTTTTTACCTGCGCAAAGGATTGAAGGGGCACGCGAAGCGTGAACACGGCCGGCAGTTCTGTTAATTTTTGATTTTTTTTAGAAATGTTTACGGTTAACTGTCTATTTTAGTTTTGAAAAAGAAAATAAAAGGCCGGCCGGGTTTGGAGCGAACAGCGTAACCCCGCAAAGCCTGGCCGGCACGCAGTGCCGTGTGCGCCCAGATGTGAAAAATCAAAAATATTCTTTACAAAAATATGGTTATGTCGGAAATTTCTCTAAGTTGAATAAATGAAGATTTTGAAATATTATCTATATCAATAAGTGGTGCGGGCTTATTCCTGCACAATGGAGAAATAATATGGCTAACGTAAGTTACAAAGAACTTGGTCTTGTAAACACAAAAGAAATGTTTGCAAAGGCTATTAAAGGCGGATATGCAATTCCTGCATATAACTTTAATAACATGGAACAGATGCAGGCTATTGTTCAGGCTGCAGTTGACACAAAATCACCGGTAATCCTTCAGGTTTCAAAAGGAGCTCGTGCTTATGCAAATGGTACTCTTCTTCGCTACATGGCTCAGGGTGCTGTTGAATATGCAAAAGAACTTGCTGCTAAAAAAGCAGAAAAAGATCCTTCTTACAAAAACTTCAAGCCACAGATCGTTCTTCACCTTGATCACGGTCCATCTTTTGAAGTTGCAAAAGACTGTATTGATAACGGATTCTCTTCAGTTATGATTGACGGTTCTGCACTTCCTTATGATGAAAACGTTGCTCTCACAAAGAAAGTTTGTGACTATGCACACGCTCAGAAAGATTATGTTACTGTAGAAGCTGAACTTGGTGTTCTTGGCGGAGTAGAAGATGATGTTTCTGCTGAAAGTTCAAAATATACAAAACCAGAAGAAGTAATTGACTTTACATCAAAAACTGGCTGTGATTCTCTTGCAATTTCAATTGGAACTTCACACGGTCGATGTAAATTTACTCCAGAACAGTGTACACGTTCTGCAGACGGAGTTCTTACACCTCCACCATTAGCTTTTGACGTTCTTCACGCTATTGAAAAGAAACTTCCAGGATTCCCAATTGTACTTCATGGTTCTTCTTCAGTTCCAATGGAATATGTTCGCGAAATTGAAAAATACGGCGGAAAAATCCCTGATTCAGTTGGTATTCCAGAATCTCAGCTCCGTGAAGCTGCAAAATCTGCTGTTTGTAAAATCAACATTGACTCTGACGGCCGTCTTGCAATGACTGCAGCTGTACGTCGTGTTCTTGCTGAACAGCCTGATGTATTTGACCCACGTCTTTACCTTGGTCCTGCACGTGATGAACTTGTAAAAATGTATTCAAGAAAGAATATTGAAGTTTTAGGTTCTGCAGGTCATCTTGATGACTAGAATTTAGTTTTTAAGGAATACGACAGCCTTCCCCATTTTTGAGAGGGCTGTTTTTTTTTGACTTGTTGCGTGAGGGATTGTAGCAACCGTGAAGGCAACTTCAGTTGCCGAAACGGAAGCCCGCAGGCGCACTATTTGGGCGCCGAGGACTTTGGAGGCGAATGCTGAAATTGCGAAAAGCCCGGCCGGCACGTAGTGCCGTGCACGCCAAAATGAAGAAAAATAGACGTCTATTACATAGATGCTGAAATAAATTCAGCATGACACTATTTTAAAACAGAAACAGAAAAATCAGTTTATTGTTCAAAAAATTTTCGTTTACAAATTTTAAAATTACATACGCAAGCGGAACAAAAATGTAAATGGCGGAAATTATGCACACAAGCACAAAATTTGTTCCAACAAGATACAAACTTTCCAGAAGCGACGGAAGCACAAGGTATAAAATAAAAATTGCACAGGAAATTGCGAAGGCAAAGATTTTCTTATTTTTTATAAAATTAAAGCCTGTTTTAAGACAGAGTGACTGTATCACAATCATTGCAAGAATCATCAGCGGTTTTACAAAAAGCTGATATGCTGGAACGGTCGGTTCGGCAGGCGCAATAATCACGAACGGCATATAAATCATAAAAAAACTGACCATAAGCGGAAAATAGGACTTGATTTTGAATTCGATAGAATCTCTGCTTATGGCAATAAAAATTCCGTAAAGAAGCACAACCGGCAAAAATGTCTGCCTTATGAAATAAAATAAAAAATTATCCGCAACCGAATACGGAACGATTCTGTGCGCATAAGTAAAAATTACTTTTACGAGGCAGACAATTACTGCCGTAAAAAATCCGGCGAGAGAAACCGGAACAATCTGTTTATCTTTTGTAAAAAAACAATACGCAATAAAACTTAGGGGCAGTAAAATTATAAGAAAAAAATACATACAAAAAATCTACACTTTATTTATTTTTCTTGCAAGGTAAATAAACGGAGTATCAAGAAGACTTGTGAACACGTAAATCAGATAGCAGGAAGCGGTAACCTGGAGTAGCGTCGGCCAGTCATAAATTCCGATGAAGGCACCAAAATTAAAAATCACGATATTTACAAATTGACTTATGAGCGTAGCGCAGTTATTTCTGAGCCATAAAAATTTTTCGCGGCTACCGGAATGTTTTTCTGTAAAATCCCAAATCCAGTGATAAAGATTTACGTCAAGAATTTCTGAAATTGCATAGGCAACTAAAGACGCTAAAAGCATTCGCGGGGTATTTGCAAAAAGTCCTTTTACAAACGGCATTGCCCAGTCGTTTTCTGACGGAATGTAGCCCTGCCACAAAAAACTGAAAAACATAAAAGCAACGGTAGAAAGAATACCCACGATTGCACCGTTCCGTGATTCTTTTTTTCCGTATATCTCGCTCAAAATATCCGTGGCAAGGAATGTCGCGGCAAAAAGAGTGTTTCCTAAAGTCTGCTCAAGACCAAAGGCGCGGACAAGAATTGTGACTTCCACGTCGGCAAGAATTGTACAGATTGCAATCCAGGCATAAACACCCGTCTTACCTAAAAATTTCTGAACTAAAATAAGGGAACTGAACGCTACAAGCAGCGAAATGATGAGTCGAACCTCGTTTGGCATAAAAACCTCGTTTGGCAGAGAAATCTGTCTTTTAATTAGAATTGACCTGGTATTTTTTTTACGACTGGAAGGACCACGAACAGTCGGATTATCAGACACGATTATCTGAAAATCAAAATTTTTTGAGCGCAACGTGAACATTCAGCGCGCCCCGCCGGCGACACAAGGCACAATATAAATGCCCCGCACCGCCAGTTTTGTCAGGGAGTGTCAAAAAATCAGACAGTCCCTGAAATTTTATTTTGCCTTAATGCGCATAATTTTTGCAGAACCTTCCACGGTGATTTTTTCACCCGGAGCAACTGCATAAATTTCTTCTGCTGCAAGCGGTTTTCCGACTTTGTCTTCACTTGTGCGGATTACTGCTTTATTGCAGGAAATAACATAAATAAGCTGATAGTCCGCAGACTTAGATTTATCGCCGGAACAAAGCATGCTCCAACCGCCTTTTACATCAACTGTCTGCAAATCAAAATATTTACATTCAAATTCACCAGGGAACGGTGCAACAGGAATCATTTCTTCGCGTTTTATAACGGCAAGACCTTTTTCAATGTGAACTTCACGTCCACGGCCCCAGTCATAAAGACGATAAGTTAAATCACAAGACTGCTGAACTTCCATAAGTCGCAAACCTGCTCCGATTGCATGAACTGTTCCGGCCGGAATAAAAACAAAGTCGCCAGGTTTTACAGAAACAAATTCAAGATAATCTTCCAGTTTGTTTTCTTTAATTGCCTCGGCCAGAACTTCGTTTGAAAAACCTTCTTTTATTCCATAAACCAGTTTTGCGTCCGGCTTTGCATCCAGAACATACCAACATTCCGTTTTTCCGCGATTTCCTTTTCCTTCAAGTTTTACGGCCCAATCATCATCAGGATGTACTTGAATAGAAAGAGTATCATCAGCCTGAATAACTTTTACCAGCAGAGGATAGTCCCCGCCGACAAAATTCTGAAATTCCTTCTGACATCCATTTGGATGAGTAGAAGCAATCCACAATTCATAACCCCAGATTTTATCTGATTTTATAGCACTAAGTTTAAGCATTTATTTTTCCCAAAGTTTTAGAGGATAATAACCGGAATCAATTTTTTTTGCAATTTCATCTTTTACAATCTGACGGTCTTCCGGATAAGTCATTCCAAACCAGTTTTCTTCAGAAGTAAAAAATTTAATAATTCCGTGTTTTGCAGCAATAATATCGCTGGCCGCAACCGGCAAAAGAGCTTCTGCCTTAGGACTTTTTTCGTTAGCCTTGATAAAATTTTCCCAGTAAATATGGAAATCTTCAAAAGCCTTTGTGCTGAATCCAAAAAGATTCATACTAACCCATTCTTTTCCTGTAAGGATTTTCTTTTCGCCGTCCGGCATTTCACTTACAATTTTTTCGTCACTGCCCTGTCCGTCATAGTAAATTTTCAGATTTTCTACAATAGATTCCAGTTTGTCGTCTTTTACAGTACAAACGCCGCGACTTACAGAACCACTGCGGCTCATAGTGTTTCCAAGAACATAACCAACCATAGCGTGTTCTGGACTGTCAGTCGGAATTCCAGAAAGATATTTTCCAAGAACTTCAAAAGCCTGGCGACCATAATAATCATCAGAATTTATAACTGCAAAAGGAGTTTTTACGGCATTTTCCGCACACAAAACTGCGTGAGTTGTTCCCCAAGGCTTTGTGCGGTCTTTGCTTGCAGCAATCTGAGAGTCTGTTAAAAGACTTTCGTGCTGCTGAAAAACGTACTCTGCATCAAAATTAGCGGCAACGCGGTCAAAAAGACGTGAACGGAAATCTGCTTCAATATCTTTTCTGATAATAAAAACAACTTTCCCAAATCCGCTTTTTTTAGCATCAAAAGTTGCAAAATCAAGAAGGCACTCGCCATTCTTTCCAACGCTGTCAATCTGTTTAACACCACCATAACGACTGCCCATTCCTGCAGCCAAAACTAAGAGTGTAGGTTTCATTTTTTCTGTCTCCTGACAAAAGGTATTTTTTATTTTTTTTAACCGGAAAACTTCTCCCTGTTTAAAAACTAATTTCCGGTTTGTTTTTTATTCTTCAATAATTGTTTCAAGTGCAAGAATCATCATATCCTTAAAAGTTTTCTGCCTTTCTTCCGCAGTTGTAACTTCGCCGGTAACCATGTGGTCGCTCACAGTACAAATTGCAAGTGCCTTGCGCCCAAATTCCGCTGCCAGAGTATAAAGTTCGGCGGCTTCCATTTCTATTCCCAAAGCCCCGTACTTTGCCCAAAGCTTCCAGTTTTCATTTTCATCATAAAAACGGTCACTAGAAACAAGCTGTCCCACGTGAACATTCAGCTGCATTTCTTTAGCCTTGTGAAAAGCCTTGTCCAAAAGTTCAAAATCCGGCACGGCAGCGTAATGCATCAAGCCAAACCGCTGACTTTGCAGTGCAGAATCTGTGCACGCTCCGTTTCCCAAAATTACATCACGAACGTGAACATCTTTATTTACAGAACCGCAAGTTCCAACTCTTATAGCCTTCTGAACATCATAAAATTCAAAAAGTTCCTGAGCATAAATAGAAAGTGACGGCTGCCCCATTCCCGTTCCCTGCACAGAAACTTTAGTTCCTTTGTAAGTTCCTGTAAATCCGAACATTCCCCGAACTTCATTATAACAAACCGGATTTTCAAGAAAATTTTCTGCAATAAACTTAGCCCTCAGAGGATCCCCCGGAAGCAAAACTTTTGGAGCAATTGCCCCTTGAACTGCATTAATATGTGTACTCATAACATTTATTATAGAACACAAACCAAAAAGGTAAAAGTAAGACAGAAATTTTGCATATTTTTTTGGGCGTACCCCTCCGCTTCGCTACGGGTCAGGCTTTGCGCACTTCCGGCATTCGCCTCCAAACCCGGTCGGCAAATAATTTTCTGTAAAAATAGAAAACAAGCGGTTTATCAGATATTTTTTCGCAAAAACCGCCACTCCCCCGATTTGCCGGCCGTGTTCGTGCTTCGCACGGTGCTACAATCCTTTACGCGCTGGCGCTTTGTTTTAAAATCACCTGTACCGTTGTTCCTTTTTTTTCTTCAGATAAAATTTCAAAACTTGCGCCAATTTGATTTGCACGGTACTGCATAGAATTAAATCCCAGTCCGGTTTCTTTATTTTTTATTCCGCAGCCATCATCTTTAATCTGAATAAAAATCTGATTATTTTTTTCAAATAAAATTACATCAACTTTAGACGCCTTTGAATGTTTCATAACATTGTGCAATGCTTCCTGAATAATTCTAAAAATATTTAATTTTGCCGTAGAATCAGAAATCAGATTGTCTTTGAGCTTCCAGTCGTAATTGCATTTTATTCCAGACTGTTTTTCTACGCTGTTGCACAAATTGCTTATACTGTTTTTTAATCCAAGATTTTCAACTTCAACCGGGAACGAATTGTGTGCATACTGCCTTGTTGCCTGCAAAGTGTCAGTTATCAGTTCCGCAAGTTCTTCCATTTCAGATTTTTGCACAGGCTCAGTCTTGTTTGAATAACTTCTGCAAAGCATAGAAATTCCTGCAAGCCGCTGGCAAATATCATCGTGTAAGTCATTACTAAAGCGCTGACGTTCCATTTCAGAAATTTTTAAAACTTCCGCCTCAACTTTCATTCGCCGCTCATTTGCTTCAATCAACTGATGAGTTCTGTTTTTAACTTCCTGTTCCAGATATTCTGAACGTTTTTCTTTTTCTTTGCTTTCTTGAATTCTTGCAATTGACTGAGAAATCGTCGTTACCAAAGTTCCCATGTAAGACAAAAGTGAATCATCACAATTGTAAAGAACAAATCCTATACATTCGCGGCCACAAATTAAATATTTTAAAATCAGATTTTTCTTTTTTCCGGGAACTGTGCCTTCAAAATCATTAAAAAAATCCTCATAAGTACAAATTGTAGCATTCCGGCCTGTATAATATTTTGAAGTTTCCCCTTCACTTTTGTGATAGACAAAAAACGGTTTTACTTTCAGTTCATTTTCAAAATCTTCCGGAAAACAATTTTTTTCAAAAATCAAAATTGCAAAATCAAAAATTTCCAGTTGTTCAAGATTTGACTTTATGTAATAGCGCAATAAATCAAAAGAAAGCGCGTTTCCCACATATTGCGCAAAGTGATTTAACATTCTAAGCTGCTGTTCGGTTTTTATAAAATCAGTCTGGATTTTTTCCATCAGCGTCTGTTCATCTTTTTGAGATTTTTTTTCTGCCGCACAACCGCAACTTTGCCTGTAAATAACGCTCGACTCAATATAATTCAGTTTTTTTATTTTTTTACCATTCACAAGATTTATTACAGTTTCAACGGCCTTTTTTCCCATTTTTTCAAGCGGCTGCCTAACAGTTGTCAGTGTCGGAAACTGATATACAAGCTGCGGGACATCGTCAAAACCGGTAACGGCACAGATTTTTAACCGGGGATTCATTTTAAAAAATTTATAAACTCCGATTGCCATATTATCGTTGGCACAAATGATTGCGTCCGGTTTAAAATCACTGCAATTTTTATAAAAATCATTCATCATTTCTATGGCCGCTTCTTCTGTAAAAAGTCCGTGCCGAATTTTGTAGGAAATTTGCGGTTCCCACACTTTATAAACTTCCAGAGTCTGTTTAAAAATTTCTTCACGACTGATTGCATCCGGATGATTTTGCGGCCCGCCAAGAAAAACAAATTTTTTGTACTTGTGTTCAAGAATCAAATGTTCCATCAGCTGCTTCATAGAAAAATCCGTTTCAGAAATGATTGACGGCAGCCCTTCAATTTTCTGTCCCACAGAAATTACCGGAAGATTATTAAAAAATGCATTCGCATCATCAAAATTCTGAATGTCGTAAATATCCGTCATTACGGAAGTTAAATAAATAAGCCCGGAAAGATTAAAAATATTTCGTTCAAGAACATCAGATAAAAGCGGAGTTTTTACAAAATTAGAGTTTTCCTGCTGAATACAAAAAATTTCAACACCCTGCTTTTCTGCTTCTTCCTTAATTCCTTTGAAAATTGAAATCTGATAATCTTCGTCCAAAACGTTTAAAATTAGTCCAATGCGCATAAAATAAAGTATACTCCGTTTTGATTTTTGTGTTAGAATTATTTTATGACATACAACGTAATTATTATTGACGATCATCCTCTGTTTAGCCGTGGATTAGCACAACTTATTGAAACTCAAAAAGACTACAAAGTAATTGGTATGGCAAAAAACCGCCAGGAAGCGTTAACGCTTTTGTCAAATGTTACGCCAAATCTTGCAATTGTAGACCTGAATCTTGGACAGGAAGACGGCCTTGAATTAATAAAAGACATTGTGATTATTCATCCGGAAACAAAAGTTCTGGTTCTTTCTATGCATGATGAACGTTTTTATGCCGAGCGCGCTTTAAAGGCCGGCGCAAAAGGCTACATTATGAAGGAAGAAGCAGAAACTCAAGTGATAAATGCAATTCAAACTGTTATGCACGGAGATATTTATCTTAGTGAAGAAGAAAAAAACAGAATTGCAGAAAATTCAACGGACGGAAGTGGCCAAAACAGCAAATTTGACACAATTTCTGAACTTTCTGACCGTCAGTTACAAATTTTTACGCTGATTGGCAAAGGTCTTGGCACTGTAGAAATTGCTTCAAAATTGAATTTGAGCATAAAGACAATAGATACCCATAAAGAAAACATAAAAGCAAAACTTCACTGTGCATCTTCTGGGGAATTAAGGCAGATGGCCATTGAATGGACAAACCGTGCCGTTTAATTTTTTAGCGCCAGGCGCGTAAAGGATTGTAGGGGGCGCAAGGGATACGCCCCGAAAATTAAAAATTTAGAGATTTCGTGCGTACAAATCCGAAAGAAACGAAAGTTCTTCGGCAGTTTTTTTACGTAAATCTCCTTTTTTCATTCGCCAGGTCCAGTTAGAACCGGTTGTAGACGGCATATTCATTCGGCCGGCGTTGTCAATGCCAATTAAATCCTGGAACGGAATTACCGCAAACACGGCCGTACTTGCAAGAGCACTACGAATCATCGCTTTTCTTAAATCCCCAGATTTTACCATTGCATGTGCATTCTCTACAGACAATTTCTTTCCTGTAAAATACTGCGCAACAATTACAAGCTGCTCGTCAGAACAATTTAAAAGCCAGCCCTGCAAAGTGTCATTATCGTGAGTGCCGGTGTAAACGACGCAATTTTCCGTTTTATATTCGTGTGGCAAAAAGGCATTTGTCATTCCACTTTGCTTAACTTCGTCCGCGCTAAATGCAAACTGCAGAACTTTCATTCCAGGGAATCCGGTTTTATCGCGCAAGGCACGCACTTCATCAGTAATAATTCCCAAATCTTCGGCAATAACCGGAATGTCACCGAGTTTTTTCTTGATTGCATTGAATAAATCAATTCCAGGGCCTGGCATCCATTTTCCGTTGATTGCAGTTTTTTCGCCAAACGGCACGGACCAGTAAGATTCAAAACCGCGGAAGTGGTCAATTCTAAGAACATCAGTTAATTCAAAAACCCTTTTAATTCTTTTTATCCACCACTCATATCCGGATTTTTTCATTTCGTCCCAATTGTACAGAGGATTTCCCCAAAGCTGACCGTCCGCACTAAAATAATCCGGTGGAACACCGGCAACACATTCGGGACGCCCTTTTTTGTCCACCTGAAAATATTTTTGATTTGCCCAAACGTCTGCACTGTCCGGAGCAACAAAAATCGGAATATCGCCAATTAAAGAAATTCCGTTTTCGTTTGCATAATTTTTCAGTTCATTCCATTGAGCATCAAAGAAAAACTGAATTACTTTGTAACGTTCAATTTCTGTTTTGTGCTGTTTTTTCCATTCTGAAATTGCATTTTTATCGCACGTAGCAAGATTTTCCGGCCAGTAAACATTCCACATACTGCTGACCGCTTTTTCTTCGGACGCTTTTTTATCATAAAAAGACTTAATGCTCATAAAGAGTGCAAAACTTTCAAGCCAGGATTTTTTTTCCTGACAGAAATTTTTGTAAAGCGCCTTATCTTCATCATTTGAATTTTCTATAAAGTAGTTGGCACAGTTATTCAGGACGGCAGATTTCCACCAGACAACGGCACCAAAATCAACATTTCCGTCTTTTTTTATGTATTCGGCAGGTTTTATATCAGATTTTTTTGCCCAGCCACGTTCTGCAAGTTTATCCAAATCAATCAGCAAAGGATTTCCCGCAAACGTTGAAAATGACGCGTAAGGAGAATCGCCGTAACCGGTTGGACCAAGCGGCAGAATCTGCCAAAGGGACTGTCCGGCGTCAACAAGCCAGTCAACAAATTCATAGGCTGGCTTTCCAATTGTTCCAATACCATAACTTCCGCTTAAAGATGTAGGATGCAGTAAAACTCCACTTTTTCGTTCAAATAGCATAAAAAATCCTGTAAAATTTTAATTTTTTCCGTAAATCACGAAAATAACGCCCTTGAAATGCAAATACCGGAGAAAGTTTCAACTTTCGAGGATTTTGCATTCTGTTCGCCGTTATGGCGAACACGTAAAATCCGTCAGTTTTTGCAGAAAACTGAAAAGTTTAAATCAAATGATGCAATTAAAATCATTTGATTTAAACCAAGGGTTATTTTAACACCACGAGCGTGATTTTTTCAAATTTTACAAAATCACGATTATTTTTTGCAACTTATTAAAAAACTGTTATAATTAAAATATGGTTATATTTTTTGTAAGTCCAAAGATTGAACTATTTGTTCCGCTTGCATCAATGCTTGAAAAAGAAGGTCATAACTGTCTGCTTTTTAGAAACCACGTCCTTTTTTTAAATGAAATTGAATCTGGAAAATCCTGCTGTCATTTGATGTGCCTTGATTATTCTGCCTGGAATCACGAAAATTTTAATGTATTTTCGGAATTAAATGACTATCATCTTTATATTCCGTACTTTTTCTTTAATGATCCGGTTCCGTTTTATCCATCTCCAAGTCTTGATGTTCAGTGGTCTAAATTTATTGAAAATTATTTGCTTACTTATGAACCAGAAATTTTACAGCCGAATATAAAGGAAATTAACAAAGTTCTCAGAATTATTTCAGGTTATATATCTGATCCGGAAATTAAATCTTATCTTTTTTACAAAAATCCGCTTCCCTATGATGCTAAAAAAGTGCCACAAAAACTTTTTTATGAACGCAAAACTAAAATCCCGCAGCATGAAGTTGAAACTTTTGCCAAAAAAGTTCATTTACCGGAGAATTTACATTTTTTGCTTAAACTTTTTGCAGAAAATACAGAAATGTGCTTTTCATCGGAAGAAATTACAAAATATTACTCTGATAACTGCCGCAGACTCAACGAAGATTCACTAAAAGTTCTGATTTCAAAACTCAGAAAATATCTGACCAAAGACAAGAATTTTAACTACGAAATTATAAAATTCAAAAAAGGCTATATTCTGACAGAAATTCCTCAAAATGATTAAGTATACGTCGCGTCAAGGCACGCTTTTGCTCAAGGCCTTGACATCGCCGTTTTGAAGGTATTTTTATACCCTGCAATACGTCGCGTCAAGGCACGCTAGCGCTCAAGACCTTGACATCGCCGTTTTGAAGGTATTTTTATACCTTGCAATACGTCGCGTCAAGGCACGCTAGCGCTCATGGCCTTGACATCGCCGTTTTTGAGGTGTTTTTATACACCTCAAATAAAAAAGCGGTCGTCAAATAAAACGGCCGCTTTCTTTTTTCTACTGAAGAACTTTTGCTATGCGTTCAAGAACCTTTTTTCTGTCCAAAGGTTTGATGATATAACTCTTTGCACCAGTCATGAGAGATTTTTTTACAAGCTCTTCCTTTCCAAGTGCACTTACCATTACAACTTTTGCATTTTTATCAAAAGCCATAATCTGTTCAAGAGCTGTAATACCGTCCATTTTTGGCATTGTAATATCCATCGTTACTAAATCAACGTTTGGACAAAGTTCCTTATATTTATCAACACCTTCTTTTCCATCGGCAGCAGTTGCAACAATTTCGTAACCTTCGCTGGTAAGAATCTGTCCTAACTGTTTTGCAACGAACATAGAATCGTCAACAACTAATACTCTGTATGCAGTACCGTCATCTTTTCTTCCTTCAGGAGGACGATCATTGATTGTTGGATAATCCTGTGTAGTTTTCATATTTTATACCTCTTTTTTTTATGCACGTTCTCGAATAGAAACGTTTACTTCTATTTTACCACAATCAGAAAGCAATGGAACAATAAGCGCTTCCACACTATCTGTTGTGCTTCCCAAAGCTGCAATTTCCATTTTCTGACCAACAAACAAGGCCGGAGGAGTCAAGTCAAACTTAAATCCTAACTCGTGAAGTTTTGTAACAGCCTGAGCCGTAATCAAATTTGCAAGTTCACTGATTGTTGCTTTTGCAAGGTCATCAAATTCAGCAAGTTTTTCGCCATTCATGGCAGAAGCAACATTCAAAGCTGTTTCCATTGTCATGTCAAACAAAACTCGACCTTCAACATCTCCTGCAAGACCAACCAAAGCTGCAACTCCCATAACAGGCATTGCCGTAGACTTAAGATACAAATCTCCACGTTTTACTTCTGCGCCACCAAGAACTTCCTGAAGAACACGAAAAGAAGTTTCAACAAAAGGATTGATATACTCAACTCGCATCTTTTTCTCCTATTTTTAATCTTTTATATAGACTTATTTCTACTGAACATCAAAAAATGTTCAATGATTTTTTTTACAATTAATCTTTTGTGTAAGAAACTAAATCTCCACAAACTTTTTCTGTAAAATTGAAAGAAGAAGGCATTACTTCGTTATCACCAAGAATAACAATTGCATTTCCTTTCATTTTTTCCAGGAAATCAGAAATTACTGCATTCTGTGAACTTTCATCCATCAGCGAAAGAATATCGCGGGCAAAAACAATGTCAACCATTGGCAAAGCATTTGTATTTTTGCAATCATGATATTCAAACATTATGCAATCTTTAATTTCCTGATTAAAAGTATAGTCCCCATTGGCCTTTTTTGTCAAATAAGGGGCATACCAACTGTCCGCATATTCGGAAGGAACTGTAAGCAATCCCGCATTAGAAACAGAAAGTAAATCAACATCCTGGGCATAAATTCTGATTTTTGCATTCGGATATTTCTTTTTTAAGATGCAGGCAAGCGAAAAAGTTTCCATTCCCTTTCCACATCCAGGATTCCAGACCATAATCTGGCGCGCGGTATTTTCCGGCAACATATTTTCAACCTGAGTGGCATAATCTTCTGACCACCAGTCATTATTGCATTTTGACCAGAAATCTTTTAAGAAATCGTCTGCTTCCGCTTCTGTTTTAAGCTGAACTGAATCACCTTTTTTAGAAACCAGAACGCTATAATTTTTCTTTACCCAGTCTTTGTTTACGTCCGTTACATAAAATCTTTTTAAAACCGGCAGAGATTCCTTTAAGAATTTCAACCCTGATTCAACTTTTTCTTCATTGCTGACAAAATCAGGCTTTTCAACAGTGCCAGAAGTGCCACCTGCAAGAGATTTTGCAATTGCAGAAGGAGATTTTATCATGCCTTCACTAGTAACAGCCTGCGCCATAACAGGATTTGGTTTATTTTCAGGAACAGCAGCAACGGACGGGGCATTAATTTTTGCAGTCCGGGCATTCTGAGCCTGAATATACATTTTCTGACGTTCTTCAGCTTCTTCTTTTGCAGTAAAAATCTTTGTAATATCAAGAAGAATATAAAGGCGCTTGTCATTTTCAATAACACCGTCAATATATTTTATATTAATGTCACCAAACAAAGGATGTGGCGGCTGAATTGAAGATTTTTGAACTCCAATAACTTTGTCAATTTTATCTACGACTACGCCAAATTTCTGATCTTCAACCTGAAGAATCAACATATTTTCAAGTTTGTTTGAATCATGAGGCGGAATTTCAATATTAAAGAAAAGCCTTAAGTCCAGAATAGGAATAATTTCACCGCGAAGATTGTATACACCAAGGACAAATGGCAAAGTGTTTGGAACGTAAGTAAAACGTCCGGCCTTTGCAATTTCCTTTACATGCATAATATCAATTGAATAGTCTTTTCCGGCAAGAGAAAAAGTTACCATTTTGAAGTCAATTACAGCAGCATTTTTCTGATCCGCTCTTGCAGGAACATTGCCAGCTACTTCATTTTCTTTTTTATTCTCTATTCTTTCCATAAAAATCAACTCCGAAATTTTTTCCAGAAATCAGATTAGCGCAGATATCCGGCCTGTTCTTTTGCAAGTAATTCCTGTTTTACGCCCAATTCAAGAAGCTGGCTTACGTCAATAATCAACGAAACCGAACCATCTCCAAGAATAGAAGCACCCGCAACTCCCGGTGAATTTGTAAACTGATCTTTTAAAGGCTTAATTACAACATCCTCTTCACCGATTAATGAATCAACCATAAGACCGATTTTCTTTTCCTGAGAACCGACAATTACAATATAGCATTGATCGCTGTTTTCTGTTGCGGAAGGAATTCCAAAAAGTCGTGACAATCTTAAAACACTGATAACTTCGTTACGAACGTTCATAATTTCATAGTTATCAATTTTACTAATTTCAGAAATATTAATGCACTGACTTTCAATTACGTTTGCAATCGGGATTGAATAAACTTCGCTACCAACCTTTACCAAAAGGCCTTGAATAATAGCAAGTGTAAGCGGCAGTTTTATGATAAACGAAGTGCCTTTTCCTTTTGCAGAAACAATCGAAATTGTACCTTTGAGGTTTGTAATCATTGTTTTTACAACGTCAAGTCCAACTCCACGACCGGAAATATTTGAAATTTTATCTGCGGTAGAAAATCCCGGCTGCATAATCAGCTGATAGGCTTCCTGATCCGTGAGTACTTTGTCCGGACTTATAAGACCTTTTTCAACAGCCTTGCGTCTAATCTTGTCCACATCAATTCCAGCACCATCATCTTTGATTTCAATTACAATCTGGTTGCCTTCGTTAGACGCTTTAAGAAGAACCGTTCCTGTTTCTGGCTTACCGGCAGCAATTCGTTTTTCTGGAGCTTCAATGCCGTGATCAACGGAATTTCTGACGCAGTGCATGATAGGATCAAGTAAATCTTCAACAACGGACTTGTCAAGTTCTGTCTCTTCACCTTCAATTACAAGATTGATTTTTTTGTTTAAATCTTTTTGCAAATCACGGACAACACGCGGAAAACGACTGAAAATCTGATTAATTGGAACCATTCGGATTTTCATTACGCCTTCCTGCAAATCTGACGCAATTGTGCCAAGATTCTGAGTATTAGAACGGAATTTATTAGTAATTCCGCGCAATTCTGCTTCATACTCATCAAAAACGTTGCCTAACTTGCCGTATTCCTGAATTATTGACTTTCTGATTTCGGCAGAACTTACACCTTCCTTTGCCCTTTCCATATATTCTGGAATTGAATCAAAGAGTTTGTGCAATTTTTCTTTAAAATCTGCTTCAATTGACTGGAATCTTGAAAGTTCACTAGCAGTCTGCATTGCAAGCTGATTAAACGAAGCCTTAGAAATTACCGCTTCGGACACAAGATTCAAAAGATTATCAATACGGCGCGAATCAACTCGTAAAATTGAGCCCTGCTGAACCGCATGAGCACCGGCAACTTCTTTTTTGTTTTCTGTTTTAACTTCGCCTTTAGCTTCGTTAGTGGTCGGAACTTCAGTTTTATTCGGTGCAGAAACAGATTTTTCCTCAACAACAGGAGCTTCTGCCTTAGATTCTGGTTTTAAAACATTGTCGTTCAAAATATCATGCAGTAAATCTTCCTGCTGAGCCGTCATTTCGTTTTGTGCAGATTCATTTTTCTGAGAAACTTCTTCAACATGAGGCAAAACTTCCGGAGCATTACCATTTCCGGCATAATTTGAATCAGTAATAAGGTGAGCATCTGTAATCAAAGTTACATCACTCAAAAAAGCGGCATCTTCAATTTCTTCTGCAGAAGACGGAGATGCAATGTAATAGTAAACATCTTCGTAAAACTGATCTTCATAAAGTGCATCAAAATCAGGGACAGTCTTTAAAACGTTACCCACATTTTTTAATGCGGCAAAAACCTGAATGCCACCGACCGTATTCATCGGGTTGTTTTCGTCAAATTTAACACAAACACACCAGAGTTTTTGATTTCCTTCGCAAGTCTGTTTTAATTCTGTATATTCTGATTCTTCAAGAGAAGGCGGTGTAAGACCTGCAACCGGCTGAACTTCCGCCGGCTTTGAAACAGGCTCAGAAACAGCAACTGGCGCGGTTTTTACTTCCGCGGTAACTGCGGGCTTTGCGACAGAATGTTTGTCTGCTTTTGCAGGAATATAGGCATGTAATTTATTTACAATATCGTCAATATTTTCTTCGTAAGGTTTGCCTTCACGCCGGCTATCAAGCATGGCTTTGATGACGTCAATGGAAGTCAAAAGAAGATCCACAACATTTTCGTCAACAGCAACCCGGTCCGAACGAATTTCGTCCAGAACATCTTCAACACTGTGAGTAAAATGGGACAGTTCCATCATTTCTACAGTGGCAGAACCACCTTTCAACGTATGGGCAGCCCGGAAAATCTCATCTATAGCTTCATGATTTGCAGGATCATTTTCTATAACGAGGATATTACTCTCCAACTGTTCAACCTGCTGTTCTGCTTCCGCAAAGAAGTCATTCAGCAGTTCCTCATTATTTGGGTCAAGGTAATCACTCATGGCAATTATTATATACCGAAAATCATAGATTTCAAGCATAGTTCTGTAAAAATCGTTTTCACATTAACCGCCATTTAATCTTTTGTTTATTTTTTCGGGCGTATCCCTGCCTAAAGGCAGGGTCAGTCTATCTACGCTTCGCTCACGAGTTTTGTTTTCAATTTTACTTTCGTAAGGAAAACAAAACATCGCGCAGTTCCGCTGTTCGCTCCAAACTTTTGCACTCCGCGCCAGAACAATGGCGCTCCGTTTTGCAAAAGTTTGCCTTACGGCGCTGCTACAATCCTTTACGCAATTTTTACAACAAAACCTTTGAAAGTCTTTCGCAAGCTTCTTTAACGTCTTTCTGGTGACCAAAAGCACTCACGCGAATAAAACTTTCACCGGCAGGACCAAATCCACTGCCAGGAGTTGTTACAACGTTGCATTTATCAAGAATAAAATCAAAAATATCCCAGCTCTTTTTTCCAGGGAATTTTACCCAAATGTACGGCGAATTTCCCGTAAAATAAACTTCTGCGCCGGCTTTTTTGAAATTTTCACCTTCAAAAGTCTTTTTAATCAAATCTGCATTTACTAAATAATAATCAATTACAGATTTCATTGCTTCAAGACCTTCCTTATCAAGACAGGCAAGTCCACCGGCCTGAGCAATATTTGACGCTCCGTTGAATAAAGTTGTCATTACACGGTTCCAGTCAGAATGTACAGAAGAACCGTCTTCAAATTTTAAATCTTTTGGAACAACAGACCAGCCAAGTCGCACGCCGGTAAATCCCGCAGGCTTAGAAAAAGAATTTATTTCGATGGCACAAGTGCGGCTGCCTTCAATTTCAAAAATCGTTTTTGGCAACTTTGGATCACGGATAAACTCTCTGTAAGCGGCATCAAAAATAATGATACAACCGTTTTCATTTGCAAAATCAACAAGTTTTTTTAATTCTTCTCTTGTAGAAACCGCTCCGGTTGGGTTATTTGGCGAACAAAAATAAATCAGACTGTTTTTTTGCACAACGGAAAGATCCGGGAAAAAATTATTTTCTGGGGTACACGGCATATATGTAACGCCTTTGTAACCAGTTCCATCATTTGCGCCGGCAGCACCGGTAATTACAGAACCATCAACATAAACCGGATAAGCAGGATCCTGAACCGCAATCTGCACATCAGAACCAAAAAGAGTTTGAATGCGCGCTATATCACATTTTGCGCCATCAGAAATAAAAACTTCATCGGCAGTTGCCATTCCGGAATAAAAAACTTCGGCGATTTTTTTTCGTAATTCAGTATTTCCCTGTTCATCACCATAGCCGGAATAACCTTTGGTAGTTGCAAGTCCCAAAGAATAATCAGAAAGGGCCTTTGCAATATAAGGCGGAAGAGGCTCAGTCGTATTACCAATTCCAAGACTTATAATTTTTGCATCAGGATGAGAAACGGCATATTCACGGCGGCGGCGGGCAACTTCCGGGAATAAATATCCGGCAGAAAGATTTGAAAAACCTTTATTTCGTTTAATCATAAAAAACTCCGTTTAAATTTTGTTAGTCTAAGCTACTCAATGATTATATAAATTTTGATTTTGTATAACAACAGAAGTCTTGAAATTCTAAAATCCCGCGTAAAATCAAAAATTCGCGCCGATTTTTAAATTTCAGACAAAAAATGAATAAATCACGGGGCCCAAAAGGGCTGGCAAAAGGTTGCCGACTTTGATTTTTTTGCCAAAAGTAAGGTTTATTCCAACGCAAAACACAAGTGTTGAGCCCACAAAACTTAAATTCTGCACAAGACTATCAGAAACAAAATTTCCGGCAAGATGGGCAATAAAAGTAATCAGTCCCTGGTAAATAAAAATTGGAATTGCAGAACACATCGTTCCAATTCCGTAAGTTGCGGCAAAAACAATTACAATCACAAAATCCAAAACCGCCTTTACTAACAGCATAGAAAAATCTCCGGTAAGACCGTCCTGAATTGCACCAACAATTGCCATTGCACCAACGCAAATTACAAGCGAAGTATTTACAAAACCTTCCACAAAACGATTATCTCCTTGCGCGTGAAAAAGTTTTTTTAATTTTTCGCCAAGAAAATCCATTTTTTCTTCAATATTGATTAATTCGCCAACAAGACCGCCAATCACAAGCGACCCGATTAAAAGCATACTTCCGCCGGCTGAAATTTTTGAACCTTCAACTTTAAACATTCCAGAAAACGCGCCGGCCGCGCCAATAAAAATAATTGCAACGCCACAAGAACTCATAAGAATGTCCTGAAAACGCTGTTTTAATCCTTTTTTTGCAAAAATCCCGATGAACGAGCCCAAAACGACCGCAGCCGTATTAATTAAAGTCCCGATTCCAAACATGCAAAATGTTATATCACAATCATAAATCTTAGAAAACTGAAATTTTATGCGCCCCGCACGGCCATTTTAAGAAAAAAACACTATGGAAAAACCGCCCCGATAAATCAAAATAAAAATATGAAAAGATTTACTATCTTACTGACCTTGCTTGTTTTTACACTTTCAGGCTGCGCAACTACGGTTGGCGCTTCAAAAAATGCAGATGACAAGAAATCTGATTCAAAATTTCTTGCAATCAGCGACAGTTTTTCTGGTCAACTGGCAGAAAAAAATTTTAGCGCGGCATTTATGCGCATGAGCGAAACTTACCGCACAATTTATTCAGAAAAAGAATTCACTGCGGAATGTGAAAAATTCTTTGACGGCACAAATACAATTTCCGCGTCAAAAAGCAAATTCTGTGCAACCCAGGGGGATTTTTACATTTACTGCGAAACAGAATTTTCAAATCAGAAAACAATTACACTTGCCTTTAATCCTGATTCTGGATTTCCGGTTATGATTCTTTTTAAGAAATACGAAAAATCAGAAACAAAAACTTTAAAGGAACTTTGCGAAAATAATTTTAAAATCGGATGCGGAATGACCGGTTACAGCCCGTCAAATTCGGCAATGAAAGTCGAAAAATATACAAATCTTGCCGCAGAACAGTTTTCAAGCGCAACAAGTACCAATTTGATGAAACCTTCCGCAATTTTAATTCAGCGCAAAAGTATGGAAAACGCCGCAAACGGAAATTATGAACCGTACCTTGATTTTTCAAACGTAGACCCGATTTTGACATGGGCGCAGGAAAATAACGTAAAAGTGCGCGGCCACACACTCGTCTGGCACACACAAACTCCTGACTGGTTCTTTAAAGAAGGTTATAAAACGGACGGGGAACTTGTTGACCGCGAAACAATGATTAAACGCACGGACAGTTTTATAAAACAATATCTGACATACTGCCAGGAAAAATATCCCGGAGTTGTTTATTGCTGGGACGTTGTAAACGAAGCCGTTGATGCAGGCGCCGGTGACACTTCAAGTTTCTTCCGCTGCAGAAAAATAAACGGAGAAAATAAAAACCTCTGGTATTATACAATCGGTAACGACTACCCGGAAATTTCTTTTAGAATTGCAAGAAAATATGCCGCGTCGGACGTAAAACTCTTTTACAACGATTACAGCACCACAGACACAACAAAAAGAAATTACATTTACAAACTTTGCAAAGATCTGGCCGAAAAAGGCTTAATTGACGGCATTGGAATGCAGTCTTACTGGGACATAAACAATCCTAGTCTTGCCACAATCAGAAAAACACTTGAAAATTTTGGTGAACTTGGCCTTGAGCTCCAGTTAACAGAATGGTCTATGCCGGTAAAACAGGAAACGGAAACAGAATTTAATGCACAGGCCGACCGTTATGCTTCAATTTTCCGACTTCTTAAAAAATTGGACACAAGCACAGGCGGCAATCTAAACATTACCTGCGTTTCTTCGTTTGGACTTATGGACCACTACCCATATTACAAAAATGACACGAACAATACCCGCTGGTGGGACACAAATTACCAACCAAAACCGTCATTTTACGCCATTCGCGACACTTTAGAGTTTGAATAAAATAAAGGAGGGGAAGTCTCCCCCTCGCTACAGCCCTGCGGTCTTCCGCTACCCCTTCTAGCGGGCCTTAAACGCCGGCCCGCAACGCCCGCTTTATCTTCTGAAAATAAAAAATGTCACGACTTTGCGTTAGACGATTGTAAGTGCGCCGTAAGGCGAACTTTTGCAAAACGGAGCGCCATTGTTCTGGCGCGAAGTGCAAAAGTTTGGAGCGAACGCGGAACACTGGAAAGCGCGGCCCGAAACGCAGTGAAGGGAAACGCCCTTAAAAAATACTGAATTCTTTTATTAAAACGCGTTTGTGTTTATACTGTAGCCATGACCCTACTTTCTATAAAAAATCTTTCAAAAATCGGGCGCGAAAAACCTTTATTTACGGACGTAACTTTTGGCATTCAGGAAAGCGAAAAAGCCGCCCTCATCGGACGCAACGGATGCGGAAAATCAACTTTATTAAATACAATCGCGGGCGTTTTGCAGCCGGACGAAGGTTCTGTAGTTTTTAACAGGGAATGTGGAGTTTCGTTTTTGCCACAAAATCCGCTTTTTAACCCAGAAGATTCAATTCTTGAACACATTTTTAAAAGCAAATCTCCAAAATTAAATATCATAAGGCAATATCAGCAGTCTTGTTCTGAACTTGCGTCAAAACAGGAAAATGCAACGCCGGCGGATCATAAACGCTACGAAGAAGCAATGGAATTGATGGACAAAAATGACCTGTGGAATTATGAAGCGCAGGTTTCTTCAATTTTGACAACGCTTGGAATTGTAAATCTGAATCAAAAAATGAAAGAACTTTCCGGCGGAATGGTAAAAAAAGTTGCACTGGCGCAGGTTCTTGTGGAAGACACAAAACTTTTGCTGCTGGACGAACCTACAAACCATCTTGATATTACAACAATTTACTGGCTGCAGAATTATCTTCACGATACAAAACGCGCGGTACTGATGGTAACTCATGACCGTTATTTTCTGGACGCGGTTTGCACAAATATTTACGAACTTGCAAGAAATCGCCTGAAACTTTACGAAGGAAATTACAGTCAGTATCTTGAAAAAAAAGAAATGGAAGCGGAAATTGAATCCAACACGGAGCGGCGCATAGAAGCGGTTTTGCGTTTTGAACGAAAATGGCTTTTACGCGGTCCATGCGCGCGCGGCACTAAGGCAAAGGCAAGAATTCAACGCGATATGCAGTTAATAAACCGCGAAAAATTTAAATCTGACAAGGGATTTACTTTTGAAGTGCTTGGCCAGCGGCTTGGCGGCAAGGTTCTTGAACTTCACGACATCAGCAAAACTTATGATGAAAAAAGCGGGCCGGTAATTTCTGATTTTTCGTATAAGTTTACGGCGGGACAGAAAATCGGGATTTTTGGCGATAACGGTTCTGGAAAATCCACTTTGCTGAATATTATCTGCGGAATTGTGCAGCCGGACAGCGGAAGTGTTGAACTTGGACTTAATACTCACATCGGGTATTACAATCAAAATCCGGTTTTTAAAGACACAAATCTGACTGTTTTGGAATATATAAAAGAAGCGGCGGAAAATATGACTCACGTTGACGGCAAAGTTGTGCGCTCGGAGCGTTTTCTTGAAGAATTTGGATTTGAAGGAAAAATTCAACATTCGCCGGTGAGCACTTTGAGCGGCGGAGAAAGAAAAAAATTATTTTTGGTGCGACTTTTGCTCCAAAATCCTAATTTTCTTGTCCTTGATGAACCGACCAACGATTTTGACATTTTTACGATGAATATTCTTGAAGAATTCCTGATGAATTATAAGGGCTGCCTGCTTCTTGTAAGTCACGACCGTTATTTTATGGACAAGTGTGCGGATTCACTTTTTATTATGGAAGACGACGGAAGTATCAGCGGTTTTGTGGGAAAATGCAGTGAATATATTGATTTGCGCGAAGAAATGAAAAAAGAGGCGGCAGAAAATGCTTCAAAGGCAAAAAATTCCTCGTCCGCACAAAATCTTCAGAATAATCAAAATAATAATTCGCAGGCCGAAGGCAATCAAAAGAAAAAACTTTCGTGGAAAGAACAAAAAGAATTTGAAAGTCTTGATAGCGAAATCCCAGAACTTGAAAAAAAACAAAAGGAACTGGAAGCCCTGATGTCCTCTTCAGATTTTGAAGTAATTTCCAAAGCAACGGAAGAATACAAAAAGATTTCTGCGTCCCTGGAAGAAAAATACGCGCGCTGGGAAGAACTTGCAAGTTTTTCGTAAAATCTGAAAAAAAAATGCGCCCGCCAAAGTTTAAGCAAAATGTAAAATTTCGCATATTTTGGCGGGCACGAATGTTTCAAGAAAATCTAGAAAACTAGAAGTTAACTGTTACTGTTACAGGGTAAGAAACTTCTATTGAAGAGCCTTTGTAAGCAATAAAGTTAGCAGTACAGATTTCAGCAGGAACGTCAGCCATTGGCAATGTAAATGTAACACCTGAAAGACCTACATTAGATTTTGTTTCTGAATGATATACTCTTGAGCCTCGTTTAAATTCAAAAAGGACAGTATCAAAAGCAAAATCACCTGTAATTACGCTAGCATCATCAACAGGCTTAAATGTAAATGTAACGTCATTGAAAGTATTTGCTTCTTCATCCTTGTATTCTTTTGTAATTGTTGCAGTCTTTTCAGATTCTCCAAGAGTTGTTCCGGCAATTGTAATCCAAGTACCTTTGATGTCGTAAGCTTTTACATCTTTGATTGTTACATCAGCTTCTGTATCCGTTGTGTACTTAGCATACAAAGTAAGGTTTTCATATCCTTTGTATGCAGTATCAGTATATTCTGTGCCTGTTGTATTTGAATCCCATCTAGTCCAGTTATAACCGTCTCTTGAAAGAAGTGCTGCCTCTGTATCAAATTTAAGGATTGTGTAACCGTCTGTAGTATTTTCACTTGAGTAATAAACAGATTTGAATGTTACAGCCGTACCATTTTCTGTGTAACTTCCGCCCTGTGTTACGTAAGTAATTCTGTAACGGTTGATTACTGTACTTGTGAACGCTGTGCCGTTTGTTGTAGTACCTCCAACAGTTACATAAGCGTAATCAGAGTTTCCAACGTGGTTTACGGCACGGATTCTTGCTGCATAGCGTTTTCCAAGTGCAAGTTTTAACTGAACGTTTTTGTTTCCGCCTGTAAGTGCACCAGAAACATAGAATTCTGATTCAACGAAAGATTTTTGATCATAAGAAGTAAGGGTTCCGGTAGTTACGGCTGTTGCCCAATCTGTATCAGAAGTTGGAAGTGCTGTATCAGAGTCAAGTTCAAGAATATCAAGTTCGTAAGATTTTTCGTTGTATGAACCACGTGTCCAGGCAAGTTCTGTTGTGTAATACCCTGTTGCAACTGTATCTTCACTGCCATCAATGTATGCTGCAACAAAACCAGTTGGAGCTGAAGGAGCAACGCCAATTACGTTTGGAATTCCTACAGATTCTTCCATAGTTTTTCCTGGAAGGATTTTAATGTAGTCTGACCATACATAAGTTTTTGAATCTTTTGTAAATGTTACTTTAAAAAGATATGTTCCAGGGGCTACTTCATCAGTAAGTTTATAGTTTGCATCACTTGGCGCAGTGTTAGTGAGAGAAGCAATTTTTGTCTCTGTTGAACCAATATCTTCACCGCCAAAAATTTTGTAAATTCCGGCTGTTACTGTGTAATCTGCATAAGCTGCATCAGTGAAATCCCAACCGTCAGTGTAAATTTTCATTGCTACAGTAGATTTTTTTGTAAGACCGTCAGTGCTGAGAGTAAATTTTACAGTATCACCGTTTGTCATATCTACACTTGAATAACCAATGAGGACAGCTTCGGCCATCATCTCAGATTTTTTTGTTACAGTAGAGTCACTTTGTACCGCTGCAAGAGTAAAGTTCCAGTTAGCTGATTCAGCAGAAATTGTAACTTTTCCGACAGTGTTGTCACTATCATCTGCGTTAATAGTTACCTTTGTAGGATTGATTTTAGCACCGTCATCTGATTCACCGTAAAGATAAAAGTCAAGAGAGTCATCAAAAGTGTAGGAATCAGAAATAATTGTTCGTTCACTGCCACTTTCGCTTCCAGAAGCAACTAAATCTTCATAATTATCAATGGCAATTTTTAATTCCTTGCCATTACCACTTGCAACTTCGCCGTTAATAAGCGAATTTGAACAGGAAGCTGCAAAAAATGTGATTGCAGAAACAGCAAAAATTCCAGCTGCACGCACAATCTGATTGATTTTTAATTTCATTGTTTTTCCTCCAAACAAATAAATTACTTTTTAATAAAGGTGGGTGTCCCAAGAAGTCTTGTTCACAGCGTCATTCCGAACTTGTTTCGGAATCTTAGATGCTGAAATAAATTCAGCATGACATTTTTTTGTCAGACATTTTTTTTGTCAGACATTACTTTTAAGACATCCCCACTTTTCCAGACTTTTTTAAATCGAGGGACAAAAGCCCTAGTTTTGTGATTTTTCGTAAATTACAATACTGCAAGTATCTGTATAACTTTTGCCCTCCTTATCCGTGACGGTTAGCGATAGTTTATAAGTTCCAGTTTCTAGTCCCGAATCTGGAATATACATAACAAATGCTCTTGAAATATCCGTAGAACCGTTGCTCAACGCGAATGAAACACTCTTTTCTGAATAAACGATGTTTGAATTCACAGAAATTTCAACCTGCTGTTTTAAAGACCATTTATATGAAGCGCAATTTTTTGGCGCATAGAGCACTAAAGTTCCAACTGATGCCACAAAATATTCCCCTTGAAGCATATCTTCCTCGTCAAAACCTTCGTCTCCCGGGGCTAATCCTGATGTTGGCTTTTCTGCCTTGATTTCTGATGTATAGTTCGTGTTGTAATTTTCAAGCATTGAATTAATGTCCGTGCAGGAAAAAACACTGAACACGGCAAAAATCAGTGCAGGAACAAATGCCGCGCTAAATTTTTTATTATTTTCCATCATTTTTTCCTCCCAGACGGAACGTAAATCCCGCGCCACCGTAAACGGACAATCCCGTAACTGATGACCAGCCGACAGAGCCAGTTAAATAAAAATTCTTGTAATAAACTGCAAGTCTGCATCCGCCCGTAAAACCAAAGAAAAAATCAGAGCGGACAAAATATTCAGCAAATTTCTGATTCCAAAGAAAATTGAGCGACGCACCGGCAAAAATTTCCGCACTCAGTCCAAAATCATTTTTTTCAAAAGGATAAATAAAAATTCCAAAAGGCACGGTCAGTTCGCTTGTGCAAAGCAAAGGATTCGCCAGAGTTTCGCCGTTCAGCGTATATTTGTACGGAAAATCCGACTCTGGAAAATCCACAAACTGATTAAAACGAAGCCCTGTAAAAAATGGTTTTATCAAATCAAAAGTTGTGACGGCAAAACCTACCCCGCCACCAAATTTATAAAATTCCGGCGCCGTTCCAAAAGTCGCCTGAAAATCAAAATATGTTCCCTTTCGCCGTTTAAAATCAAAAGAAAAACCGCCGTTCTGCTCAGAATCTTCCGCAACAGACGAAAATCCATCGCCCGGAACGCCATTTTCGTCAAAAGTCCAGGTTTTAGGATTCCAGTAAAGCAGGATTTTTTGAGATTGCGCGCCAACTTCACTTGATTCAGCGCTTTCACTAGATTCGGAGACTTCACTTGATTCAGCGCTTTCGGTAGATTTTTCAGTTTCAGTGGACTCGGACACTACACTTGATTTTTCAGTTTCAGGAGATTCGCCCTCAGTAATTTCAGAGTTTTCTGTTGATTCCGCGCCCGCACTGCCTTCAACGCTGACTTCAGATTTTTCGTTTTCCGTGACTTCAGCGCTTTTTGAAGATTGTGAAACTTCATTTAAAGACCAGTTATAAAAATTACCCGTCCGGGTAGAAAATAAAACGGAAGAAGAATCGGCACTAAAAATTGAGCGCAAAAGATATTCAGAATCCGGGCATTTTAAAGTTTTTACTGCATCAGAAGATACAAGTGACTCAGATTTTTCATTTTCAGAAGGATTTTCAGGGCCGTCCCGCGCTTCACCATCACTTTTCTGACTAATTTCACTTTCCGCATCCGAATCCGGATTTTCAGTGATTTCTGTGCCACTATCAGAATTTAGTTCGTCTTCAGCATTTGGAGCGTTATTTTCAACTTTTGCAGATTTTTTCCCGATTTCTTTCCAGTCATAAACTTTAATTTCGCCGTCACGATTTCCCGCCACAACAAATTTTCCATCAGGAGAAAAACTTGCATCAGAACAAAAACCGCTTTGATCAACAATCGTAGAAAATAAAGGGCCGTCAGAATTAAAATCAAGCGAAATTACCGTAATTTCATTTGCAGATTTTGGAAGAATAAAAGCATTGCCGTCCGCGCTCAATTTTGGAAAAATTCCTGATGTTTTATCCCAGGAATATTCGCCAAGTTTTTCCATTTCGCCGTCAAAAGCAAAAATCAGAGTCACCTTGCCGTCCGCGGTAGAAACCAAAAACGTATCCGACGAAGAATTTTTACTCACATAAACGACTTTTGAAGAAAATCCCACCTTGCGTTTCATAATAAAACTGTCAATTCCAATCAGGCGCAGATAATCATTAAGATTCTTTCCGTCAAAAGGCAAAATTACAGAAAATTCATCCTTACCAAACGTCGCTGTTTCCGCAAAACACGAAGAATCGTCAATCACATACTCAACTTTGCCGCTTTCAACGTTATAAACCGACACACAATAATCCGTGCTGACCGCAAGAATAAATTTTCCGTTCGGACTGAATTCCACAGATTTTAGCGCAGGATTTTTAATTTCCCGCTCTTTTGAAAAATATGGCGTGATTTTTTTTATAATTTCAAAACTCTGAGCGTCCCGAATTACAATTTCGCCGCCTTCAATCGTCGCAAAATGGCTGCCATCAGGACTTAAAACCGGCAGAAAAACATAATTTTCAGAAATTTCGGTTACAAAAGGACTATTTTCCTCTTTTTCGCCAGCGAAAATATTTTGAGTGTTAAATATTAATAGAATAGAATAGAATAGAATAGAATAGAATAGAATAGAGAATTTTTCGCATAACTTTTCATAACACTCATAACACTATTAAACATTTTTATTTTGGCGCCCCGGCTAAAGCCTGTCGCATTTTCAAAATACACTTAAATATCGGCAAAAAATTCAAAAATCCACAACATTAAATTAAAAGAAAATCAAATTTTTCAAAGAAACCCCGTCCGCAGCATTGCAAAAAACGAAAAATCACCGGGAATTATTCTCTGAATAAAATTCCAGGTAACAAAAGTAAATGCACTGTCCCGCACACGACATAAACAAGTGAAAATCCCCACGACATAATTTTCTGCATTAAAAACACGTAACAAAAGTGAAGACGAGGTTCCGACCCTGAAAAAAAATCTGCACAAGCGCAGCGCGGAAGCCTTTTTTTCAGGGCGGGTTCTTAGCATTCTCCACGAAAAATTATTTTTTTTACACCACTCATCCCCGTCCGCAGCATTGCAAAAAACGAAAAAATCACCGGGAATTATTTTTTGAATAAAATTCCAGGTAACAAAAGTAAATGCACTGTCCCGCACACGACATAAAC
>CAVHTI010000029.1:0-28698 GCA_963638805.1 Anaerobutyricum sp.
GTAATATCTCTCTCATCAATAAAGAAAACAAACATATTTTCAATTCAAAAAAACTAGATTCTCACCATGCCTTAATTCCGCTTGCAAAATTACCAGACGGCGTTACCCAAGCTGAAAAAAACATCTATAACATTGTCTTAAAGCATTTCTTTTTTTCATGTATGGACGAATGTCTCTATGATGAAAAAACACTCACAATCATGAATGGAGAGTATTCTTACCGTGCAATCATAAAATCAATTGTGAAGGAAGGTTGGAAAAAGGCTGAAAAAGAATTAGCGCCAATTGGCGCTAAAAGGGACAGTGATGAAGAAGATGGTCTTCAGTTTTTTGATGAAAAAACCTGCATGTTAAAAAACACGGAAATCGTCAAAAAAATGACCACGCCCAAAAAAGAGTTTACGGAAACATCGCTTCTTGCCTTCATGGAAAATCCAACGATGGAAAACACTGACGAAAAACTCGTAGGTCTTGGAACGCCTGCCACGAGGGGAACCATTCTTTCAAAACTTGAAGAATATAACTACGTCATAAAAGATAAGAAAAAATATTATGCAACTGAAAAAGCATTTTTTCTTTTGAAACTACTCTTCAAAAATAAACTGACTGCCCAGGTTGCAAGCATTTCTCAGACAACACAATGGGAAAAAGACCTGGAAACTTCTCCAGAAGAATTTGAAGAAAAAATCATAGACTACATTTTCCGCTGTACAGAAACACATCCTGAAATTGAAAACTACGAGAGGGAAGGTATTGGAAAGTGCCCTTTATGCAATGCAAAAGTATTTGAAAGCGAAAAATCATTTTTCTGTACCAACATCACAAAAGAGCCAAAATGTTCTTTCATCATCTACAAAAATTCTTTTGGTACAAAACTTTCAACGGATGATGGAAAACTTCTTCTTGCAGGAAAATCTACAGGCGTAAAGAACTTAAAAAGCAAAACCGGGAAAGCATACAAAGCAAAAATTCGCTGGAATAAAGGAACTCAAAAACTTGAACTTGAGTTCATTAATTCATACAAAAAGAAATCAGCGCCAAATGGCGCTAATTAGGGAGGGATAAAAATGAGTTACTGCCGTTATTGTGGAACTGAAATAAATTATACTCGAACAAAAAATGATAAATGGATGCCTTACGATGTAAGTGGGAATCCTCATTTTTGTCAGGAAGAAAAGAAGAATCAAAATTCCGGACTTATCGTTTGTGAAAAATGCGGAAAACCAACTTTTAAGATGAAAGGAAAATTGATTGACTACTCAACTCTGAATCTTCATGTATGCAAAAATGGCGACATCACAAGGTATCAGAAATTTCTTGAAAAACAGAAAAACGCTCCAACAAAAAACGTTAATTCAAAAAATAAAAGGAGTTCAAAGAAAAAATGATTTACAGCCTGATTTTTTCAGATACGAACAGTTCATATCTGATTGCAAAATACAAAACGTTATCAGAAGCAGAAAATGCAAGAAATAACCTTGTATATAATACAAAGGAATTTCAATTTGAAAAATTAAAAATACTTTCAACAGAAAATAATGAAGAGGTGAGGTATGAAAAAGATTAATCGGGAAAAAATTACTCGGGAACTTAAAGAAAAGCTCCAGTATTGTATAGACAATGATTTTACAAGGAACGAAATTGCTCAGATTATGAACATCACACCAGAGAAAGTTTCAGTTCTTGCCTCAAAGGTCGGAATAAAAACAGATTTCCGGCATGTGCTGCTTCGCCGGGCGGAAAAAGAAGTTCCGGTGGAATATGAAAAACAGGCTGTTTCAATCAGTGAAATGAGTGCAAAACTGAACATTCCATCTTCAACTGTAAGGAAAATTTATACAAAATACGGATTAAAAAAAATCCGAAAACAGCAAAAATTTCATAAGTACAAGTTTCAAGTTCTGACAGAAGAAACTTTTGATACCTTGCTTTATGAATTAAAGAACAGTCAAAAAAGCCTTGCAGAACTTGCCAGACAATATGGAATCTCAAGACAGCGAGTTCATCAAATTAAGAAGAAACATAATATAACAAGAGAAATATAAAATATGCTGACTTTAGTAGAAATTTTACTGATTATTTTTTGCTTAAACATTTTAATAAATTTCGCCTTAGTTCTTACAGCTCTTATAAAAAACAAAGATTTCAAGAGATCTAAAAATTTAAAGGGATTTCTTCGTATCTTTTTTATACAATACTTTGTGATTTTAACAGTAAGTTTTGCAATAAGTCTGTTTTTGTTTTTCCAGTTATATGAATTAGCGCCACTTGGCGCTAATTAGCAATTTTCTTTTCTTGTTTTTGAAGAACAATTCAGAAAGATATTCAAAGATTCTGACTTTGCATTTATTCATAGAAACACAAACAGAAATAGATAACTACTTTATAAAAAATTCGCTATAATAAACCCTATGAGTACGTATTTGGGAAAGGTCGGGGAACTGACGCTGAAAGGTTCTAATCTTCAGGAATTTGAAAATCTTTTGATTCATAATACTAAAAAATGTCTTGGAAAAACTAAGGCGAATGTGACGCTCAGGGCCGGAAGGCTTTATATTGAGTGCGAAAATGAAGAAGATTCTGCTGTTGAAAATGTATTGAAGCATCTTTTGGGCATTACTGGCTGGGCAAAGGCTGAAACTTGCGGTCGGACGATTGAAGAAATTAAAGATACTGTTTATAAACTCGCTGAAATTCAGGCGAAAAAAGGCTGTAAAACTTTTAAAATTGATGCAAGAAGGTCGTGGAAGCAGTTTCCGCTGAATTCTTATGAAATTTGCTGTGAAGCGGCCGGCCCTGTCGAAAAATTGATGAAGGTTGATGTTCACAATCCTGATTGCACGATTTTTGTTGAAGTTCGCGAAAAATGTTACGTTTTTACTGATAACGAAACTGGCTGCCGAGGTTTGCCGGTTGGTTCTAGTTCAAAGGGACTTCTTTTATTGTCCGGCGGGCTTGATTCTCCGGTTGCGGGCTACAGAATGTTGCGTCGCGGAATGAAAATCGAGTGCGTTTATTTTCATTCTTATCCTTACACTTCTGAAGAAGCTCAGAAAAAAGTTGAAACTCTGGCACAAAAACTTGCATATTACGGAATTCAGATTTATTTGAACGTGATTCCTTTTACCGATGTTCAGATGAAAATCAAGGAAAAAGCTCCGGAAGCGTGGTCAACCCTTATGCTGCGAGTTTGTATGATGAAAGTTGCAAATATTCTTGCAAAACGGTGCAAGGCAAGCTGCATTATTACCGGCGAAAGTGTTGGCCAGGTTGCAAGTCAGACGATCGAAAATATGACTGTGACTGAACACTTTGCAGAACTTCCGCTTCTCCGCCCGCTTTGCGGTATGGACAAGGAAGAAATTATCAAGGATTCCTATTTTATTGACACTTATGAAACTTCAATTCTGCCTTATGAGGATTGTTGCGTGCTTTTTTCTCCGCGGCATCCGGTTTTGAGGGGCAAAGTTGAAGATGCCGAAGAAATTTATAAAAATCTTGAAGTTGATGATTTGATAAAAAAATCCTTTGATGAAAGAAAAATCATAAAATTTACATTTGGCGAAGAACCGGTTGATAAAACAAAATTCCCAGATCCAAACGAAAATCTTGGTGAAAATAATAAAACGGACGGAAAATAAATGACCGCTGAAGAAAAACTGAAAATTTTTAATCTGCTGAAAACCGCCGCCGCATCAGAAAATTACGGCATTATCCCGCAAAATTTTGCTAGCATCCCTGATTTTTCTGATGATGAGATTGAAGCAAAAAGCGCCGCTCCGGCAACTAACGGTACACAAGAAATTAACGGCGCCGCACCGACAACTGACGGTGCCCCTGAAATCAAGACTTCCGCACCGGCAACAAGCGGTACATTGGCAACAAACAGTGCCGCTCCGGCTGAAAATGAAAAGAAATTACAATCACTTTCGGAACTTTCTGGCAAAATTGCGCGCTGTACACGATGTGGACTTGCAAGAACCCGCAATAATGTTGTTCCGGGTCAGGGTGTTGAAAATCCGCTGGTTTTGGTAATTGGCGAAGGCCCGGGCTACGATGAAGATATGCAGGGCTTACCGTTTGTTGGAAAAGCCGGCGTTCTGCTTGATAAAATGCTTGCGGCAATCGGTCTGGACAGAAAAACCAACTGTTTTATTGCAAATATTGTAAAATGTCGTCCCCCGCAAAATCGTGACCCGCTGCCGGACGAACAGAACGCCTGCATTTCGTTTCTTGAAGCGCAGATTCATATTTTAAAACCAAAAATGATTTTGTGCATGGGTCGAATTTCCGGACACAAAATTTCACAAACTGAACTGCCGGTTCACGCTATGCACGGCCAGTTTTATGATTATCACGGAATTCCTGCAATGGTGACTTATCATCCGAGTGCGCTTTTGCGCGATCAGAATTTAAAAATTCCTGCCTGGGACGACCTTAAAAAATTCCGACAGAAATTAAATCAAATTCAAAACTCTTAAAAATAGGATTAAAGTAATTGAAATATCTTCAGATTATTTTAAATTTGCCTGTAAATCAGCCGTTTACCTACTCATACAATCCTGATGACGAAAAAGACGAACAACTTGCGCCAGAAATTGGAAAACGCGCTGAAATTATGTTCGGAAACAGAAAAACTTCGGGCTTTATAATTGAAATTCTTGACGATATTCCAGCCGATTATCCCGCTGACCCCGCAAAAATCAAGCCAATAAAGCGAATTATTGATAAAGAGCCTCTTTTTGATTCTGAATTAATCGAAATTGCAAAATGGATTTCCCGCTATTATTTATGCACGCTTGGCGAGGCCGTTTTTTCTATGATTCCTTCCGGCCGAAAAGAAACCAGTGCCTCGGGATTTTCTTTTGAAAACGAAGTGTCCGCAAAAAAAATCAGCGAACTTTCCGAAGAACAAAAAAAGGCCGTGACAGAAATTCTTGAAGATAAAAGTGAAAATAAATTTCATTATCTTTACGGCCCAACCGGTTCTGGCAAAACGGAAGTTTTTTTAAACATTGCAGAAAATATTTTAGCTCAAGGCAAAGGCGTAATTTATCTGGTTCCGGAAATTGGACTTACAGGACAGATTGCAAGTGCAATAACAAGTCGTTTTGGAAACACGGCGGCAATTTTACATTCAGGATTGACTCCAAGTCAGCGCCTTAGTGAATGGCACCGCATAATGCACAAAGAAGCGCGGGTTATTGTCGGGGCTAGAAGTGCGGTTTTTGCTCCGGTTCCAGATTTGGGACTGATAATTATTGATGAAGAACACGATGGCTCGTATAAATCAGGAAATTCGCCGCGCTATCACGCAAGACAAGTTGCAATGCACCGTTGCATTCAAAATAAAATTCCGCTGATTATGGGTAGCGCAACTCCTTCTGTAGAAGCCTGGCATTTAATGAACAAAGGAAGCATTCACCGTCATAAACTTACAAAACGACTAGCCGGTGGCCAGATGCCTGCAATTTATCCTATAAACTTGAATTCTTATGCTGATGACGGTTGCATTTCAAAACCGCTTGAAGCTCAAATTCAAAAAACGCTGAATAATAATCATCAGGTGATTTTGTTTTTGAACAGACGCGGTTTTACTCATCTTTTTCGCTGCAATTCCTGCGGTTATGAACTAAAGTGCAAAAATTGTTCTGTCCCAATGACTTATCACAAAAAAGACAACCGCCTGCGCTGCCATTATTGCGGGTGGTCACTTATTCCGCCTCAAACCTGTCCTGAATGTGGCTCAATTGACATTGGAAGTTCCGGTTTTGGAACTGAGTACATTGAGGCAGAAACCCGGCAAAAATTTCCAAATGCCCGGATTATCCGTCTGGACACCGACGTTGTGACTAAAAAAACTGACCTTCTTCAATATCTTGATGATTTTAAAAATCACAAATATGACATAATGCTTGGCACTCAGATGGTTGCAAAGGGCTTGAATTTTCCAGATTTGCAGTTGGTCGGCGTAATTCTTGCCGATGCGGGATTAAATATGCCGGATTTTAGGGCCGGCGAAAGAACTTTCTCGTTAATCACTCAAGTTGCGGGCCGCGCCGGAAGATATTTTCCGGACGGAAAAGTTTATGTTCAGACTTACAGCCCTTCAAGAGAGCCGGTCGCCTTTGCCTGCAAAAATCAGACAAACGAATTTTACAATTATGAACTTCAGCAGCGTGAACTTCTTGATTTTCCGCCATTTTCGCGCCTTGTGAGGATTGTTTTCCGGTCATTTGACAAAAATCAGGCGGCAAAAGCGGCAGCAGACGCGTTTCATATAATTCAGTCAAAAAAATTAAAAGGCGTTGAAGTCATGGGCCCGGCAGAATGTCCAATCGAAAAAATCAACAGCAATTACCGCTACCAGCTGCTTTTAAAGGGAAAATCCATAATTCCGTTGCAGGCGGCAGCCAGAAGTCTTGCTTTTGACTATTCTCACAATCAAAATGTTTACATTGAATACGATGTTGACCCAGTTTCGCTTTTGTAAAGTTAAACGTGGCGACGCGTGCCGTCAAATTTGATTTTGTACAAAAAAAGTCCATGAGGCGGGGCCGTGACACCGGCGTTTTTTCTGTCCTTTGAATCAATAATCTGCTTCATAAAATCTGGTGGAAGCTGTTTTTTATCAAGATTGACTAAAGTTCCAGTCAGAGTGCGCACCATTTTCCACAAAAATGCATTAGCTTCAATTTGAAAAACGAGCATTTTATTTCCCCAGATATCATTTTGATAAAAAAACTGAGCGTCATCAATGTATCTGAAGGTAGAAACTGAATCATCCCCGCTAGAAGCAAATGCGGCACAGTCCATTTCGCCTTTTAAAAACTCACAATAGGAATTCAAACGCTCAAGATTAGGCTCATAAAGCGGAATATTCCACACATATTGATTCATATTTGCAGGAACGCCGTTTTGAGTTGAAATAAAATAACGGTAAACGCGGCTTGTAGCAGAAAATCTTGCGTTAAAATCTTCACTAACTTCCTGGGCATTTAAAATCCGCACATCAGGAGGCAAAAAAGTATTCAGTGCCCGCACATAATTTTCGGTTTTTATGCTTTCCAGCGGTGAAAAAAAATTAGCGGCCTGTCCAACTGCATGCACTCCGCTGTCCGTGCGCCCAGAACCGTAAAGAATTATTTTTTGTTTATGAAGTTTTTCCAGAGCTTTTTCTATTTCGCCTTGAACAGTCCGGTTTGCTTCGTTTCCGTTTTTATCATCCTGACGCTGCCAGCCACAAAAATTTGTTCCGTCGTAAGAAATTGTCAAATTGATATTGCGCATTAAAAATCGTCGTTTACAAGTTTTGAAAGATTGTCATACAAATTTCTTGCATGCTCAAGAAGCGGGCCCGGTTTATTTTTTGATGATTTTCCAAGTCCAAAAATGCGGGCAATGGCAGTTTTTGATTCACTGAGTTTTTTTAGCCTGAGCTGAATATCGTCAGTCTGGCCGTATTTATACTCAAGAAGTCCGCAAAGATAAATTACACCGTCCCAACCGTAATTTTTATCCATATCAGGGCCCATATTTCCCAAAGTTGAACTTTTTTCAGTTTTTTCATTTAAAATTGCCTGCTGATAAAAATACAAAGCCTTAGAATAAAAACATTTTGAAACAATATCAAAATTATGCCCTGCACACCGCTGATTAAGTTCAGAAGTAAGCCACGCCAGTCTAAGCGAAATTATCGCCTGCTTCATTGTTGGAATTGCATAATCGCCAAGATTATCATAAGTCATGAGGGCAAGCATATACATTGCAACGCCATCATAAAGTGTGCGCTCTTTTTTTAAATTAAAATACGGAAAAATATTTTCTACCGCTGATTTTCGTTTTTCAGAATTTTCGTAAATTTTGTCTGCATCGTCGGCATTAATTTTTTCTGTAAAATCTGACCACAAAAACGCCGCATAACAGTTTGGACACGCTCCAACTTCATAAATGAGCGGATAAACCCGACCAAATTTCGCAGAAGGTTCAAAATTTCGGTGCAATTCTTCGGTGAGGCTTCCGGCAATCATTCGGCCGTTTCCGCTTCGCATAATTTCTTTTTCAAAACCTTTTTTGCAAATCGGACAAATACATTTATCTTTTGACCAGTAAGAAAGGCTCGGTTTTTTATCAGATTTTTCTTTTGATTTTGATGATGAAGTGTAAGTCATATTCGCCCCCTATTCGGTTTCGTCCGAAGTTTTAGTTTCGGTTTGTGAATTTTCTGATTTTTCAGCCGGATTTTCAGAATTTTCAGTTGATTTTTGTGATTCTATATTTTGTTCTCCTGAATTTTCTGATTTTTCTTCAAGATTTTCAGGATTTTTGAGAGAATCTTCCGTCAACGCTTGATTTTCAGGATTTTCATTTTCAATATTCTCTGAATTTTGACCATCAGGATTTTGTTTTTGAACGGCAGAAATGTTTACAACAACGGATTCTAAAGATTTACTTTCAAACTGAACATTTGAATTTGAAGCAAATCTAAGCGGAATTTCATAAGCGCCGGGATATTCAATATTTTCCAAATCCGCAATCACAAAATTTTCTGGAATCACGTATTTTTCAAGATATGGAATTGAACCTGCAAGAGTCACAGAAATTTCTGGCAATTCTCCGTCCAATTTTAACTCTGAACGCAAATTCAAAACCTTAATTTTTATGCCATCAAAAGTTTTTTGACTTGATTCCGTCGTCAAATAAACCGTTGCCTTGTAAGGCCCGTTATCATCAAGTTTTAAAAGTGAATTTGTTTCAAAAGGCTGAACTTCACTAGAAAAATTAACCACAGCATTTGAAACATTTAATCTGGTAGTTTTAATTTCTTCCGTTGCATTCACAATTGATTCAGGCCCCTGAATTGCAACATAGGGCGGGTCAATTTCAACTTTTTCTATTACGTAGCCGTGCCCTACTTCACCAACCGTTGAAGCAAGGACCGGAACATATTTCATCGCAGTTTTTTCAACATTGACCTTTAATTTTTCCGGTTTTACGGTGATTTCAAGAGAATCATAACCGCTGATTGAATCAGAAAGATAAAGATTTACCGGAACTTCAAAAGTCCCAGATTCTGTAATTGTGTTTAAATTTATACTCGCGTTTAAATCAGAATTTTTTATTTGAGAAATGACATCTTTTTCTGCGTGAACAATTACAGAAACATTTGTCGTATTATAGCCGGTCATTTCTACAAGTCCGTTTTGCACAACCTGGAGCGGCACTACAAAGGTGCGTTTTTCAAGAAGTGCCGACTGATGCAAAAGATAAAGCGCAATCGCAAGAATCAGGCAGACAAGTTTTATATGCCACTTTTCTGTTATTTTTTCCCAGATTTTCTTGAATTTACTATTTGTGCTCATCTATTGTATCCTCCAGAATCTTATCTTCCGGCCCGATTTCAAGAAGATTTTCAAGAACCTTTCTTATTTCCGATGTAGATAAATCATAATTGAGTTTTCCGTCATAAGCGAGACTCAGTGCTCCGGTTTCTTCCGAAACAATCAGGACAACGGCATCGGTTGTTTCTGAAAGCCCAAGCCCCGCACGGTGCCTTGTTCCAAAAGTTTTTTTGATTGAATAATTTTCACTTACCGGCAAAAAACAGCCCGCCGCAACAATTTTACTTCCGCTGATAATACAAGCGCCGTCATGCAAGGTAGTATCTTTTCCAAATATACAAAGCAAAAGCGATGAACTTAAATCCGCGTTGATTTTTATTCCGGTCTGACTAATTTCTTCCAGCTTTGAACGGCGCGTAAAAACCGCAAGCATTCCGCGTTTTTGTGCCGAAAGCATCTCGGCGGCAGTTAAAACCGCATCAACGTAAGTATGTTTTGACCTTGAACCAAAAGCAAACCAACTGCCCTGACCGATTTTTAAAAACAATTTACGAATTTCTGGCTGAAAAAGAATGACAAAAACAATCACAAGAACCGGCGCAATAATATTTAAAAGCCATCTTAAAGTCTGTAAATCAAGAAGAACGGCAATTGCATAACCAATTGCAATAATTACGATTGCCTTAAGAACCTGCACGCCGTTTGTTTTAGAAAGAAAATCATAAGCCTGATAAAGAATAAAAGTCAGGATTCCAACATCAAGAACAGGTCTGATAAAATTATAAATGTGTAAAAGACGCTCAATCGCAACCATATTTTTGATTTTACAACATTAACCGACAACTTGCAAAACGTTCAGCGCATCGACCATTTCTTTTACATCGTGAACGCGGACAATTTTAGCGCCTTTTTGAACGGAAATGAGGTTCGCGGCAAGAGTTCCGGCAAGTCTTTCTTCAACAGGACGATTTTTTGTCATAGTGCCAATGCAGCGTTTTCTTGAAAGTGCCATTAAAACCGGATATTTTCCGTCAAAAAAATTTCCGCCGTTTTTTACCAAAGCACAGTTTTCTTCATAAGTTTTTCCAAATCCAATTCCAGGATCCAGAATTATTCTCTGCTCTGAAATTCCATTTTGCCGGGCATATTCAATTCTGCCGTAAAAATAATCTTCCACGTCTTTTATTACGTCTGGCGAAGTTTTACGTTCCGATTCAACACCTTTAAACTGATGCATTAAAATTATTCCGCAATCATTATGATTTAAAACTTCCGGCATTTTTGGATCATCTTCAAGTGCGGAAACATCATTTAAAATATCCGCGCCTTCTTCCAAAGCTGCCTTAAAAACTTCCGCTTTTCTTGTATCAACAGAAATCAAAATATCTGATTTTTTCCTGATTGCTTTTATAACCGGAATAATCCGCCTGATTTCTTCATCGGCCGGAACTTCTGTAAAACCGGGCCTTGTAGATTCCCCGCCAATATCAAGAATATCCGCGCCGACTTCTATCAAATCAAAGGCTTTTTGAATTCCGCCCCGACTCTGCGAATAAAACGAATCCGGCGTGGCATTTAAAATCCCCATCACAAAGGCGCGTCTTGGCGTAGAAATCGTTTTATTGCAAATATTCAGTTCAGTCATTCAGCAATTCCTTTTGAATGCAATCAGAAGAAAGCCCCGCAGATTTTAAAATGTCCTGACGATTTCCGTGCTCATAGTATTTATTTTCAAATGCAAGAATTTTTGAATTTTTAAAACCGATTTTTAAAAGTTCATAACTCAAAGTTTCGCTGATGCCACCGTTTTTTACACCGTCTTCCACAAATAAAACTTTTTTGTATTTTGAAGCAAGGCCTGTAAAATAAGGCAAGTCAATCATATTTAAAAATCTCAGTGAATAAATATCAGTGCCGGGTACATTCTTTGCCGCCTCGCTGACTTCGCTAATCATTCCGCCAGTTGTTACAACAAGATTTTCGGCCGTTTTTTCACAATCTGATTTTATTAAAATGCCCCGTCCAACGTTTATTTCTTGCGAATATTCCTTTTTTTCTTGTGGGCATGCAAGTTTTGGATAGCGGATTGCAACGGATTTTTTCTGATTTAAAGCCCATTCAAAACAAACTCGCAAATCTTCTGCACTACATGGACTTAAAAGTACAAGATTTGGAACCGGTCGCAGCATTGCAATATCAAAAATTCCTTGATGAGTTACCCCGTCAAAAGGAACAGGCCCCGCACGGTCAATCATAAAAATCACCGGAAGTTCCTGCAATGACACGTCATGAATAATCTGATCTAAAGAACGCTGCAAAAAAGTTGAATAAATGCACACTACCGGCTTTAATTTTCCTTCTGCAAGGCCGGCCGCAAAGGTAACAGCGTGTTCTTCTGCAATTCCAACATCAAAAAATCGTTTCGGGAAGTTTTCGCTAAATTCTGTAAGTCCAGTACCTTTGCTCATTGCAGCAGTAATTGCACAAATTCTTTCGTCTTTTTCTGCCGCCTCCGTAATAATTTTTCCAAAGGCAGTCGTAAAAGTTTCCTGATTTTTATTAACGTTAGGCTTTCCGTCCTCAACATTAAAAGGCCCAATTCCGTGATACATTTCCGGTTTATGTTCGGCGGGTTTATATCCCTTGCCTTTTTTAGTAACAATATGAACCACAACCGGAATATGAAGTTTAGAAATCCGTTTAAATGCCTTTTCCATAGCCTTTTCGTTGTGACCGTCAATCGGGCCGGTGTATTCAAATCCCAAGTCAACAAAAAGATTATTTGTAAAAAACAAACCTTTCAGAGAACGTTTAAAACGGAAAATAAATTTTTCAATGTGTTTTCCAAGGTACGGAATGTGATTTATTGCCCTGTCTATAAAATTCCTGACATTCTGATAGTGACTGGAAATAGAAAGCCGGCTTAAATATCGTGAAATTGACCCCGTGTTATGATCAATTGACATCTGATTATCATTTACAATTACAATCAAATCATTATTTAACTGACCGGCATTGCACAAACCTTCAAACGCAAGTCCGCCCGTTAGTGCCCCGTCTCCAATTACTGCAATAACTTTTCCGCCTTTTCCTTCCAGCTTTTTTGATTCAAGAAGTCCTAATGCCGATGAAATTGAAGTTGAAGCGTGGCCGTTTATAAAATAATCATAAGAACTTTCATTTTTATTTGTAAAACCAGAAATTCCGTCCTTCTGGCGCAAAGTAGAAAATTCATTAAAACGCCCGGTCAAAAGTTTGTGAGTATAACACTGATGACTCACATCCCAGATAACCGCATCATCTGGGGAATTAAAAACTCTGTGAATGGCAATTGTAAGTTCCACAGCGCCTAAATTACTTGCAAGATGACCGCCGTTAGTCCCCACAGTTTTTATAATCTGATCACGACATTCCTGAGCGAGTTGTTTAATTTGTTTTTGAGAAAAATTTTTAATATCCTGTGGCGAATGTATATCTTCTAAAAGCATAAATGCTAAAAAAATCCCTTAAAAAATCTTAATTTTTTGAATTTTTCACAAAAGAAAACTGTGTATATAAAAAAAAGACCGCGTATTTGGTTACGCGGTCAACATGACACAAGTTTCGACTAGAACTTATTAGCTCTTATGTCGATTACGTCTAAGCATCTTCTTTCGCTTATGTGTCGCCATCTTCTGGCGCTTTCTTTTCTTTCCACAAGGCACGGTGGCACTCCTACTTTATAAAGTGTTATCATTATGGACTTTTTGAGTTGTTAGGTCAAGTATTTTTAAACTTTCTAAAACCCTAAAACTCAAAATGATTTTTCAAAAACGAACGGCAAACTTCAGCAACTTTTTCCAAATCTTCATCACTTGCAGAAAAATCTATAATCTTACTGCCTTCAATATCGCGGATATAGGTGTACTGTTTTTTGGCATATTTACAACTGTCGTGTTTAATTTTTTCCTTAACCTCATCAATATTTTCAGTTTCAAAAAATTCAGAATAACCGATTGCTTTCATTCCAGGACTTTCTTTTGTGTACCCCATATCAATCAGATGATGAAATTCATTTTCAAGGCCCTGTTCAAACATTAAATCAACTCTTTTGCGGATTCTTTCGTAAAGAATATCCCGAGATGGCTGCAAAACTATAAAAAGAAAATCATAATTATCCCTAAGCTGATTTAAAACTTCATATTCCGACCGCTTTTTTCCCGTCGTATAAAAAACTTCAAGACTTCTTATAATTCTATAGGAATCATTTTGATGAATTTTCTGCGCCGACTGAGGATCAATTGTCTGAAGTTCAGCGTACAGAGCCGCATTGCCATCTCGCAAGAGCTTTTCTTTCAGTTGATTTCTGATTATTTCGTTTGACTGCGGAGTTTCTGGCATTCCGTAAAGAAAATTCCTGATATAAAAGCCCGTCCCGCCACAAACAACCGGAACTTTTCCTTTATTAAAAATTTCAAGACACGCCTTGTCAGCTTCCTTTATAAAATCCGCGACCGTAAACTGCTTATCCGGCTCCGTCATATTTATAAGATGATGAGGAATTTTTTTGCAGAATTCTTCATCAGGTTTTGCCGTTCCAATATCCATATATTTGTAAACCTGCATGGAATCGGCACTTACAATTTCGCCGTTTAAAACAAAATGACTGCCCGCAGAAGAAAATAATTCTCCTGTCAAAGCAGTCTTTCCTGAAGCCGTTGGCGCAAAAATTGTAATTACAGGAATTTTTGCACTATTTTTTGTTTTCAATGCGGTATTTTACTTTGTTGGTAAAAAGCTGACGTGCAGCTACACAAACATCTTTATCCTGATTTGCAGCAATTTCCGGATCCTTTACACGTGCCATCTGATATGCACGGCGGCTTGCTGCTACTGTAATTTCATAAATATTCTGACCATCGTCTTTAAATTCAACAAGTTCCTGCAATGGAAAAATCATTTCTTACCTCACTTACAATTATTTCATTTTAATTTGTATGATTTTTTATGTCAATTATGGGCAATTTTCAGGACAAAAATCACAAACTTGAGTACACGATGTTTTTCATTTTGCGGCTGCAATTCGTAAGTCCACTGCCACAAAGCTGCATCATATAAACAATTGTAAGATTATTTTTTATGTCCATGGAAACAAAAGGTCCTAACCAGCCATCCCAACCGAATTCGCCCTGCTCCGTAAGCATTTTTACTTTTCCTTCATCAACGCAAACCCTCATAAAATTTGCATAAGAATAGCCGGAAAGATGTTCCATGCAATTATCAAAACATTTTTGAAGATTATCACGCAAATGTGCTTTTGAAAAAAACTCAACTGTGCGGGATTGCAAAATGCGTTTTCCGTTAAACTCACCTTTGTTAGAAAGCATCTGAGCAAATTTCGCATAATCATCAAGAGTGGAACAAAGGCCGGCACCGCCACTTTCAAAGGCAGGCTTTCGTTTTGCGTCGCCCTGAATTCCTAAATGCGGAGAAGTAAACAAAACAAGCTTGTCATCTTTTTTATCATAAGTACGCGCGAGTCTTGAATATTTTTCTTCCGGGACATAAAAATCCGTGTCATTCATTCCAAGCGGTTCAAAAATATTTTTTTTCAGAAAATCACTAAAACGCATTCCAGAAACTTTTTCGATTACGGCACCCATAATGTCAGCGGAAAGTCCGTAACAAAAATTTGTTCCCGGTTCAAAACTAACAGGAATTTTTGCAAGACGTTCAGCTACATTCTGCGTCGTGATTTTAAAATCCTTTTTTACATCCTCGTTCAATTCATTTAGTAAATCAGAAGTAAGATGTTCACCAAGCGGAGCGCCATCCCACCAGGCACCGTAAGTATAACCGCTTGTCATATTCAAAAGATCTTGAATCAAAAGACAGCGCGATGATTTTCTGGCCTTGCCTTCACGGCCTTTTCCTGCTTCATCACAAACCTGCAAATTCCAGAATTCCGGAAGATAACGGCCAACTTCATCACAAAGTTCCATTTTTCCTTTTTCTATCAAAATCCAGGCCGCAACATTTGTAACCGGCTTTGTCATAGAATAAAGTCGGCAGATTGTATCACGATTAAACGGCTTTTTATTTTCTATATCAGCAAAACCTGACTGCCAGTAACCAAGTTCTTTTCCATTTTGAAAAACAGCACAATTCATGCCGGCAATCTGATTTGATTTTACGGCATCATCAAAAACATCCTGAATCATTTGTAAACGAGAAATATTCATAAAAAACGATTATAGTCCTATTCTTGATTTTGGGCATCTCTAAAAAATCATTTTCAATGATTTTTTTTAGAGAGACTTTCGAGTTTTAATTCGTTGATATAGCACAATAAGTCACAAATATAAGCAGTAATACTGATTGAGAAATTGAAAAACTGATTTTATAATTTTGAGTTATGGAAAATAAAGAATTGATTGCTGCACAAAAAGCAGTTCTTGGCATTGAATTTGGATCAACCAGAATAAAAGCTGTTCTGATTAATGAAAAATATGAACCTGTTGCAAGCGGTTCGTACACCTGGGAAAATTCTCTGGATAACGGAATCTGGACTTACCCGCTTTCGCAAATTCACGAAGGATTGCAAAGTTGTTACCGTTCATTAAAAGATGATGTAAATAAAAAATACGGAATAAAACTTACAGGCTTTAAAACCGGCGGAATTTCTGCAATGATGCACGGTTATCTGGCCTTTGATAATAAAGACAACCTTTTAGTACCGTTCAGAACGTGGCGCAATACAATTACAGGCGAAGCGTCTCAAAAACTTTCTGAACTCTTTAATTTTCCGGTTCCGGAGCGATGGAGCATTTCTCATCTTTATCAGGCAGTTCTTAAAAATGAGGCTCATATTTCAAAAGTAAAAAATGTTTACACCCTCGCAGCGTACATTCACTATAAATTGACAGGACAAAAAGTTATCGGAGCGGGCGATGCTTCTGGAATGTTCCCGCTAAAACTCAGCGCGGACGGAAAATCAGCCTCTTACAACGAAGAATTTGTGGAAAAATTTGAAAATCTTGAAGAAATCAAAGCCGTTCAGTCAAAAAATCCTGAATTTTCACTAAAAAAATCACTCTTTCCAAAAGTCCTTATGGCTGGCGAAAAAGCCGGAAATCTTACAGACGAAGGTGCACTCTTTCTTGACCCAAGCGGAGATTTAAAAGGCGGTATTCCGTTCTGTCCACCGGAAGGAGATGCCGGAACTGGAATGGCTGCAACAAATTCTGTAAAAGAAAAAACTGGAAACATTAGCGCCGGCACTTCAGTTTTCAGCATGGTAGTTTTGCAAAAAGATTTAAAATCATCATACCCGGGAATTATTGACATTGTAACAACTCCGGACGGCAAACCGGTAGCAATGGTTCACGCAAACAACTGCACAGGCGAACACAATTACTGGATAAATTTATTCAAAGAAGTCACAGAAACTATGACCGGCGAAAACCCTGATTTATCCGAATATTACGATAAACTCATTCAAAAATCCTTAGAAGCAGACAAAGATTGTGGCGGACTTTTGGCCTACAATTATTTATCTGGCGAAAGCATTACAGGTTTTACTTCCGGACGCCCGCTTTTTGCGCGCTCAGAAAATGCCACGTTTAGTCTTGCAAACTTTATGAGGACACAGATGTTTTCAAGCCTTGGCGCATTAAGAGCCGGAATGAATATCCTCTACCAAAAAGAAAATGTCCCGGTAGAAAGTATGACCGGTGCCGGCGGATATTTTAAAAGTGAAGCCGGATTAAAATACATGGCAGCGGCAATGCTCACAACCGTCAGTGCAATGGAAACTGCCGGAGAAGGCGGTCCGTGGGGAATGGCAATTCTTGCGTCTTATTGCGACAACACAACGCTGAGTCTTTCGGACTTTCTTGAACAAAAAGTTTTTGTTAACTGCAAAAAAACATCATCTTCCCCGCAAAAAGATCTGGAAGAATCCTTTAATATTTTCTTTGACCGCTATATGAAGTGTCTTCCAATCGAAAAGGCCGCGGTTGAAACATTGTAAAATTTTGTGAATTTTAAATTCTAAAATCGAGGAAATTTATGACATACGAAACAATAAGAAATATGGCTTACGAAGCAAATATGAAAATTCCTGCAAATCACCTGGCACTTTACACCTGGGGCAACGTTTCCGCCTTTGATAAAGACAAGTGTGTTTTTGCCATAAAACCGTCCGGAGTTCCTTACGAAGATTTAACTCCAGAAAGCATGGTAATTGTGGACGTGGAAGGTAAAAAAGTTGACGGAAGTTTAAATCCTTCTAGCGACACGCCAACTCATGCACTTTTGTACAAAGAATTTGCACTCAAGCAAAACGCAGAACTCGGCGGAATAATTCACACACATTCAACTTATGCAGTCAGCTGGGCTCAGGCTTTAAAAGATGTTCCGCTTTTTGGCACAACTCACGCCGATCATCTCCAAAAATCAATTCCGTGCACGCCCTACCTTACAAAACAGGCCGTTGAATCAAATTACGAAAAAGAAACCGGCTGGCAGATAATCAATCTTTTTAAAGAGCGAAATTATAATCCGTCAGAAGTAAACATGGTGCTTTGCGGTGGACACGGTCCGTTTGCATGGGGAAAAACTGCCGAAAAAGCGGTTTACAACGGCACAGTTCTTGAAGAAATCTGTAAAATGGCCCTGCACACACTCCAAATAAATCCTGACGCACAGGAACTTCCGTCCTATATTATAAATAAACACTACGAACGAAAGCACGGTCCAAACGCCTATTACGGTCAAAAATAGATCTTTACGGGCGTAACCTGCCTTACGGCAGGTCGGGCTTTGCGCAGTTCCGCTATTCGCTCCAAAATCCTCGGCGCGCAAATTGCACGCCTGTGGGTTTCCGCTTCGTTTGTTGAAACAAACTTCGCGGCTGCTACAATCCCTTACGCAAAATACAAAAAGTCAAAAAATTTTATTTTTTTTTCACAAATTTTTGTAAATTTTTGCAAAATGAATCAATTATATATATGTGCACTTCTAAAAATTGCAATTTTTAGTGGCAACAAAAGAAACCCTGCTCGTTGCTTTTTTTGCACCGTGGCTGGGTTTTTCGGGTAAAATGAAAGTATGGTTCGTACAAGAAACACTCCTGCGATAGTTATTAACTTAAAGCCCCTTGGGGAAAACAACACTTCTGTAACTTTGCTCACAAAGACGGAAGGAGTCATCTATGCGATTCTTTATGGTGGACCGAAAAGCAAAATGCGCTCTCTTGTGTCTCAGTGGAACAGCGGAATTGTTTATTTGTATGATAATCCGGAAAAGAAACAGATTAAAATCAGCGATTTTGATGTGAAAAAGTATCATGTGTCGTTTGGGAAGAATCTTTTTAAAATGTTTGCGGCTTCGCTTGCTGCCGAACTGGCAATCAAAAGTAAGTGTGCTGGAAGCTATGAAGGCTGTTTTGTTCTGGTGAGCGGTTTTATTGACGGTTTGGATTTGGTAAATGAAGATCAAGGTAGGCTGGGTCTAGTCCGTTTTTTATGGCGCTTTCTTGAACTGCTCGGTGTTCAACCGGATGCTATTTCGTGTAATCATTGCGGAAAGTCTTTTGCGAATCCTGCTTCATTTGCCCATTTTTCCGAAAATTACTATAATGCACTTACAAACAGTTTTGTCTGTTGTGATTGTGTAAAAAACAATAATGCGGAAGAAGAACATTCTTCTGTGCTTTTTCCAATAAAAAGTTCTGCAATAAATTACCTTTCTGCTGTTTCAAAATTCTCCGCAAGTGACGTCAGAAAATTACAGATTGATAAGGAAGGTTATGAACAAATCAGAAATATCGTTTTTTTTCTGATTGAAAACAGTCTTGAAACAAAACTAAACACAATAGAAACCGGAGTGGGAATTCTCTAAAAGAATAACGGGGAAAATTTTGAAAGCGTATAATAAAAAACAAGTCTTAAAATCTGATGTTGAACAGTTGTGCAAAAAATATAAAATCAATCCGATTCTTGCGTCAGTTTTCTTACGACGCAATATCAAAGATGGCAAAGATATTCTTTTTTATCTTGAAGATGACTTAAGATTTCAGCATGAACCTTTTAGTTTTGATTCAATGGAAGATGCCGTTGAAAGAATCACGACTGCAAAAGAAGAAAACGAAAAAATATTAATTTTTGGCGACCGCGACGTAGACGGCATTACAAGTACGGCCATTCTTTTTGGTTATCTTCAGGAAGCAGGCTACGATGTACAGTGGCGCCTTCCAAAAGATGATGACCCTTACGGACTTACAATTCAGGCGGTAGACGATTTTTACGCAGAGGGAGGAAGTCTTATCATCACGGTAGACTGCGGAATCTGCAATTACGAAGAAGTGCGCCACGCAAATGAACTTGGAATTAACGTAATTGTAACAGACCATCATAATCCGCCAGAAAAACTTCCAGATGCAATAATTTTAGACCCAAAAACCGAAGATTCCCTCTACCCTTTCAAAGATATTTCCGGGGCGGCTGTTGCCTTCAAGTTAGTTTCTGCACTCAGATTTTCAAAAACACCGTTTTTTAATGCGGAAATCTGTATTCTTGAAATCACAGAAAATCAAAATGACAAAACTTTTGATGTTGACTGCGTAAAAATAAAAAATCTTACCTGCGTAAAACAACTTCACGAAGTCATTATTCCGGGCAAAACTTCAATTTATAGTCTGAAACTTCCGTCATTTTTGCAGGGACAGGTAATTTATTCCTGGGATTCGGCAAGTACAAAACAAACACTGAAAAATATTTTTGGAAATGGCGTTGAATTTTTTATCAATGACCTCAGAAATGAAATTTCCGCCTGCATGCCGTTAATGAAATTCAAAACAACTCAGGATTTGTCTCAAAATTCAAAAATCGGAAGATATTATGAATCAGAAACTTCTGTAATAAAAAGTCTTTTTAATCTTTACGTTTCGTACTGCCATCATATGATTGCAAGAAATTCGCAGGAGCAGGAAAAAAACAAACGTATGGATTTACAACTCGTCGGACTTGCTGCCCTTGCTGACATTATGCCGATGAAGGACGAAAACCGTCTCTTTGTAAAAAACTGCATTTCATCAATGAAAAAAGACCTGCCTCGTCCCGGATTAAGAGAACTTCTGCCACTTTTAAAACTTAATTACGAAAATATTTGTTCAACGGACTTGTCCTGGACTCTTATTCCGGCTCTGAATTCTACCGGAAGATTGGGACAACCTGACATTGCATTAAAACTTCTCTTAAGCAAAGATGTAAAAGAGCGCGAAGAACTTGCGATGCAAATCATAGAACTGAATAATAAGCGCAAGCAGCTTGTCTCGGACACAGCATTTCAAATTCACGACAAAGCCGAAAAAAGTATTGCAGAGCATCAAAATAAACTGTGTGTCGTTGTCGAAGAAAATATAAACAGAGGACTTACGGGGCTTTTTGCGGCCCGCCTCGTCACAGATTTTGGAGTACCGGGAATCGCAGTTACATTTCAGGACGACATTTGTATCGGTTCAATCCGAAGTAACCGGGGATTTATTTCTACAGATTTTCTCAACAGTTTTGGAGATGATTTTTTTATTAATCACGGTGGGCATAATTATGCCGCGGGATTTAGTTTTAAACGCGAAAAACTTGATGAATTCCTTTCTAAAATCACAAATTCTCTGCCACAAATAAATCTTGAAACCGAAGCTGACGCCTTGGAAATTGATGCCGAAATTCCTCCTCAGTTTTTTGACGCAGATGTTTTCAGGCTTCTTGATAATTTTGAGCCATACGGCAACGAAAATCCGGAACTTTTATTTCTTACCAAAGGCGCAAAAATCGCCGATGCTCAGGTTATTGGCAAAAAAGAGCCGTTCCACTTAAAACTTACCCTTGAGTGCGGAAAATTAAAACTCCCCGCACTTTTTTGGGGGCAGGCGGAGCGCTTAAAGAAAGATATTGCAAAAGACAAAATCTGCAATATTCTTTATACGATCAAGCACAATTATTTTAACGGAATGGTAACAAATCAACTTGTTATTGAAGATCTTGAAATTCTTCAGTAAGGAAATTTTTTATGAAAATAAACATCTGCAAAAAAATAAACACACTTCTACTTCTGGGATTTTTTTTGACCTTTGTGAATTCGCTTTTTGCAGAACAAGCCCGTTATCACGATGATAATTTTACTCTGACCGTTTATTACAATGAAACGGTGGTACCTGGCGAAGCAATTTTTGTAAAAATGATTTATGAACCGTCAAAAGCTGCCATAAAATCAAAAAATTTTAATCTGAATAAGGCGAATTTGTTACTTTATGCCGGCGAAAAAATGACAGAATCGGCGCCTTTCTATCAGACGGAAAAATCAAAAGGCAACGTCACAAATTATCTGTGCGGAGTTCCAGTTTCACTTTGGGCTAGCGAGGCTGACTATAAATTAAAAGTTGTAATTTCAATTTCTGATAAGGAAAATCTCAAGGAATTTTCTCTGCCACTGAAATTTCAGTCAAAAAAATGGAATAAAGAAGTCATTGATTTGGATTCTAAAAATTCTGAAATTAAAAATGACATGAGCCCAGAGCGCACCGCTCAAATTGAAAAATTAAATAACATTCTTTTTACGACAAATCTTTCTGATGTTTTTGATACCTCGCCTTTTGTCTGCCCTACAACATCTACAAGGTACACGGCATTTTGCGGAGACAGAAGAACTTACACTTACGTAAACGGAAAATCCTCAACCAGCGTGCATTACGGAAACGATTACGGCATTCCTACTGGCTCAGAAGTCCGTGCCTGCGCAAAAGGAAAAGTTGTCATGGCGGAATGGCGCATTTCTACCGGCTGGAGCGTCGTGATTGAACATTTACCGGGACTGTACAGCCTTTACTACCATTGCAGTGAATTAAACGTTCAGGAAGGTCAGATGGTAGATAAAAATGATTTAATTGCCTTGTCCGGTGATACAGGTCTCGCAACTGGTCCTCATCTTCACTGGGAAATCAGATTAAACGGCAGCGCAGTTGTCCCGGAATTTTTTATGACGGACTTTGCATTTACCGAAAAATAATTTCTGAATTTTTTTGTTTTGGAAAGAAAATCTAAAATTCTTTGTAAAAATTTACTGTCCAAGTAGCGAAAGAAAAGTTTTTTCATCAATGACAGGAATTCCAAGTTTCGCTGCCTTTTGATTTTTTGACGAGCCACTTTCCGTGTCATTAGTAACAAGGTAGGTCAAATCTTTTGTAACAGAAGATTTTGCAGTTCCACCGTTTTGTTTTACAAGTTGCTCGGCATCGGCACGCTTCATCGTTACAAGTTCACCGGTAAAACAAAATGACATTCCGCTGAATTTACCGCCAGCGGCAGACTCAATGGTAATTGTTCCCCTTTGTGTCAATTTCAGCATTTCATCAGCGTTTTCACTAAGACCTTCGACAATAATTTTTGCCATAGTTTCTGCAAAACCGTAAACATCGGCAATTTTATCAACGGTAGCAGAAAGCAATTTTTCAAGAGAATTAAAACCGGCAGCGACAAGTTTATCAACGGAAGTTTCACCAACGCCTTCAATATCAAATCCGGCAACAAAAACCGAAAGACTCATTTTTCTGTGATTTTGTATTGAACGGTAAACTTTTTGAGCGCCAAGAGATTTTTTTTCGTTTTCGCGGCTTTCTTCATTCAAAAAATAAGGAACAAGACTTTCTTCGGTTAACGCGTAAATATCTGTAATGGAAGAAATTACATTATCATTAAAAAGTGAAGTTATTAAGGTCTCGCCCAAATCACGAATATCCACAACCTGTTGCCATTTTAAAAGCTGATGCAAAACTCGTTTAGGGCATTTTTTATTCGGACAGTAAAGGCGACTTCCTTCATCAATAAGATCTGTACCACATACTTCACATTTTTCAGGGAAAATAATCTCCTGACAAGTTGAATCATCATTTTCCTGAATAACACTTTCGATTTTTGGAATAATTTCACCGCGTTTTACAACAATTACGTGACTACCGGTTTTTACGCCAAGAAGTCTCATAGTATCAGGATTTGCAAGACTTGCGCGCTGAACTTTAGTGCCGTTCAATTCAACTTCATCAAAAACCGCAACCGGAGTGTAAGTCCCGCCACTTATGCTCCACTCAACATTTTTTATAACCGTCACCGCTTCTTCAAGGCTGAATTTAAAGGCAATCTGACGGTCTGGACGGGCACGGCTTGCGTCTTCAAAATTAATCGCCCTTTCTTTTACAACAAGACCGTCAATATCATAAGGAATGGAAGTTTTTCTGATTTCCATAACTTTTGAGCGATAGTCAATCACATCTTTTGCAGATTTACAAATTTCAAGTTTTACAGTTTCAAAACCGCAAGATTTCAGCCAATTTAATTTTTCTTCCTCATCATTAAAAAAAGTCTGGCCATCAGTTGCAAGCGCATCATAAACGATAAGATTTAAAAACTCACAGCCCTTGCCGTCCTTGCGCTTCATAATTCCGTTCGCGGCATTACGGCAATTTGCCTTATCAGAAAAATATTTTTCGTGAACTTCGTGCATCATTATAACTTCGCCGCGAACTCCACCGGTAAAATTCAAAAGTTTGCCGTCACAATAAATTGCAGCGGCCACGCCATTGATTTTTCGCGCATTTGAAGTAATGTCATCGCCAACAGCACCGTCCCCGCGAGTTACAGCCCGCACAAGATAGCCATTTTCGTACTGAAGTTCCAGAGATGCCCCGTCAAGTTTGTATTCAACGAGATATTCATCATAATTATGTTTCATTGCCCAGGCATTAAAACTTTCAGGATCAGCGGCCTTTTCCTGACTTCCCATCGGCATTACATGATGAATTTTCAAAAAATTTCCGTTATCAGCGCCAACTTTTTGTAAAATCGGCGACGAAGGCGACAAAATTTTTAATTCGTCCCAAAGTTTATCAAATTCCGCGTCAGAAATTTCACCTTCGCCGTCATAATAGGATTTCTGATATTTTGTAATCAAATTTTCAAGTTCAGCAATTCTTTTTGTTTTGTCAGTGTTTTCCATATCAGCTACCCTATTTTTTTTATTTTTACAAAATTAAGCGCGAATCTGCACTATGATTTTAATTTTAGCGAGGATTTAATCTTGTTTTATGTAAAAAAGTTCTGTAATCGGATGGTCAGCGGCAATTCCTTTGCGTTCAAATTTTGTCTGTTTGCGCCACGGCTGAGGTTCAGCAAAACCATCGTATTTATTCTTCAAATGTTCCGTCAAATTTAATTCTTCCATCGCAAATTCAGCATAATCAAGAACATCCGTTACAAAATAAAGATAACCGCCGGTGCTTAATTTGCTTGCAATAAGATTTGTTCTTGGACGTTGAACCATACGTCTTTTGTGATGACGTTTTTTTGGCCACGGATCAGGAAAGAAAATGTGAAAACCGTTTACAGATTTATCGGCAACCATTTTTTCCAAAACTTCCATCGCATCATATTCAATAATGTACAGATTTGTAAGATTTCTTCGTTTTATTTCGTTTAAAAGTTTACCAACTCCAGGAGTATGAACTTCAATTCCCAGATAGTTGATTTCAGGATTTGCCTCAGCAAGTTCGGCCGTTGCATCGCCCATACCAAAGCCAATTTCAATTACAATCGGATTTGTGTTTCCAAAAATATCAACAAAATTAAGTTTTACATTTTCGTCAAAGGGAATGCACCATCTTGCAGACAATTCTTCATAAGCTTTTTCCTGTGCATCCGTCATTCTGCCGGCACGTAAAACATAAGTTTTTACATTGCGCCTTGCAACCTTTTCTTCATTTTCAAAATTTTCTGATAAATCACCCGAGGGAACAGGTTCAGACTGATCTGAAGATTTCTGTTCTAAATCAACACCTAAATTTTCCTGATTATTCATATACATCCTTTTTTTATTTATGGGAGCCTCTAAAAATTGCAGTTTTTAGAGATGCCCTTATTCTAAAGTTTGTTCGTTCATTATGCAAATGACAGAACTGTCCTTTTTTAGTTTTATTTCCTGAAAAAAAGCCGCACTTCTGTAAAGTTTTTTTATTTTTTCCGGACTGCTAAGTTCGTCCGTTCGGCTTCCGTAGTAAATTAATTTGCCCGTAGAATCATAAATTGAAATTTTGGACTGGGCATCGTCATCTTTCATAATTTGCTGAGCCTGCGCGGCATTAGAATTGTACAGTTCATCATTGTACTGCACCGTAAAAGTCTTTTCCGTTCTCTGACCGTCTGCACTTTCGTAACTGAAAACATAAACTCCCTGAGGAATTTTTTTTCCGTCAGGCATCACAAACGAAGTATACCCCGCCCAGATTCTTCCGCTGTTTTGAATCAACGAAACATTATCAACCGTCCAGGTATATTTAAAATCAGAAGTGTTAAGTTCAAGATTTTCAGTTCTTCGTCCATCACTCACAGCCTCCGCAAAAACACTCAGCCTTGCAGTTGGCAAAGATTCACTGTCAGAAAATGTAAAAACAACGGAATATTCGGGATTTTTAATTTCCGGCACAGAAGATGAACACGAAAAAAGCAAAAAAATTAAGAAAAAAAAGAGAAAACTAAGAGCTGTTTTTTTGATTTCGGGCATAAATTAAAAATTAAAGTTCAGATTAATGACCGTAAGATCACTAGTACTAAACTGATTTACAATAGATTCAAATTTTACGCCGACTTTTTTGCAGGCATCATCAAGATAAGACAGATAATAAAGTCCCAAGTCTGTGCCTTCCTGGCCGTCCGGCAATTCACGGTAAAAGTCAATAAGCGATTTTTTGTTATTATTGGCATTTTTTGCCATTTCAATATTTTCTTTAACTTCCTGAAATTCATCGTCCTTATTGTAAAGCGTGATAGAAAGTTTGCCCTGCTTTCCGATTGATTTAGAACCGCCACCAAGTTTCCACGAAAGGAATACAAGTTCATGTTTTCGTTGCAATTCCTGAACAATTTTAGAACGAACTTCCGGATCAAAAATCAAAGCGTCAATATCATCAACACCGGCGTACATATTGCGGGCTTCTTTTCTGATATTTGTGTTTTCATTATTCAAGGCAAGTTCCATAACCATTACGGAAATATATTCAGCGACCTTTGATTTTTCCATGTAGGCATTCAAAAGATTTCTGACGGCAATAAACATTTCTGTAACGCCTTCATTTTTATGAAATTTAGTCAGGATATGCCAGTTCATAAGGCTCAGACGATTCAGGAATTTTTCTGTCATCAAAAGATAAATATTTTTTTCTTCTGATGAATAATCTTTGTTGTTTAAAATAGAATTCCAGATTGGCTCAAGGATTATTTTTCGCGTTTCTGTGATGATTTTATCTTTATTTTGTAAAAGGGCGCGCAACTGTCTTTCCGGCATTTTTGTGCGTTCATCAATTAAACTCGCCGCATTTGCACGGTTATGTTTTTTTATACAATCGCAGGCAATCAGGGCAGAAAAAACTTCACGGTCAAACTGTTTGTAAAGAATTGAATAAACAATTACTTTGGAAAGATCCATTACTTCCTGACGGGAAGAAACAAATTCGGACATGGAAATTTCAATTTTTGAGATGTAATCAAGCAAAATCATGCTCTGAATTGACTGTGGAGAAAATTTATTCAAAGAAATTCCGTATTCCTCAACGTTATCCGCAAGTCTGAATCTCAAAAGTTTTTTGTTATTATTAATGAAATTTGACGTTCCCTCTTCTGTAAGAACAACTTTCAGAGGTAATTCAAGAATGAATTTTTTTTCGCCACCAGCCATTTTCCCTCGTCCCGCATTATTAGTGCTTTAAAGTATATATTATAGGACTTGCATTGTAAACTTCAAATTTATAGACTGAATATAAATGAAATCCCGTATTTTTTTCGCTTTTGTTCTGATTATCGGCTTATTTTGTGAATTTTTTTCATTTTCACAAGAAAAAAATCAGGATTTTTTAACGGAAAATAATGATGAAAATCTTTCAGAAATCTTTTCACCTTCAGGAACAGAGCTCAGTAATTCCGTTTATGATTTTTTAATTTCCAGTTCCTTTAATCCAGAAATACAAGAACTTGTAAATTCCGGGACAAATGATTTTCCTTACAATATTATTTTAAACATAAATGAAAAGGACTATGCACTTTCTGAAAAAGAATTATTTAATCAAAAGCGAGTAATTTACGTTATCAGCCAGACTGATGCTTTTTTGAACAAAAATTTGATTTTGAATTTCTGTAATTATTGCAAAGAATCCGCGTTACCAGTCACAATTCTTTTTTCTTACGGCACAAAACTTCAGACTTTTGATGATTTTCCGGATTTTAGTACAACCCAGGTTTTTATAAACACACTTTCTCCAGATTCTGATGTGACGGCAATAATTTTGGAATTTGGCGGTCCTCAAAATATTATAATTTCTTCAAGTAACGGAAAAACGTCCCCGTCATGGCTTGTCCAGACGCTTTACAACCTCGCAATAAAAAGTACGCTCAGTTTTGCAACTCCGCCCTATTATCTTAGCCAGATGCATAAATTTAAATTTTCCCAGGATACGGGAATTGAAGAATTTTTTAAACTGAATATTCCCTGCGCTAAAATTTCTTTTAAAAACCGCACAAAAGATTTTAAATCCATAAATTATTTTTTAAAGGAACTTACAGCCTCATTTGACGAAAATTCCCCGATGGAATTTGATCAGCACTTTTTTATTTTGAATATTTTGGGAAAGAAATTTATTACAATTTCTGAAAGTTTTATTGTTTACGCCGTTTTATTTTCAATTTTAGCTTCTTTGCTTTTTTCATCACTCACATTTTTTATTGATCACAAGAGGAAAATTAACTCAATTTTTAATCTTAAATATAACTGGCACGCACTTCCGGTCACATTTCTTATTGTTCTTTTGTGCCTGGTTTTAGGAAAGGGCTTTTCTGTCGTCATAAAAACAAATTTGAACACTCTTTCAAAAATATTTTTGTCCTATACCATACAAGCGTTTTTTGCAATTATTGCCTGCGGAGTTTTTTTTATTGCGGAAGTATACAGAAACAAAAATCTGAACGAAAAAACTATAAGTTACCTGGTCCTTATTTCTTCATTTTTTAATCAGTTTATTTTTCTTTATACGGATATTTCACTCTTCCCGATTTTCTTTGTGGTCTGTTTACTGGCAATTGCCGCACTTTACATAAAAAATAATGCCGTTCATGTTTTGATTTTTTTACTTATGTGCCTGCCTTTTTACATTTATGTCAGACTTTTAATAAATTATTCTCAGATTTCTGAATTGAAAAATTATCTTCTTAGTTCAAGTTCCATTATTTTTGCCATAAGTTTTGTTTCTCTGCCGCTTTTCCTTGAAATTTTCAGGATATAC
>CAVHTI010000030.1:0-28125 GCA_963638805.1 Anaerobutyricum sp.
GTTTTATAATAGTAAAGATTACGAAAAAAATAGTCAACTGTAAAACTGGCAAAATCGCAAATATTCTGGTCGTGTAATTCTGACCGGCAGAGTTTGATTTTCGCCGGGGGCAAAATTATGCCTGGTCTACAGTAAATACTACCGTGAACTGACTGCCTTTTCCTTCTTCTGAGTTTAACAGCACTGTTGCATTATGATATTTCGCTCCATGTTTTACAATGCTCAGCCCAAGACCTGTTCCGCCTGATTCTTTTGAGCGGCTTTTATCAACTCTGTAGAATCGTTCAAAAATTCTTTCACGTTCAGAAGCAGGAATTCCAATTCCGGTATCTTTTACGCTGATAGAAACTTTACGATTTACGTGCTGACCGTTAATTTCGGTACTTGAAGTATAAATTGCAACGTCAACTTTTCCGTCTTTGTTGTTGTATTTTATTGCGTTATCAACCAGATTGTAAATCATTTCGTAAATTACAGAGCGCACACCGAAAATTTCGCCACTGTCGCCCGTAAGATTCAAAGAAACTCCTTTTTTGCCGGCACTTGCAGCAAGAACTTCAAAGACTTCCTTTGTAATTTCCCGCAATCTGATTTTTTCTTTTTCCTGGCTGATTGAATTTTCATCAAGTTTTGACAATTTTATGATGTCGTTTACAAGACTAATCATTCGCTGCGATTCTTCATAAATCGTGGAAGCAAAATCTACCGTCGTTTTTTGATCCGTCGTTCCAGTTTTTAAAATTTCCGCAAAACCGCTGATACTTGTAAGCGGCGTTTTTAATTCGTGACTGACGTTCGCGCTGAACTGCTGGCGCAACTGTTCCCGCTGTTCTTTTTCAAAATTTTCTTCGGAAATCCTCTGAGTAAAAGGTTTCAATTCCTCGTAAACTTCAATATCGCCCGGATTTTCAAGATTGATTTTGTTTAAAGGTTCTACGACTCGTTTTGAAATGAGTTTTGCAGAAATCATCGAAATTATTATTGCAATCACGAGCATTATCAAAAGACTCTGACTCATTCCAAGCATCATTACAAAAACAGAATGTTGGTCGCACGAAATTCGCAAAATGTCGTTAGTCGAAAGTTGCCTTGCATAATACAAAGTTCTGACCATCATCGTTGAAGAATATCGCGAAACCTGCGCCGCTCCGCTTTCTATTGCCCCCATGACTTCCTCGCGGCTCTTGTGATTTTCCAAAGACGAGGCATCCACGGTGTTATCAAAATAAACCTCTCCATCCGGATGAATAAGGGTAATTCGGTTTTTTGTTTCAAGATTGGCAAGCAAATCAAGCTGATTATTCAGTGCATAAGATTCAAGAAAAGTCGCTTCCGTTTCCAGTTCTTCAAAAATCTGCTTTTCAAAATACGAATACATATTTGAAATAAATAAAAACGCACAGATTATATAAACCAAAGTTCCAACAAGAACCGTATTAATGAAAATTCTGAAGGTTAAAGATTTTGATTTTTTTTCTTTTACAGATGTCATACTAACCGCCTTTTGTTTTTGTCTAAACGAATATTTTGTTCACGCCTTTAATTAATTTTGTAGCCCACGCCCCGGACAGTTTCAATCAGGTCATCATCACCTATTTTCTGTCTCAACGTCCGGATATGAACATCAACGGTACGGCTTTCAATATCCGCATCAATTTTCCAGATTGAATCAAGCAGACGTTCGCGCGTCAAAACTGTTCCACGATTTTCTATCAGCAGAACAAGAAGGTCAAATTCCTTAACAGTAAGAAAAACCTGATTTTCGCCGGAAAAAACCGTATGCCGATTCAAATCAACTTTTACTTTTCCAACTTCAAGAATTTTCTGTTTATCTGTGGAATTATTTTTTTCGTAACGACGCAAAACCGCCTTTATTCTGGAAATCAAAGACATCATTCCAAAAGGTTTTGTTACATAATCATCAGCTCCGGCATCAAGGCCCGTCACAATATCAAATTCAGTATCGCGGGCAGTAAGCATTATGACCGGAATTCCAGAAGTTTTTGGATCCGAACGCAATTTCTTCAAAATTGAAATTCCATCTTCCTGAGGCAGCATAATGTCCAGCAAAACAAGTTCCGGCTGAACTTCAGCAACCGCCTTCCAAAATTCAGAAGGCAACTCAAAACTCATCGTTTCAAAATTCTGAGTTTTAAGCGTGTAATCAATTAACTTCCTGATAGATCCATCATCTTCCAAAATGTAAATCATAATATTGTTATAATAACACGGAATTAAGATTCTATATAATAAATGTAAAATTTGTGTAAAACTTCAAAAAAATCAGAGAATTCCCCATTGCTCGCGCCAGTTTTCGCCAAATTCGTCGCGCATTTCCTGAATGGCACTTAAGTCGCCACAGCGTGCATCTTCGGCTAACTCTTCGTAATAATTGGAATTATCAGAATCAAAAAATCCAGAATTACCAAAAGCCCCAAAATTTTTCTGTCCGTTTGCCTTTTTTTCTGAATTTGAAGAAGGTCCAAATAAAAAATCTGAAAAAAATCCCATAAAATCCTCCATAAAGTAATTTTTCAACATCAAAAATATAGTACAGAAGTTTTTATGCGTACAATTTTTTTTTTCAAAATTTTGAAGAAATTTTTATTTTGAGCGCGGGGCATGGCAATTTGAACACCCCAAAATGTGAACGTGCTTTTTTCCAAACGCTTTATTAAAAAGCCTTGCCGTAAGATTTTGATTTAAACTGACTTCTTTATGACAAACCGGGCAAATTCTTTTTACACCGTTTTCGCAAACAGGAAAACAATGCGGACATCCAGAAATTGTGCAATATTGATCCGGAACATTCATTGGACGGTAAATTTTTGAATAAATATTTTCTCCCACAAAAAGTGAGGACTGACAAAGCGGACATTTTACCGGCTGAACGTTTCGTGTTTTCTGATTTCTTTGATTTTTCTTTTTTGCCTGAAAAATGCTCCAGCAAAGAAACGCTACAATCACGCAAACTGCAATAAATGACAGAAAATAAAACATAAATTTTTCCTAAAACCGCAAATGCACCGTCAAAACTTAAAGTTCCAGATCCGCAGTAACCGCATCCGTCGCGCGAATTAAATCTGCCGGCGCAATTTTTATCTGAACGCCGCGCTGACCGCCACTTATGCAAACCTTTTCGTGCAAAAGAATCTGCTCGTCTATAAATGTTCTGAATTTTCGCTTCATTCCAATTGGCGTACAACCACCGCGAATGTATCCGGTAAGGCCCAAAAGTTCTTCCGGTTTTACAGGATTAATTTCCTTGCAACCGACAAGCTGCCGTGCCTTTTTTAAATTTATTTCACTAGTCGCACATTCACAAAAAACGCAAATTTCCTTTGTTTCCGTGCGCATTACAATTGTCTTAAAAACCGTCATAGGATCCACGCCAAGTTTTTCTGCAAGCCGCACCGCAGCGCCTTTTTCAAGCACGTGTTCCCCGTCATCATCATAAGAACTTGTTTCATACGGAATTTTCATACCGTCAAGAATTCTCATTGCATTAGTTTTTGTCATAGCAAGATTATAATTTTCCGCTCAAAAGTCGTCTATTACGATTTTATAAATTACGATTTTCTAAAAAAAACGGGGCAATCCAAATCTGAATTTCCCCGTCCACAATGATTTTTCCCCGTCCGTCACGACTTTTCCAAGCCGTCACAAAGTTTTACGGTCTCTGGCCCATTGCGCCTTCAAGAGTCAAAGTTTCGCCGCTCATATATTTAAAATCAGGAGAAGCCAACTGAACGCAAACTCGGCCAATTTCTTTTTCAACGTCGCCAAAATGGCCCATCGGAGGAGTTTTTACGTTTGCCTTAAATGCATCAGGGAACGCAGTCTGGAATTTTTCAAGCTGAGCCGTCCAGGCAAGCGGGCAAACAACATTTACATTAATTCCGTCCGCAGCCCATTCTGTTGCCGCAACACGCGAAAGTCCGCGGATTCCTTCCTTTGCCGCAGCATAAGCACACTGACCATAATTTCCAAAAAGACCCGCACCAGAAGCAAAATTAATTACAGAACCTTTAGTTTCCTTCAAATACGGATAGCAAGCCTTCATATAGTAAAAAGTTGCATAAAGTCCCGAATAAATTGCCAGATTAAACTGATCCGTAGTGTTTTCCGCAAGTTTTACGCCAGATGCCGAAGCCTGAGCATTATTTATAAGCACATCAATTCTTCCAAAAGTATCAAAAGTCTGCTGAACAACATTTTTTACAACCGCTTCATTATCCGCACCGGCATTAACATCAGCCTGAATTGCAAGAACTTTAATTCCGTAAGTTGCTTCCAAATCCGTTTTTGCATCGTTCAATTTCTGAACATTACGACCAGTCAAAACAAGATTTGCGCCCTCTTTTGCATAAGCAGTTGCAATTCCATAACCAATTGAACCGCAAGTTCCATCATTCAAAACCGCCTTTCCGCCACCAGTAATAATTGCGACCTTATCCTTTAAAAAACCCATTTTTTTCTCCAATTTTTGATTTTTCTACCTTCAATCATAACAGAAAACAAAATAATTTTTAAGTCAGTTTGTTAGTACATCCTAACTTTTATTTTTATCAGGACGGCCCGGCACTTCGTGCCGTCGCTACGTTCCGGGTTACGCATTCGCTCCAGCCTCCGCACTCGTCGCAACTTCGCGAATCAAAAAAAATCTGACGTCAATTTTTCAAATTTTAAGCAAAATGGCTCCTCGCTTGCGGTGGCCAAGCCCTTCACATCGCTGCCGCGCTGGCGCAAAATTGTGAATCCTTCTTCCAAATATCAAAAAAAATCAGATTTTTCAAAATTTCCTTCTTGAAAATTTAATTCAAATTCTATAAATTAACTTTTCAATGACGCTAAATGTCGCCTTTCCAATGTCTGACGGAAGGCCCGTTTAGCGTTTTTTTTTATTCTAGAGGGAAAAAATGCCAAAAACAAAACTTCAAAGCGTTATTTTTACAGCAATCATGGTTTTTTTCATGGTTTTCTGCATGACCGTTTACACTGTTGCCTTAGGAGCAGGCGGTTTAACTTACATAACATTCGCAATCGCAATCAAAGAAATGTGGATTGAATATGTCATCGTTTATATTCTTGCACTTTTTGTTGTAAGTCCGCTGGCTTTAAAACTTGCCTTCCGTTTTATTAATCCAAAAGAAGACAAGCCTATTTTCGTTACACTTTCAATTCAGTGCATGACCGTTTGCCTTATGGTTCCAACAATCACACTCATCGTTACATTCATTCATAACGGTTTTAACGCAAACTGGTTCACATCATGGATTACAACCGCTGTAAAATGCTTTCCAATGGCGCTCTGCCTTCAGTTATTTTTTGTAGGCCCGCTTGTAAGACACGTTTTTGCACTTTTAATGAAGTTAACTCCAAAAAAAGACGCCGTAACCGCAGAAAACGTATAATCTTTTTCGGACTTTGCAATTACGTCGGGACTGTCTTAAAACTAATGTCATGCTGAATTTATTTAAGCATCTATACTATATCTAGCATAGAGATTCCGAAACGAGTTCGGAATGACACTAGAATACAAACTTCTTATACAGCCCCCTATTTTCCCACCGTCCATTCTTCTGTTCCCCGCGCCGCCACGGCATTTTTAATTTAGGTAAATAATCTTATTGTTAAAAGGTATTTTTCAGAACAAATTTATATGGTAGGCTATAAAGCCTTAGGAGTTTACAGATGCTTGAAAAGAAGCCTTTAATTAACGATTTGTATTCAGCAGATCCTTCTGCGCACGTTTTTAACAACAAAATTTACATTTATCCATCTCATGATGAAGACGAAGACATTGAAAATAACGACAACGGTGATCAGTACAACATGAAAGACTATCACGTTTACGAAATGTCAGACACTCAGACACTTCCTCGTGATTGTGGCAAAGTTTTGGATTTAAAAGACATTCCATGGGCTAGTAAACAGGTTTGGGCTCCTGATTGTGTAGAAAAAGACGGAAAATATTATTTTGTATTCCCTGCCCGCGACAAAAAGGGAATGTTCAGAATCGGAATTGCAACCGGTGATAATCCTGCAGGTCCGTTCAAACCGGAACCAAACTATATGGAAGGCACTTACAGCATTGACCCGTGTATGTTCCCGGACACAGACGGCAAATATTACCTCACTTTTGGCGGAATTTGGGGCGGTCAGCTGGATCAGTATAAAAACAATGTCTGGAGTGCTGACAATAAAGAACCAAAAGGCGACGAACCTGCCTGCTGCGCAAAAATCGCACTGATGAAAGATAATATGAAAGAAATTGCAGAATCTCCGCGCGATATTGTCGTTGTAGATAAAAATGGCAAGCCTTTAACCGGCGGTGACGAAGAACGCAGATATTTTGAAGATCCGTGGCTGTTCAAAAAAGGTGATACTTACTACTTTACATATTCAACCGGAACAACACATTTTATTTGTTACGCAACAAGTAAAAATGTTTACGGCCCTTACACTTACGGCGGAGTAATTTTGACCCCAGTTTTGGGCTGGACAACTCACCATTCAATTCTTGAATATAACGGAAAATGGTATTTGTTCTACCACGACTGCGAACGAAGCAACGGCGTAAACCAGAAACGAAACGTAAAATTCCGAAGTCTTACGTTCAACGATGACGGTTCCATCCAGAAAATGGACGGTATGGACCGCTAATTCCCAGGTTTTAATTGTCAATAAAGTAATAAGGGGCAACTTAAAAGTAATGTGTCATGAGACTGCCTTAAAACTTGTGTCATGCTGAATTCATTTCAGCATCTGTTACAATTGGGATCCCAAAATAAATTCGGGATGACACCGGCAGTCACACAGAACTCTTGTTTCAGAGTCGGGATGACATTATATGCAAACTTTTAAGACAGCCCCTTTATTTTCTTAACTTCAGTTACCCTCTTTTTCTTGCCGTAAAAATGCTCAAAATCACGTATAAAATTCCAGAAAGGGCGGCAATTGTCGCGGCCGGCGGAAAATCAAGGGCAACGGCAATCACGTATCCAAAAAGTGAACAAAAAAAACCCGCTAGTGAACTAAAAGCAAAAAGTCTTTTTATTCCTTCCCTTTTTATAATTTTTTGAAACTTTGCTGCAATCAGGGCCGGCAAAATCAAAATTGAATCAATCATAAAAGCGCCTAAAAGTTTCATCGCAATGGCAACCACAAGGGCCACTATAAAAATCATAAAAGTGTAATGAAACTGAACGTTTATGCCGTTTGCTTTAGAAATTTCAGCGCTAAAAAAAAGACTTAAGATATTTTTGAAATTCAAAATCGTGTAAATCAAAAGCCCTGTGGCAAGAATCGCAATAAAAATGATGTCGTAAATGCTCAGAGCAAAAGGACTTCCCCACAAAAGGCTCAAAGAATCTTTTGCCGGCACCCCGGAAATATGAGTAATCAAAGAAGCCGCCGCCATACTCAAGACCATTGTTGCAGCGCTAGTCCCGCTAAATCCAAATCCGGAATTTTTTGAAAAAACGAGCATCAAAATCACAAGGACAATGTTCACAATCACAATAGCCGGCACCATCGGAAGATTTGCCGCCAGAGCAATTGCTCCGCCCAAAATTACGCCGTGCATAAGCATATAACGCAGTGGCACCAGATTTAGTTTTAAAACCATTACCCCGCAAAGTGGAAATGCGGCCCCGGAAATCAAAATTGCAACAAATCCGCGCAAAACAGGCGCAAGAAAAAATAAAGAAATCAATTTTGACATTTTATTCCCCGCCAATTTTATCAAAATCAAGGAGCGGCCAGTTCAAATTTTGACACAAAGCCTTATCGTGAGTAACCGTAATAATCGTCGGGATTTCTGTGAGCGAAAGCGACCGGAGAATTTCTATTACCATTTTGCGATTTTCGCCGTCCAGCGCGGCAGTTGGCTCGTCCAGAAGCAGAATTTTTGCATTTTGAGCAAGGCAGCGCGCCATCTGGACTTTTTGTTTTTCTCCACCGCTGAGAGTTGAAAAACTACGGTCTTTTAAGTGCGCGCAGCCGGTTCGTTCAAGATTTTTTAGAATAATCTGATTTTTTTCTTTTTGATTTTTATATTTCGTAATTCCCAAAGAAACAACTTCGTAAACCGTAAGCGAAACGTCCGAATTTTCCGTATTCTGAGGAATATAACCGATTGTGTACTTTGGATTTTCCGCAGGATTTTTACCGTCAATTAAAATTTTCCCGGAATCTGGTTTATAAATGCCGGCAATCATTCGCAAAAGCGTTGTTTTTCCGCTGCCGTTTTCACCTTGAATCATAAGGCGGCCGCCGGGTGCAAGTTCAAACGAAAGATTTTTTATTTTCAAAAATTTATGACAGACATTTTGCAAAACTACACTAAGTCCCAGAATCCGTTTTGCCCTTTGACGCAACAAAAAATACATTTGATCAGAATCAGAAAGTTCAGAAAGCTGTTCTTCCGTAGCACAAAGCAGACGGTGCACCTTATTCGTATAACAAACCTGCACATTTTGATTTTTTTGATTCAGCGAAGAAATCCAATCCAGTGCAAGTTCGCTGATTAAATCTGCCTGAATAAAATGAATGTTCATTCTGACCATTAAAACCGCCGCCGCCTTGCCAATTGCCGTGTCATGAGCGCGTAAATCGTCTTTTTTTCCGGGAAAATCCTTTAAAAACTCTTCAAGTTCAAAAAGCGGATTAAGCCACTTGCCTTCACTTTCAAAAATCAAATCCTGTCCGTTATAAACTCTCAACGTTTTGCCTTTTGGAAGAGGATTTTTGTAAATTTCGCTGCCAGAATATTCCATTTGATTCAGTTTACTCTATTTTGCACTTTTTGTACTGAGTTACGCTGCCTAAAATTAATGCCACAAAAACAGATTATCAGTATAATGTTGTTTAGTTTTGACGGTCATCTGTCAAAAATCTACAAAAAGCGCACAAATCAGGAGATTTTTATGCAAAAACAAATCTTTTCAGAAATTAAAGATGAACTATTAAATGATATTTTACCTTACTGGCAAAAAAATGCATGCGACACAAATCATTCAACTTCCGGATTTTACGGAAAAATTGACAACGACAACGTCGCAGATTCAAAAATAAGTCGTTCAATTGTTATGACTTCGCGTTTTTTGTGGGCTTACAGTGCTGCAGCGCGTCTTACAAAAAATCCTGAATATTTAAAAATGGCAGATTTTGCCTACGAAACAATAATCAATAAATTCTGGGACAAAAAAAATTCCGGAGTTTACTGGTCTGTAAAACCGGACGGAACTCCTGACGTTAGTAAAAAACAAATTTACGGCGAAGCATTCTGCTGTTACGGTTTGAGTGAATACGCGGCCGCCCTCAAAGAATTACGCGAAACATCAGAAAAAACTGAAAATTCCGACCAGCCACAATCTTCTGTTGCAATGGATTATGCCCTTGATTTGTACAATCTTCTTGAAGAATACGCCTACGACAAAAATCAGGGTGGCTACGTAGAAGCGCGCGCCATTGACTGGAAAGAAACTGACGATATGATTCTTTCGCCAAAAGATATGAACTGTCCAAAATCAATGAACACGAACCTGCACGTTATGGAAGCGTACACAAATCTTTACCGAACGTTGCCGGTCGTTTACGGCAGTTTTGATAATTCTGATTGCGATTCTGTTGAAAATTCTGACCGTCACAGTGATTTTCAAATGGCCGGCGGTTCAGTGCGCGCGGAAGTTGGAGAATCCCTTTCTAAACTTGTAAGAATCACTGTTGATAAAATTCTGCAGAAAAACGGTCATCTGGGAATGTTTTTTGATATGGACTGGAATCTTTTGATGGACGAGCAGTCTTACGGCCACGACATTGAAGCGTCATGGCTTTTGTGGGAAGCCGCAACCGAACTTTGCGACGAAGAATTGAAAAATTATATTCACGACACAGTGCTTTTTATTGCAGATGTAACGCTCAAAGAAGGTTTTGATTCTGAAAACGGTGCCACAGAAAATTTCTTGCGCGATGGTGGCACAAAACACGACAGAACCAGAGTCTGGTGGAATCAGGCAGAAGGTTTAAACGGTTTTTACAATGCCTGGGAAATGACTGGTGATGAAAAATACGAAAAAGCCGTAGAACTTCAGTGGAACTGGATAAAAAATCATCAGATTGATAAAAAAGGTGGCGAATGGTGGAACTCCCTGGACGTAAACGGCAATCCAATTCTTGAGGAAGACAAAGGCGGCAACTGGAAGACGGCATATCATTCCGGCCGTGCCTGCATGGAACTTTTGCGCAGAAGCAAGACTTTGTAGAAAATAGAGGATTTTATGGCAAAATTTTTGTGCATCTGTTTAAGTTCAACAATTCAACGTTCAATTTCGTTTGAAAATCTGAGCCTTGAAAAAGTTAACCGTTCAAAAAAATACAGAGTTGACGCTTCCGGCAAGGCAGTAAATTCCGCGCGCGTTCTATCGCAAATGCAAAAAGGCTGTGCAAAATTAATCTGTCCGCTAGGAAAAGAAAACGCGCAGTTTTTTATAAATCTTTTAAAAAATGATTTTGTGGATTTGTCTTACATTGAAATTCCGGGATTTACCCGTGAATGCTGGACTTTGATGGACAGTCTTGCCGGCACAACCACAGAACTTGTAGTTTCTGAACCGGCGTCTAATTTAAATTCCCAGCAGATTACGGCACAACAGGCGGAAATTTTAGAACAAAATCTTCTTGATTTAATAAAATCCGGTGTTTCTGATGTGGATGCGGTTTTACTTGCCGGTAGCAGACCTTCTTTCTGGTCAAAAAATCTTTATTCTGAGATTTCTAAAATTGTGATGTCTGCGGGTAAAGTTTTTCTTTGTGATTTTTGGGCGGAAGATTTACTTTCCGTCATAAAAACTGCAATTCCTACAATTATAAAAATTAATGACGAAGAATTTTGCAAAACTTTCCTGGAAAATTCTGAACAAAATGAAGAGTCACTAAAAACGGCAATTTGCCAGAAATCTGCGGAATTAAACAACATAATTGTCGTTACACGGGGAACCAAAGCCACTTTTGCCGCAAACAAAGGAAAATTTTATTCTTGTCCGTGTCAAAAAGTAAAAGCGGTAAACACAACCGCATGCGGTGATTCTTTTAATTCCGGATTTTTGTGGGAATTTATGAATTCCGGTGATTTTGAAGCCGCACTGAAAAAAGGAACCTGGGCCGCCGCCTGCAATGCACAAAATGAATGTCCGGGTGCAATTTTTTAGGAAGTTATATTCACGGTGAACTTTGCGTTAGGCTATGAAGCACCTGCGAAGGCAGTTTCAACTGCCGAAGCAGAAGCCCGAAGGCACGCCATTTGCGTGCCGAGGACTTTGAGGGTTACCGAAGTGCGGAACAGCCGACCGGAGCGTAGCGAAGGTAACGCCCATATTGCCCGAAAAAAAACTATGCACCGTGTCTGAAACTTCTGTCGGTCAAAAATCTTGCTGTAACAAGTCCGAATGGCAGGGCAAGGGTTATCAAAAGTGCGGCAGAAAGCCAAGATGCGGATTGCGAAAGTGACATTGTTCCCAGATAATAAATGCCTTTGTAAAGATAAAGTCCCGGAACCATAATTACGATTGAAGGAACTGTGATTGAAATGCGAGGATAGCCAAGTTTTTTCTTCAAAAGTGAAGCCAAAAGCCCGGACAGAAGTGCACCACAAAAGGCAGCCACGGCCGGCGGAAAAGAAGCAAAATCCACGAGTTCAAGGCGGAGGGTATTTGAAAGTGCCCCGATTGAAGCGGCAATGCTGGCAAGTTTTATTGGACTGTTAAACATAATCGAAAATCCAAAAACGCCAAAAAAGCTTGCAACTAAACGAAGAAGCAAAAGCGACCACCAGTTTAAATTTTGCGGAAGAAAGTCAGCCGGATGCAAGCCCAAAATCAAAGCCATAACCCAGCCGCACAAAGTTGCCACAATAACGATGTTCACCGCATAGCAAAGTCGTTCAATTCCAGACCGCATATCAAGTTTGGCAAAGTCAATTCCAGAAGTAATAAAAGGAAATCCCGGAATAATAAAAAGCATGGCACAAATATAGCCCGCCTGGTGAACCATCGAAAGTCCAAAAATCAAATTGAAAAGTCGCAAAAAAGCCGCGTAAGAAAGACAAGCCGCAGAAACAGAAATTGCAACCGTCATAAAAAGATTGTAATGTCTGCGGATTAAAAGTGCCCGGATAAAATTACCAATCGCTGCACCAAGAAATACCAGAAGCATTTCCCACAGGCCACCGCCAAGCAAAAAAGTAAAGGCACAACAGGCAAGCCCAGACGCCAGTCCCAACTTCAGCGGCGAGTAAAGCGGACTCAATTTATTGTATTCATCAAGTTTTGCATGAACCTGGGCAACGGTCATATTTTCGCATTCACGGCTAAAACGTTTTACAAAACGTTCCAGACGGTAAAGTTTAAAAGTATTCACCCCGGTATTTGAAAGGTTCATCGTCTGAGTCACACATTCCGAAGAATCAAAACAGTTAAAGGAAATTGACATCAGACCAATATTCACAGAACATTCAATATTCAAGCCGCGAGCAACCCGCATCATAGAATTACGGATACGCCAAGCACCTGTTCCGCAAGAAAGTAATTCCAGCCCCACTCGCCCAACGAGCATGGCCTTTTCCTGCAGCGTCGCTTCCGTTAGCAACTCCTCTCCACTCGTCAAAGAATTATGCCAGTGAATTTCCGGCCGATTTTTACCTTTCACATTCGTCATGGCAAGTAATTTAGCATTATTAAGTTTAATTTACAATTCAAAGGGATTTTTTTTCAGGAGCTTCCCCCGGCTTTAAAACTGTCAGAAATTTTTTTTTATTTTTTCTTCCGCCGGGGTCGGGCTTTTCCGCAGTTCCGCTATTCGCTCCAAAGTCCTCGGCGCGCAAATTGCACGCCTGCGGGCTTTCGCTTCGGCAATTGAAATTGCCTTCGCGCCTGCTACAATCCCTAAGCCTAAAGTTTTAATAATGATACTTCTTTCTCAAAACAATCAGACAAATCACAGTCAAAATCAAACAGCCCAGTTCTGCACAAGGCGAGGCAATCCAAATTCCCTTTGAACCTAAAAGCATTGGCAGCAAAATAATAAAAGTCATCTGAAAAACCAGCGTTCTGCAAACAGACAAAACAGCACTGATTAAACCGTTGTTCAAAGCGGTAAAAAATGACGAACCAAAAATGTTCATTCCGCAAAGTAAAAATCCCACAGAATAAATTCTAAAAGCCGTTTTTGTCAGTTTAAAAAGCTCCTGGTCGTAACTTGTAAAAATTGCCGCAAAAGGCCCGCAAGCTCCTTCCGAAAGTCCCAGCATAACAACCGAAGCAATTATAATGATTACCAGACTTTTCTTAAAAACGTTTTGCAGTTCTGTGTGATTTTGTGCACCGTAATTGTAACTTACGATTGGCGCCGTTCCCATCGAATAGCCGATAAAAATTGCCGCAAAAATAAATCCTACATACATGATTACGCCGTAAGCCGCAACGCCGTCAACTCCCGCGTATTTCAAAAGTTGCACATTGTAAAGCATGCCCACAAGACTTGCAGAAATATTGCTCAAAAATTCCGAAGAACCGTTTGTCAAAGTTTTAAAAAGATAAAGTCCCTGCCAGTGAGTTTTTCCCAAACGCAAATTACATTTTTTTGTGATAAAAAAGTACAACAGCGGGATAATTCCGCCAATAAAATAAGAAATGTCAGTGGCAATAGCAGCCCCGCGAATTCCCCATTTAAAAAGCCCCACAAAAAGTGCGTCCAGAACAATATTTGTACAACCAGCCACAAGGGTAAGGGCCAGCCCCAGCTGAGGTCTTTCTGCCGCAATCAAAAAACTCTGAAAAATACTTTGCAGCATAAAAGCCGTCAAAGCCGGAACAAGAGTTCTGGTGTACAAAACTGCATTCGAAAGAACTTCCCCTTCCGCACCCATCATTTTTGCAACAGGTTCGCAAACAAACCAGCCGGTAACGCTCAAAATAATCCCGACGCAAATCGTAAAATAAACCAGAAAAGAAAAAAGTTTATTGGCAGCCTCTTCATTTTTTTCGCCCAGAAGTTTTGCAACCAGGGCACTACCGCCCGCACCAATCATAAATCCAAAAGCCGAAAAAAGCATAATGAGTGGCATAATCAAATTGACCGCTGCGAAAGCGTTTTTTCCAGCAAAGTTAGAAACAAAAAGTCCATCGACAATAGAATAAATGGACGTAAAAATCATCATCAGTATAGAAGAAATTGTGAATTTAAAAAGTTTTCCGTAAGTAAAATGATCCGAAAGTTGTATCTGCATTTATTTTTCCTTTTTTTGTGACTTCATGAACTTTTCAATTTCAGTTTTAAACGAAGAATAATAAAGTTCCTGAAGTTCAACAATTTTTTTGTAATTTTCAATCCCCATAGCCGAGATTGCTTTTTTTTCAAGATTTAAAATTGTGCCGATTTTTTCTTTGGCAAATTCCTGGCCTTTTTCTGTAAATTTGATTTTTTTCCGTCGCTTGTCTTTTTCGTCCTCTTCAAGAACCACATGCCCGTTTTTTTGCATTTCAAGCACAACGTTGTTCACCGTTTGTGGCGGAATCCCATAGCCATCAGAAATTTGCTTTTGAGTCTGCCCCTCTTCCATGTAAATGGCATAAAGAATTTGAGTTACATCGCCATCATCTTTTAAAAAATTATTCAGCTTCGTGTAAAGCCTGCCAGTCTGGCTCATAATTTTATTTTCGCGCAGCAAAAGTTTTGTTCGTTCTGTCATAAAATAATCCCAATTAGGATTAAATTAATCTTATTTGGGATTAATGTCAATGAGGTAAAAATATGGGCGTGCCCCTCCGCTCCACTTTGTTACGCTATGGGTCGCTATGTCCAGGGTTCCGCTAACGCTCATTCCTCCGCTCCGGCTACGACTACGCTCCGGAACGCCTTCGGCGCCCTTCCCAGCGCTCACGCAACTTTAGAGATGCACTTTAATCTCAAGATTAAAAATTTACTAATTGACTTTTTTTAGTTATTTATTTATAGTTCTAAAACTACCTTAAATTAGAATAATTATTTTTGAAGGAAGGAAATAAAATGTCTAGATGTTGTGATGTTTGCGGAAAGGGCGTAATGCACGGAAATAAAGTTAGTAAATCTTATAATCATACACGCAGAACATGGAGACCAAATCTTCACTCTGTAAAAGCCAGATTTTCTAACGGAACAGTAATGACACTTAAAGTTTGTTCAAGTTGTCTTAGTGCCGGCTTCCTTGATAAGAAAGTTCGTGTTCCAAAAGCTGAAGTTGCACAGAACTAGTTTTCTGCATGCACAAGTTCAAAACCGTCAGTTTTCTGGCGGTTTTTTTTATGCCCTGACAAGTATATTTTTAATTTTCAGTACAAATTTTCAATCCGTCGTAGGCGGGCAAAACCGAAACACAATTTTCTAGCCCCGCAAAATCCCTTTTATGCACTTCAAGATAATCACAAATCTGCTGATGAGTTTTTTCGTGAGTAAAATGCGTTAGCCAGACGTGCCTAGCATTCAGTTTTGAAGCAAGTTCCATGGCCTCTAAAAAACAAAAATGCGTTTCATGAACTTTTTCGCGCAATCCGTCAATTACCACGTGCTCAAGATTTCCGCTGAATTGATTTATCAGGTCAATTGATTTTTCGCTAATAAAGTTCAAATCCGTAAGATATGCAATTGAATGTCGTTCCTTTATATTTCCCGGTTTTTCAGGATTTTCTTCAGAAATAAGCCACCCGCAAACCGGAAGTTTTCCGTGCATAATTGGAATTGGCGTGACAATCGTTTTATTTATTGTAAAAGGCGCTTTTGCTTCAATCAGCTGAATATTCGCGTGCCCGCCCCCAGATTTTGCAGGTTCAAAAATATAATCAAAGCGGCGCTGAATATCATCAAGAGTATTTTTATTGGAATAAAGTGGCAAAGGCGGGGCATAACAGTTTTTAGACTCAGGACTGTCGGGTTTGTGCGAAAGCACACAGGAAAAAATCCGCAAATCATCAATTCCCAAAAGATGATCCGCGTGACTGTGTGTCATCAGCAGTGCGTCAATTTTGTTAATATTGCTTCTTAAAGCCTGAATTCTGAATTCCGGGCCGCAATCTATTAAAATTCTTGTATCATCAGAAGTTTTTATGTACGCAGAACTTCGCATTCTGTTATTTTTTAAATCCGAAGATTTGCAAACTTCACAATTACAGCCAATTACAGGCACTCCGTGACTTGTTCCAGTGCCTAAGAATTCAAGTTTCATAATTCAACAGAATATCGCAATTCACAAAAGTACACTAGATTTGACAAGTTTTTCACTTCCAAACTAAACAATTTTTTTCTATAATATTCAACGTGATAACTGATTTTACAGCTGCCCAGATTATAGCCGAATATCTTGCCGACCAGGATTCAATTTTTACCGGCGATGAATTTTATCGTACATTAAAAAATAAGGGCGTCAAAATTACAAAGGCTCAGTCGGAAGATATTTTGCGCTCTTCTGATTATGTTTTTCCTCTTATTGATAACGAATATATTACGCGTGCCGGGGTTTTTACGGGCCGATGGTTTAGTTTTAAGCCCACAAAAGAAGAAGTTGAAAAAGGATATTTTATCATCGGGCACAGATGTATGCCTTTTTTAAATCCTGATATTTCTCCGGATAGTATTAGTGTCATCACAAAGACTTTTAAAGAAGTTGACGCTGAATCTTGTGTTTTTACAATGAACACGGCCATGGACATTTTTGCATTTTACGGCGAAGGCTACGTTCTTCCGTACATTATCAATGACAGGGCAAATGATAAAGTTCAGCTCGCTTCCATTCAGTACAATCTTCCGTCAGAAATCAAACTTACTGCCTGGCCTTTAAAAAAACTCTGTCCAAAAGGTTATAAATTCCGATATGGTGACAGAATTTTATGCCGTGTTATGGACTGGAATGCCTCGATTGTAGAAATGTCTCTTCAGAAAAATGAAAATCTGGACGGGGCACTTGCAGTTTCTGAATCAGATTTGCAGCGTGAAGAATGGTACACTCATTTTGAAAACGGACTTTTGGAAAGTTTTGACAGAAACGGGCCTTCAGATTCTATTGAAGAACAACTTGCAATGCTTTTTCTTGAAAATCAGGAAGAATTGTGCATTAAAAACTGCGGTTCAAGCGAAGAATTTTTAAAACATACAAGAAAAATCGGATTCTCTTCTTTTGGCGTTGAGTCTAGAATATGGAAAACAGGCGAGGATGTTCCGTACATTGGCGAATGGAACAAAGAATTTTCTAAGGAAGTCATAATGTCTGACATTTCCATGACATTTTCTCCTCAGATTATTGATGCTTACCTGGAAGATAATATTTACAAAGGAGAAACAAAAAAAGAAGTTCTTGATATTCCGGAATTAACATTGAAAATTTTTCCGTCAACGCTAAGAATGTCACCCGATGAGCGAAAACTACTTTTGTTGAATATAGAAAAACGTAATGATATACTCAAAAAAGAGTATAAAAGTTTTACAGACTATCCTGTTGCTCCAATCCGGCAGAGAATGCTGGACCTTTTGACCGATGTATCTTCACTTTTGTGTGACATTGGCTGTTCTGGAGTTAATGTTGAACTTTTCCCACAACAAGAGCTTGTAGTTCTTACTCAAATTTTCAGTCATGTTATAAAAATGATTGAAGAAGTTGAAAATGTTTTTATGCGTGAAAACATTCCTTTTGATGATCTTGCCCTTTCGCTTGACGGCATGGAAGACACTTTTGAAGGAATTTATGACACTCTATATTCTGCATTAAAAGAAAAACGTTCAAAAGCATTTGAGATTTTAAAGCAGTAATATAGTTTGGAGGAATATAAGATGGCTGATTCAGAAGTTGACATTACAGAACTGATTCACAGAGGCGGAGTTTTTACTGATGTAGAAGGTTCTACACCAAAAGAAATTTACAAAAACATTTCCGCAAGAATCAAATTGCCGGAAGGTGTAAGTGCAGAATTGATTTACACTTCCTTATGTGCAAGAGAAGATGTTTTGAGCACTGCTGTCGGCAATGGAATAGCACTTCCGCACGCAAGAACTCCTATCGTAAAAAAAGATAATGAATCAATGATTGTTGTCGTTTATCTGAAAGACCCGATTGATATGGCAGCTCCGGATGAAAGACCCGTAACCACAATGTTTATTTTGCTGACTCAGAATTCTCAGATTCATCTGAAAGTTCTGACGACCCTTGCAAAACTTTTCCGCGAAGCAAAATTCAAAAAGGCGCTTGATGAAAAAGCCAGCGAAGAAACACTTTCAGCATTGATAAAAAATCTTTAGGAAGAATTCTTTTCTTTGTGATTTTAAAAAGTTGATAGATTTGAAAAAATTAATTTAGTTTTAAACTAATTTTGATATATGGAAAACCAAAAATTCAAACTCTGATTTTTTGATTTTCCGTAAAACTATTTTTAACAGAGGTTAAATATGGACAAAAAAGGAATTGAAGCGGTAGCACTTTCTATCCGCAGCTTGTCAATGGACGCAATTCAAAAGGCAAATTCAGGTCACCCTGGACTTCCACTTGGTGCTGCAGAAGCAGCGGCTGTACTCTATGGTGAAATTTTAAAGCACAATCCTGCAAATTCAAAATGGGAAGACAGAGATCGTTTTGTACTTTCTGCAGGTCACGGTTCTATGCTGCTTTATTCAATTCTGCATCTTGCCGGCTATAAAGTTTCTATGGACGATATTAAATCATTCCGACAGGTTGGTTCAAAATGTCCAGGACACCCAGAATATGGCGAAACTGACGGTGTAGAATGTACTGCAGGTCCTCTTGGACAGGGCGTTTCTATGGCAGTTGGTATGGCAATTGCAGAAAGCATGCTCGCCGCAAAATTCAACACACCAAAGCACACTATCGTTGACCACTACACTTATTCTTTGGTTGGCGAAGGTTGTTTGCAGGAAGGCGTTGCCTCAGAAGCTTCTTCTCTGGCAGGAAATCTTAAACTTGGAAAACTGATTGTATTCTATGACGAAAACAGAATTTCAATTGACGGTTCAACAGATATTACATTTACAGATGATATTGCAAAGCGATACGAGGCATACGGCTGGCAGGTTCTGAAAGGTGATATGTATGATGTTGAAGGCATAGTAAATCTTGTAAACAAAGCAAAAGCTGATACAGAACATCCTTCTTTGATTATGCTTAAGTCAATCATTGGAAAAGGTGCTCCAAAACAGAATACTGCTGACGTTCACGGCGCTCCACTTGGAGTTGAAGGCTGTGCCGAAGCTAAAAAGACACTTGGATTGCCTGCTGATAAAGACTTTTACGTTGTTCCAGAAGCTTACAAATATTTTGAAGATAAAAAACCTTTGTTTGCAAAAGCTGAAGCTGACTGGAATGCAGAATTTGCTGCCTGGACAAAAGAAAATCCTGAACTTAAAAAAGAATGGGACGCTTTCCATTCTGATGCCGCAACAGCAGAAGTTCCTGACGTTGAATATAAAGTTGGCGATGCATGTGCAACACGTGACGCTTCTGGAAAGGGCCTGAACATGATTGCTGCCCGCTACGGAAACTTAGTCGGCGGTTCTGCAGACCTTATGGGCCCGAATAAAACTGCATTCAAAGCAACTGATAACGGAACGTTCAGCCCAGCAAACCGCAAAGGCCGTACAATTGAATACGGAATCCGTGAGTTTGCAATGTCAGCCGTTTGTGCTGGTATTTCTTTGCACGGCGGTTTAAGACCATTCTGTGCAACATTCCTTGTATTTGCTGATTATCTGCGTGGTTCTTTGCGCGTTGTTTCTTTGATGAAACAGCCTGTAATTTACGTATTCACACACGATTCAATTTACGTTGGCGAAGATGGTCCTACTCATCAGCCAATTGAAACTTTGACAAGTTTACGCGCAATTCCTGGTGTACAGGTTATTCGTGCCGGCGACCCACAGGAATCTATTGAAGCCTGGAAAATTGCTTATGCTTCTAAAGATCATCCGGTTTGCATGGCATTTACTCGCCAGGCACTTGCAGTTTACGAAAAAGCTGATAAAAACTGGAAAGAAAATATGGCAACAAAGGGTGCTTACGTTGTTCTTGAAGGAAGTGAAACTCCAGATATTACAATTCTTGCCAGCGGTTCTGAAGTAAATATGGCTCTTGATGCCGTAAAACTTGTAAGTGGAAAGACAATCCGTGTTGTTTCTGTTCCAGATTTGAAGAAATTTGAAGGACTTTCTAAAGCTGAACAGGAAAAAATTATTGGAAAAGCAAAACGCGTTGTTTGTACAGAAGCCGGAATCAGCATGGAATGGTTGCAGTTTACATCTAAAGAAAACTGCTTCTGCATTGACCGCTTTGGTGAATCTGGACCTGCAAAAAAAGTTGCCGAAGACATGGGCTTTACAGCAGAAAAATTTGCTGAAATGCTTAAATAGTCACAAGGTTTACTAAAAACTTTTAGAAACTCCCCTGGGAATTTTGATATTTCTGGGGGAGTTTTTTTTGTGCCCGGCGGGTTAGCGATTGTAGCAGCCGCGAAGCGGGACTTGCGCAAACGGAGCGCCATTGTTCTGGCGCGGAGTGCGCAAGGCTGGAGCGAATAGCGGAACTGCGGAAAGCGCGACGGCGCTTGCACCGGAACCTCCTGCTAAATAATTGTAACAGAGCGCAAAAAATGTTATATTTTACTAACTCAACTCACTAAAGAGAGGTTTTTTTATGCCTTATTCCGAACCAACAAGTCTTGCGATTGTTGCGTGTCCTGGTGGCGAAGCTTTCGCCGATAAAGTCATAACGCACCTCAAACATATGTATAAACACCGCTTCACTTTGAAGAACGATGTTATATCTAAGCGTTATGAGCTTTCAAAAGATGAGCTTGTGCAGAGAATCAACCTGAAAAATGATCTTCAGGCTTCTGACCTTTGCATAAGGGGTGCTACAAATAAGTATAGACCGCCTGCATTCAAGGTTAATGCACGGTTTACTTTCTTTGCCAACGGTGAAGTTAAAACTGAACTTTTGGATTCTGTCCGCGGAAAAGATGTTTATATTTTCCAGGATGTTGAAAATCACGAAGTTCTGAGCTTAAACGGTGGCGCAAACAAGATTTCAATGACTGTAAATGATCATGTTATGTCATTGCTTGTTACAATTGATGCTGTACGAATGGCGGGCGCGGGTTCAATCACTCTGGTTGTTCCAGCTTATCCTTATGCACGTCAGCACAAACGAAAAGGCCGCGAAGGACTTACCGCAAGTCTTTTGGGACACATTTACGAAATGCAGAGTGTAAGCCGAATTATTACTCTGGATCTTCATTCTAGGGAGATTGTAAACGCTTTTTCCCGATGTAATCTTGATAATCTTCATGCAAGCTATCAGGTAATCCGTGAATTAAACAAAATCGTTGACCTTACCGGTCAGACGGAAGATCTTGTTATTGTTTCTCCGGATACGGGCGCAATTGACAGAAATAAATTCTATGCTTCCGGATTAAAATTACCTCTGGCTATGATTTATAAAGAGCGCGATTATTCTATCGTTACTCAGGATGCTCATTCCACAAATATTAAATCTGTAAAACTTTTAGGCGATGTAAAGGGAAAGGTCGCATTCCTTGCTGATGATATGCTTGGAACCGGCGGAACTTTGCTTAAGGCCATGGAATTCTTAAAAAGTCAGGGGGCGACAAAGGTTATTTGTGCAATTTCCCTTCCGTTCTTTACTGGCGATGCAATTAAGAATTTTGATGAAGCTTACGAAAAAGGTCTTTTTTACAGAATTATTGGTACAAATGCCGTTTATCACGAAGATTTGCTGAACCGCGAATGGTATATCAATACTGATGTCAGCGGACTTTTTGCAAATGTAATTACACGAATTCATTACAATCAGTCTTTGAGTGAACTTCTTGATAACCGCACAATCATCGAAAAAGTTGTAAAAAATAAACCAAACACTCAGGATGATCTGGACGAAGAGATTGCTCACGCTTCAGAAAATGCTGGGGAAGAACCTGCTGCAGAAACAAAAGCTGAATAATTAATGCTAAACACTGTTCTTGCCGTGGACATTGGGACATCTTCTCTGAAGGCTGGATTATTTACGGCCTCTGGGGAAGATGTTTTTGTCTGGCGCCAAAAATATAATTCTCACGGAAATCCAAATATTTCTCAAAAATGGCTTGAAACGCTGGCAACGGCCCTGAAAAAAATTCAACAGGCCATTCCGCGCCTCAATCTGCACGGCGAAACTGACATAAATGTCATCGCGCTTTCTATTTCTGGTAACGGCCCTACCCTCGTGATTGAAAATTCCGTAACTTACAGTTGGAATGAACCACTGGCCCCCGGAGTCGAAAATGCCCTGAAAAACCGCCAGCTTCCAGAATCTGCCTGCAAATCTTTGTTTTTACCGAGGATTCTTTCACTCAAAGAAAAATTCCCCGCCGAATTTGATTCTGCAAAGTACATTTTTTCTGGCCCAGAGTTTTTAATTTACAAACTGACTGACAGCGCTGTCACAATTTTGCCAGAAACACGCTACACAACAGCGTACTGGACAACCGAAAGTCTTAGCGAAAACGCCCTGCCAACGCAAAAATTCGCGCCATTTGTAGCACCCGGCCAGATTTATGGACTTGTAACCAAAGATATGGCAAGAAAATTGCCACTATTAAAAGAAGGATTACCGGTATACGGGGCCGGCCCGGACTTTATTGCAGCACTCATTGGAACAGGCACTGTAGAAGCCGGTCAGTTATGCGACCGCAGCGGTTCAAGCGAAGGAATAAATTTTTGTGTAAATAAACCAATTTTTGCGCCGGGAATAAGAACTTTGCCGTCAGTAAAACCGGGTCTCTGGAACATTTCAGTTTTGATTCCCGACAGTTCAAAATTAAACGACGATGAACGACTTGATATTCTTGAAAATGGCGTTAATCTTTTGCGAAAACTTGCGGCCGAAAATCAAATTCCGTTTCCGTCAGAAATGCGCGTGACCGGTGGTCAAACGAATGACAAGGCATTTTTACAAAAAAAAGCGAACCGATTACACTTAAAACTTATAATAAATCACTGCAAACATTCAGAATTGCTTGGTGACGCTAAAATTGTGTGGCAAAATTATGAAAATCTATAAAATTCCAGAAATTACAAAAGCTTTTATTTTTGACATTGATTCGACGCTTTATACAAATCAGGCGTACGCGTTTGAACAAATTGACTGCCAGTTGCGCGAATATGCCGCCGAACTTGGCGTAGAAACCGACGTTATCCGCAAAAAAGTCAGCGATTACCGAAAAAAATTCGCCTCGGAACACAACGGAAGCAAAGTCAGTCTTGGCAACACCCTGCTTGCCTTTGGAATTCCTATCGAAAAATCAATTGAATGGCGAAACAAACTTATGCGCCCCCAGGATTTTCTGAAAAAAGACACCAAACTGATTGAAGAACTCAAAATCCTTTCTCAAAAATGCAAATTAATCTGCGTGACCAATAATCCTGTCCGCCCTGCCCGCAAAACTCTGGAAGCAATCGGCATTTCTGAATTTTTCCCGGAAATTATTGGACTTGATACCTGCAAAAAGTCAAAACCGGCGTACGAACCGTTCAATAAAGCGCTGGAAATTCTTGACGTGCCTGCAAAAAACTGTATTGCCGTCGGCGACCGCTACGAAATGGACATTGCAATTCCGCTTGAACTTGGCATGGGCGGCATTTTGGTCACGGGCGTCGAAGAAGTTTACAAAATGCACGAGCTTATTTAAGGGGCATTTTTACAAAAAAATCTCCCGTCCGCGCGCCCTACAATTCCATTGCCCATTTTTAATGTAAAGCAAAACCGTTTTTTCCCCGAACATAAATTTATGAAATCAAAAAAGCTCCTTCTGACAATAATAATTTTTTCTACATTTATTTTATTTGCCTGCAAAACAATTCCTTCCACAAAAACAGAAAGCCCAGAAGAAGCGCCGGTCGTACTTTCAAGAAAATTACTTGGACAGGGAATTCTCAGTCCGGCGCAACTCACCCGTTTTTTTATGATTCAAAGACCAGAATCAGATGTTTTGGAAATTTTAGACTTCGCATACGATTACTGCAAAGAGGCGTCTGCCGAAAATATAAATTCGGACGTTGCCTTTGCTCAAATGTGCCTGGAAACAGGCTATTTAAGTTTTGGAAATTTAGTAACTAAAGAAATGCACAATTACTGCGGACTTGGCGCAATGAATGCAGAAAATCCCGGCTGCGTTTTTGCAACCCGCACTCTTGGAATCCGTGCCCACATTCAACATTTGCAGGCTTATGCCACCACAGAAGATGTAAAATTAAACCAGGAACTTGTTGACCCGCGCTACAGTTGGGTTCATAAAACAAAATATGTCCAGGATATTACAGGGCTGAGTGGCACTTGGGCCACCGACCCTGCTTATGCACAGAAAATAGAAAATATCCTGTGCAAAATGGAATCGGTAAATTCGTCACAATAACGACAGAATTTTACCCGATTGTCGTTCCAATATAATCTTTGTCGTTCAGAATAGAAAGAATATTGCTGATATTTTTTCCACCGGCACAAATTACTTTCATTCCGTTTTCGCTGGCTTTTTTAGAAGCAATCGGATCAAAAGGACAATTTTTACCCGGAGTCCATTCGTCACCGACCATTTTTCTAAAATCCGCCCATGAAATTGTGTCCAATGGCTTTGCATCAGGATTTTTTCTTGGGTCATCAGTGTAAACTTTTTCAATATTAGAAAGATTTACGATTGTTTTTGCCCCGAATTTTTCTCCAAGATAAACAGCATCTGTGTCTGTAGAAAATCCCGGTTTCCAGCCGCTTGCAACAAGAATCTGGCCGTCAAAGCGCACATCATCAGCGGTGGGATTGTAAACAACGTCATTTTTGCAATATTCCCCAAAACAAGCTTTCAAAAGCTGAGCATTAATTCTGGTTGCCATAATTCCAATCCAGTCCGCACCGTCAGCATCCGCCTTAATTCCTGTTTTTTCAGAAACGCCGTTATACGCATTCTGATAAACTCTTGCCGGCGCACCACCACCAGCCACAAGAATCAAACGTCTGTTTTTATCTTCATCCAGCCATTTTGTTACCATCAAAATAAAACTGCTCAAAAATTCCATATCAGGCTTATCCGGAACAATAATTGAACCGCCAACTGATAAAACTTTTGTTTCCATATTAAAAATCCCCCTGATTTTATTCTGACAAATCCTGCCAGAATTTTAATACATTCCTTTTATAACCGGCTGCGTCCAGTAAGAACTGTATTTTTTTACGCTGCCATTACTTTCTTCCCAAATTGACTGCAAAGCAAAACTTCTAGGCCGCTGAACAATCTTGTTGTCCAAACTAAAAGGTTTAATTCCATTCCAGCCACGAGAAAATAAAATATGATGCGAATCAAGATTTCCAAAATAAAAATCTTTATCGTAAACTTCATCATTTTCATTCCACTTTGGATATTCAAGCCCCGCACCCAATGCCACGTCAACAGGAATCCAGCCAAAACTTTCTACATAAAATTCAGACCACCAATGTTCCTGAGTTTTTAAATCCTGAGTCACAAGAATTCCGCTGTCCATAAACGCTGGAATTCCCGCCGCACGTAATGCAGCGGTGTAAACAAGAGCAAAATCATAAGCATCACCAGTTTCAGTTTCAAGCAAATCAAGCGGATCCGCGTCCATTTTTCTTGTTTTATTCTGAATTTTAAAATTTCTGCACATATAATTATAAATCTGACGGGCTTTTAAATAAGGATTAGTTTCACGACCAATAATTGACGCCGTCATTTTTTTGATTTTTTCATCGTCACTAGGAATCAGGCCATCACTGTTCATCGCCACAGATTTCATGGCAGGGTTTGTATATTTATAAATAAAACTTGTAATTGCCGAAGAATCCACGGAAGTTCGCATTTCATAAACCGGCATTACAAAAGTCTGACTAAAAACATATTTTCCAGGCCCATTTCTTTCGCTGGAAATCTGATAAATAATATCTTTGTTGTAATTTAAAATTGTTGGCTGGGGATTTGTTTCCGTAATCTGAACGTCCGGCTGACTAGGCGTACTTGCAGGAATCGGGCAACGGAGAGTAATTGTTGCAAGGGCGCCGGCCTCAATATCATCAATATCCGCAGAATACTGAACAATATAAATCTTTTTATTCGTAAAAGTTTTTTCTCCAACCTGCTTTTTCAGATTGTAATAGTAAGGATCGGATTTTTCAGTGCCGTTATCAATAACAATCACGCCAGAATCAATGCCATCCGGCGCATAAAGTTGAATTTCCGTATTAGTCCAACTCACAAATCCAAAAAATTCAGGATTTACAGTCAGCATATCTTCCGTGAGGACGTTAATATTTTTGAATTCCGCGTTCGCAATCTTTTTGTTGTAGTCAATTGTAAACATCAACTTTGAATTTGCCGGATCATCGCCAAAATTGTTTCCATAAATGCTGATTTTGTCGCCAACTCGGAATGTATCAGCGGAAAGTCCCGTAATAACAGGCCGCGAAGTTTGCCTTACAGTCACAACAGGAACAGGAATATCAACTTCATTTGCAAAAAGCGACGGTTTTGATTTTTGATTTTTTGAACAGACATAAACCAGTCCGTCCTGAATATTTGCCGGCAATACAATTGTAATTTTTGAATCAGACCATTCAATATAAGAACTTGCCGTAAGTTTTGAACCGGCAATTTCAACGTAACTTACATCACGAACAGCGCCAAAATTTTTGCCAGTGATTGTAATAACATCCCCCGGAGAACCAACCGGCGGAGTAATACTTTCAATTTCCGGAATTGCCTTATTTTGAATATGAATAAGAAAAAAAATCAGCAACCCTGTCACAATAAAAAGGCAAAGAAACAAAGCCCTGAACAGCGGATGCCGACGAAATAAATAATTGAAACTTCTAGATTTTTCCACGAATAACTGCCTGAATACCTGAATAAAGGTTATTGTAACGCAGGCAGCGTGATTCTGTAAACAAGTACATTATTTGAAAATTCCGGTCTGAAAACTTCAATGTTGTCGATATTGCCTTTTGCATTTACAGCGTTTGCCCCAGAATATGTACTGACATTCTGCAAAGTTCCTCCGCCATAATTGCGATAATGATTTCCCACATCTCTTACATACAAAGAATTCTGATCTATATTTCCAGAAATAACGATTGCGTTTCCGTTACTCAAAGCGGTAGACGTTTCTGCAACCTTTTGAGTTTCATTGTCATTTGCAGATAAAGCATAAACCGGCACAGTTTCAGTTTCAGCTCCGGCAGCAACATTTTTTGTCATGCTAAGTCTAACCGGCACCGTGATCGCAAAAATTGCCACAGCGGCCGCTGCAGATGCAAAATATGCAATTTTTCTGAATTTAAAAGCCCTGAAATCAGATTTCAGAACATTATTATTATACTTAAGTTTTACTTGCAGCCTTTCAAAACTCTGATCAAGAAAATACTGGTCTGGGGTAATTTCTTTTGCATCCTGAGCTAAAGAAAGATGCAAACCTTTTAAAATTTTCAACTGCCACTGACATTCCTTACAGGAACGAACATGAGCTTCGTAACGTTCCCTATAAACTTCCGGCAATTCGTTATCCAAATAAACAGAGTGTAAATCTTTACTCGGGCAAGTAGACATTATCTTCTCCTATAATTTTCACCAACTGTTCTCGCGCTCTGAAAATTCTTACCTTTACATTGCCTTCGGTTATCCCCAGAACTTTACCAATTTCCTTGTAGTTCATATCCCCATATTCACGTAATAATAAAACGTCCTGAAGGTTTTTGGGTAATTTTTTCATAGCTTCTTTTGCTTTTTTTATGGATTCCTGTTTCAGTAAATCAATTTCTCCAGAATCAACTTTTCTGTGATCTTCATACAAAGCCTTTTCGTAAGCTTTTCGTTCACGGTCCTTTCGCTTTACATAATTTAACGACGCATTTTTTACAACTCTGATAAGCCAGAATTTCGCATCATTTAAAGTCGGAAAAACCATTTGCTTTTCATTGGCTTTAATTAAAGAATCATGAGCAAGGTCCTCTGCAGCTTCTTCGTCATTTACAACTCTGTAAGC
>CAVHTI010000031.1:0-25714 GCA_963638805.1 Anaerobutyricum sp.
CAGTTGCCGAAGCAGAAGCCCGCAGGCGCACTATTTGTGCGCCGAGGACTTTGAGCGTTAGCGAACTGCGGAACAGCCGACGGAGCAACCGCAGGTTGCGACGGACCGCCCGTATAAAAAAATTTGAAAAAAAATTTCAGTTTTTTGTAATTAGTTTTGCCTAACATATTGACATTCTTGTTAGTAAAATCTAACATACAGTTTGAAGAGAAAGGAGAGTTATATGCCATTAACATTATGTAGTATGGGTGAAATGATGACGGTCCGAAAAATCGGCGGTTCTCAGGAAGTAAGGCAGCACCTTATTGAACTGGGATTTACAGAAGGCAGCGATATTACTGTTATCAGCGACATTGGCGGTAATCTGATTGTTAAGGTAAAGGATTCACGAATTGCCCTTGACAAGTCTATGGCTACAAAAATTTTAGTCTAATCAAAACTTCTTTCTATACAAATCTTCCTCAAAATGCTTTTTATTTTATAGGAGAAATAGATGAAAACTTTAAAAGAAGCGCGTGTAGGCGAAACTTTGACTGTTAAAAAAATTAATGGTCAGGGGGCTGTAAAGCGTCGCCTGATGGATATGGGTTTTACAAATAATTGTGAAATCTATATTAGAAAAGTAGCTCCACTTGGTGACCCTGTTGAAATCACTATTCGTGGATATGAACTTACTGTTCGAAAAGATGATGCTGAAATCATCATGGTAGAATAGGAATAGTTTTAGGACTGCCTTCCTTTTGCGAAAGGCAATTTTTTTGAGCTTAGAGTTAGACAAAACTAACCGTAGCTGACAAATTTTCAATTAAATTATTAAAGAGGGATTTCATTATGAAAATCGCACTTGCGGGTAACCCAAACTGTGGTAAAACGACAATGTTTAACGCTCTTACTGGCGCTAATCAGTACGTAGGAAACTGGCCGGGAGTTACAGTTGAATACAAGGAAGGTAAAACTAAGACAAACAAAGATGTTATTGTAACTGACCTTCCTGGTATTTATTCACTTTCCCCTTATACAAATGAAGAAGTTGTTTCTCGTGATTATTTAAGAAGTGACGAAGCAACTGCAATTATCAACATTATTGATGCTACAAATATTGAACGAAACCTTTATCTTACCACTCAGCTGATTGAACTTGGTAAACCTGTTGTAATTGCCTTGAATATGGTTGATGCCCTTAAAAAATCTGGCAACACTGTTGATTCTAAAAAACTTGCAGAAAAACTGGGCTGTACAGTTATTGAAACTGTTGCTTTGCACAACAAGGGTGTAAAAGAAGTTACTGATGCTGCGGCTGAGGCTGCAAAGAATGGAACAAAAGTTCCAGCTGCATGTTTTGCAAAAGATGTTGAAGCTGCAATTTCTGAAATCACTGCCCTGCTCCCTGACACTGTAAAAGAAAATCTTAAGAGATGGACTGCAATTAAAGTTCTTGAAAAAGATGAAAAAGTAATTGCTGACATTAAACTTTCTGACGCAGACAAGGCTAAGGCTCTGGAAATTACAAATAAACTTGAAGCTTCTAAAGATGATGACATTGAATCTATCATCACAAATGAACGCTATAATTATATTATGGAACTTTTGAAGGGCGTAGTCACAAAATCTGGAAAGAAAATGACTACTTCTGACAAAATTGACCGCATTGTTACCAACCGTATCCTTGGTATTCCAATTTTCCTTGCTGTAATGTGGTTTGTTTACTGGGTTGCAATTTCTACTGTTGGTTCTATGGGTACGGACTGGGCAAACGATGTTTTGTTTGGTGAATGGATTCAAGGCGGAGTGGAAAAACTCCTCACAAATGCTGGTGCCAACGAAATCCTGATTGACTGTGTTGTAAACGGTATTTTGGGTGGTCTTGGTGCAGTTCTGGGATTTGTTCCTCAGATGGCCATTCTCTTCCTCCTTCTTTCTATTTTGGAAGATGTAGGATATATGGTTCGTATCGCATTCGTTATGGACCGTTTGTTCCGTAAGTTTGGACTTTCCGGTAAATCATTTATTCCTTTATTGATTTCTTCTGGATGTGGTATTCCTGGTATTATGGCCAGCCGTACAATCGAAAACGAAAACGACCGCCGTATGACAATCATGACTACAACCTGGATTCCTTGTGGTGCAAAACTTCCTGTAATCGCTATGATTGCGGCAATTCTTGCTACAAAGTTCACTGGCGGAAACGCTTCTTGGGTTGGTCCTTTGATGTATTTGATTGGTATTGCTTCCGTTTTGATTGCAGCAATCATGCTCAAGAAAACAAAGCCTTTCCACGGTCCTGCCGCTCCATTTATTATGGAATTGCCACAGTATCATATTCCACAGCTCAAAACTGTTCTTCTTCACACTTGGGAACGACTCTGGTCATTTATCAAAAAGGCCGGAACTATTCTCTTCCTTGCTTGTCTTGTAATGTGGTTCCTTTCAAGCTACGGTTGGCAGCCAAATACTCAGGAAGTTACTCAGGCTGATGGAAGTGTCGTAGAAGTTGAAGCTGAAGGTACATCTTTTGGCCTTTGTGATGCTGATAATTCAATTATGGCTAAAGTTGGTGGAGTTCTCCGTTACGCATTTATTCCTTTGGGATTTGGTAATGAAGACGGTGGATGGCAGTGTGCAGCTGCTTCACTTTCAGGTTTCTCTGCTAAGGAAGGAATTGTAACAACAATGGGTGTTCTTGCCGGTGCTGATGATGCCGATGCAGAAGCTCTTGCCGGTGCCGGAAGCGTTGCCGACATTGACCTTGAAGCTGGCAGTGAAGCCGTAGAAGCCGACGCAATTGCTGAAGATGCCGAAGAGGAAGAAGGAAACGCAATGAACGCCGTTAATGCCATTGCAAAGTGGTTCCCTACCGCTCTTGCCGCATTCTGCTTCCTTTTGTTCAACTTGCTTGATTCACCTTGTCTGGCCGCAATTTCTACAATGGCAAATGAACTTAATAACCGCAAATGGTTCTGGTTTGCAATTCTCTTCCAGAATTTGTTTGCATACATTGTAACTATGATGGTATTCCAGATTGGTTCCCTTATCAGCGGCGCTTCGTTCGGAAACGGATATTCTGTAGTTGCTTTGATTATTGCATTTATCTTCCTTGCAGCATTCCTTTTTGGACTTTTCCGTCCAAATCCTTATGCAAAGAAAGATAGAGCATAAAAGTAGATTACAAACCGTCTAAACTTGTTTTAGAATCTGTTTATAATGAGATTCAGAAACAAGTTTGGAATGACAAAAAGACGTCACCCTGACAGAAAAGCGTCACCCTGAACTTGTTTCAGGGGCTAAATGGCAATTCAGCATTTTTTTAGGAGGTGTTTTTATGATTGCGACAATTATTGTAATAGCCATGATTATTGCTTATTCCGCTTTTGTAATTGCCAACTATGTAAAAGAGCAAAAAAAAGCGAAAGAAAAAGGCATTCCAAAAGGATGTTACGCCTGCGCTGCATTCAAGCAAGGCAAATGTCCAAGTCACGAAAATCATAAAACGTGCTCCGGAAGTTGTTCCAAAAATAAAAACTAAATCTTAAAAGGCTGCCCGTTTTTTGCGGGCAGTTTTTTTTGGAAGGTCAAAATGATAAACGTAATTTTAATTGCAATAGTCGTTGTGATTGCCTTTTTTGCAATCCGATTCGTAGTCAAAAGAATACAAGGCAAGGCCGGATGTTGCGGTGGTGGCGGCGAATGTTCCGTCATGGTCGAGGCAAAACCAATCGCAAAAATCACCGGCAAAAAAGAAATCCTGATAGACGGAATGAAGTGTAAAAACTGTTCGGCCAAAGTCCAGAACGCGCTGAATTCCCTGCCAAACGTAAACGCAACCGTGAATTTCAAGAAAAAATCAGCCAAAATAAAAATCGGCGAAGGCGTCACCAACGACCTACTCAAACAAACAATCGAAAATTGCGGCTACACCGTCGTCCAGATAAAAGAAATTTAAATCTGGAGGCTCAGCTACGCTACGGGTCGGGGCTTCCTCTTTCCTTGAAAATGCAACACCGCAAGAAACTTCAGTTTCTGAGGATTTGCATTTCGTTTGCGAAAGCAAACTTTTATATAAGGCAGTTTGCTTGCAAACTACAGTTAAAATAAGCCACGCTATTTTTGTGGCTTATTTTAAACGCCCTAGCCCATCACCGTAAAAAAATAAAATTTTTGAAGAGAATTTTTATATTTTTTTTCAATCCAAATCATTAAAGTATTCCCCGTTATGACAAAATTGAACAAAATAATTCACCCGGATTTACTTCACGACAATATTGCAAAATCCCTTTTGTGCTTTGCACTGCCGGTGCTTGTTTCTTATATCTTTCAGCAGCTTTACAATGCTGTTGATACAATCATCGTAGGTCACTATTTAAACGAAAATTCCCTTGCAGCAATGGGGGCCTGCAGTTCCATTTATGACCTTATAATCGGGTTTGGTACCGGTTTTGGTTCCGGAATGGGACTTGTTGCTGCGCGCGCATTTGGTGCCACTAACGAAGATCGTCTGAAAAAATCGGTTGCGGCGTCCATAGTCATAACAATTGCCGTAACTTTGATTTTGATTGCGCTTTCACTTTTGTGCGTAAAACCACTCTTGATTTTGTTAAAAACCCCATCAGAAATTCTTGAAGAATCACTTTCATACATCATCGTAATTTGTATCTGGTGCGGAGTTATGTTTGCTTACAATTTGGCCTCCGGAATGTTGCGCGCAATCGGAAATTCTTTTATGCCACTTGTATTTTTGATTATTTCCGCAATTTTAAATATTTTTCTGGATATTCTTTTTATTACAAAATTTAATCTTGGAATTAAAGGTGCCGCCATTGCAACTGTAATTTCGCAGTTGATTTCTGCACTTTTGTGCTTAATTTACATTTTCATAAAGGCAAAAATTCTTATTCCGTCGTTCAAAAAAAGACATTTTAAGTTTGAAAAAAACATTTACAAAGAACTTTTAGGCCAGGGCATTTCCATGGCATTTATGAGTTCACTCGTTTCTTCCGGAACTGTAATTTTACAGTCCGCAATTAACAGTTTTGGAACAATCATTATGGCCGGCCACGTTTCTGCCAGAAAGATTTTTTCAATCACGAATATTCCAATTATTACGCTGGGAATTTCTTCTGCGACTTTTGTTTCGCAAAATTACGGCGCCGGTTACATTGACAGAATCAAAAAATGCGTAAAACTTGGCTGCACTATCACAACCGTCTGGGCAATTCTTCTTGTGATTGTAATGCCGTTTGCAGTGCGCCCTCTGCTTTCGTTTATTTCTGGTTCGCAAAATGCGGAACTTCTTGATTACGGCCAGAAATATCTGCTGTTTGCCTTCCCTTTTTACGTTGTACTGGGAGTTTTAATAGTCTTAAGAAATTCCTTGCAGGGACTTGGCGCTAAAATTTTACCACTCGGTTCAAGTTTAATTGAACTTTTAGGAAAGATTATTTTTACCGCCCTGATTATTCCTCATCTTGGAATTTGGGGCGTAATTCTGTGCGAACCGTTAATCTGGTGCGTTATGACACTTCACCTGATTTATGCATTTGTAAAAAGAATGAAAAAACTGACGGTTAAACCTGAATAAAAATTTGTAGTAAGCGGTGTAAAAAAAAAGCCCCCCGTAAACGAAGCAACAATATTCTATGTTCCAAGTACGGGGGTTATAAATCCGAAATTATTTAATTTTGAACTGCGAAACTTCTTCCTGAATGGAAAGCATCTGGATTTTGTTTTCCAGGGAACCTTCCGTTACATCTTTTGTTGCAGAAGTGATTTTATCCGTGCTGGCAGAAATTTCTGTCATAACGTTGCCAACATCGTTTGTGATTTCGGCAAGGCGCTGCATTTCATCGCCAATTTTTTTGCCACCGTCATTTAACAGGTCAGAAGCTTCTTTGATTACAAGCGAAGTTTCTTTGATTTCACTCATTGCCTGCAAAACCTGTGTACTTCCGGAACTTTGTTCGTCCATTGCATTTTTGATGATACTTTCCTTGTCTTTTACAACCTGAGTAAGATTGAAAATTTCATCAAAAGCAGTCTGAATTGTCTGGATATTTTCGTTTACACCGGAAAGTGCGCTCTGGAAAGATTCCAGTTGTTCCGTGATTTTTGCGCCCTGGACGTTAGATTCTTCGGCAAGTTTACGGATTTCATCGGCAACAACCGCAAATCCTTTTCCTGATTCACCAGCGTGAGCGGCTTCAATTGCGGCGTTCATGGCAAGAAGGTTTGTCTGTTCGGCAATTGACTGAATAATTGCACTGGCCTCTTTCAAGCTTTCTGAACGTTCCATAACGGAAGCAGCCAGTTCAACGGAATTATTTACTTTTACGCGGCCTTCTTCAGAACGTGAACCAAGTTCTTTTACAGAAACTTCATTTGTCTGCAGTGTTTTTGTAACGGACTGAATATTTGCAACCATCTCTTCAACGGCGGCCGAAGATTCTGCAACTCCTGTTGCCTGTGAATTTACAACTTTGTTAAGATTTTCAATCTGTTCAAGCATAGAATTTACAGTGTTATACGAATTATCAACGCTTACAGACTGATTTTCGATTTTTCCTTTTATTTCATCAATGTTTACGACAATTTCGTTAATGTCTTTTGCGGATTCTTCCATTTTTTCTGCAAAAGTATCAGAAGAAGTTGCGGTTTCTGATACGGAAACATTAATAATTTTGAGCAATTCTTTTGTTGAAGAATAGAAGGCATTTAAATCATTTAAGAGAAGTCCAAATTCATCACGGGTGGTAATTTTTAAAGTTTCGATTGTGTAATCTTTTTGAGCAAGTGATTTTGCCATTCCGGAAATTATTTTTACCTGGCGCTGGAATCCAAGAATCGTGATAAAAACATCAGAGCCAACGGCAATAACACCCAGAAAAACCATTTTAAAAACGTGTTTTGTAAGAATTGTCTGGATATCAGTTCCAAGAATAATTCCTGCATAAATACTTCCAATAATAGTCAAAGCCATTCCGATTGCACCAAACGTGGCAACCATAGTTCCTCGTCCATTAATGGAAATCTTGATATCCTTTTTAATCAACGGAACATCTGCAACCTGGCGTTCAAAAATATGAAGATACCAGATATAAAAATATGTACAGAGCATAAAACAGAATCCGACGGTAATCATCAGCAAAGACGAAAAATGAACATTAATCCCAAGCCAGTATGCACCAGTTGTTACTACACACGGAATCAAAAATCCGTTTAACAATGCCACGCCCATCAAAAATGTTTCAAGAATAAGAAAATATTTTCTTAATTTCAAAAAGCCTTCCTCATTTAAAGGTGTCTTTGTAATAAGATGCATAAGAACGGCGTAGAAAATAATCATTGAACCTACTGTCAAAAAAACAAGAGGAATTACTTTTGGATAAAAGAAAATTCTGAAGGTGTCTGTAGCTTTAAACAGTCCAATATAAATAGACCAGGTCCATGCAAGAGCTATAGGAGATAATAAAAGGCATGCAAATAAAATATGAGTACTGGATTTTAGTTTAATTGTTTTTATTTCTTCCATTGGAAAAACTCCATACTAAAAAATATAAAAAAAAGGCATTTCTGAAAAATCGTAATAAACCAACTTTTTAGAAATGTCTTATAACTAGTCATTATATATCAGAACTATGAGTTTGTGAAATGATTTTTTTAACCTACATTTCCATTTTTGTAGATTTCAGCGGTCAAATATTCTGTGCCGTTTTGAGTTTCTGCACAAATCCTGTGACCTTCAATTTCTACAAAGCCGTTTACGGTATGCAGCGGCATTTCAAAGAATTTTTCTGGTTTTACGTAGCATAATTCTTCTTCCGGAGCGGAAAATCCTTCTGGTTCAAGAATTGTGCCTGGTGCAAACTGCGGTGCAAAAAGAACTTCGCAAGTTTCTTTATCAGTTACTGTAGGATCACTTGCAGCAAGAAGCATTCCGTTACTGCGAACTCCGCGGAAATTTGCAGGCTTTAAGTTTGCAACTACGACAATGTGCTTTCCCAAAAGTTCTTCTTTTTTATAAAATTCTACGATTGAACTGACAATCTGGCGAGGTTCTTCCCCACCGTCATTCAATGTAATGATGTAAAGAAATTCTCCGTTCGGATTTACTTCTACATTTGTAATTTCTGCAACTTTCAAAATCACTCGTTTTGAAAATCTTTCTGCAGGTGGCAGCGAATCTAACGCCGCAATATCATGATTATTTGCCATTTTTTACCTCAGTTTTTAATTATAAAGGGCTTTTCCCAAAAAATCATCTTCAAGATTTGATGTTTTTTCAATTTTATTCAATTCCAAGATATTTATAATCCGCGTCCGTAATTGCTTTTTTGAACAATTCTTCATCAACTTCTTTTGAAAGTTTTACGACTGCCGTTCCATTTTTGTGATTTGCGACCGCTTCCGTTACTCCGTCAATTTTTTCAAGTGCCTTTTTAACGTGAGCTTCGCAATGTTCGCACATCATTCCTTCAATTTTTAATGTTTTTGTCATATCAGACTCCTTTTTATTGCCGGTTTTACCGGAAATTTTTTCAGCCATACCGGCCGTTTTTTGTTTTTGTTTTTCAGATTTTTTGATTTTCACAAGATTTAGGCGCAACGCATTAGACACAACGCAAAAACTAGAAAGGCTCATGGCCGCAGCGCCAAACATCGGATTTAATTCCCAGCCAAAAAGTTTTATAAAAGCGCCGGCCGCAAGCGGAATTCCAACTACATTGTAAATAAATGCCCAGAAAAGATTTTCATAAATGTTCAGAATTGTTTTACGACTCAGTTTGATTGCCGCCGCAACATCTTCCAAAGATGAATTCATCAGGACAACGTCGGCGGCATCAATAGCAACGTCTGTTCCTGAACCAATTGCAATGCCAATGTCCGCACGCGTAAGGGACGGCGCATCGTTAATTCCGTCGCCAACCATAATTACCTTGCCTTTTTTCTGCAATTCCCGGATTGCGTTTTCTTTTTCCGCCGGCAAAACATCAGAAATTACATTTTCAATTCCGGCCTGATTTGCAATTGCAAGCGCTGTCTGACGGTTATCGCCGGTGAGCATATAAACTGAAATTTTCTGAGCCTTTAATTCTTCAACGGCACGCCTTGAATCCTTTTTGATTGTATCCGCAACCGCAATAATTCCCAGAAGTTTTTTTTCTGCACCGGATAATTCAGAAATACCAAAAATCAGCGGAGTTTTGCCCTCGCCTGCAAATTTTTGAATTTTCTGATGAATTTCCCCTGAAACTTCAATTTGCGAGTTTATAAATTTTTCATTTCCGGCAAAAACTGATTTTCCGTTAATCACAGCCTTAAGGCCGTTGCCCGGCAATGCTTCAAAATCCGAAGATTCCAAAATCTCATAATTTTTACAAAATTCCGTGACCGCCTTTGCCAGAGGATGTTCACTTTTTGATTCAAGACTAACCGCATATTTTAAGAATTCATCTTTTGAATTTCCTGAATTGCCGTCCAGCACAAAAATATCCGTGACGACCGGTTTGCCTTCCGTAATCGTGCCGGTTTTATCAAGAACAACGATATTTGCTTTTCCGGTATTTTCAAGACTTTCTGAAGTTTTAAAAAGAATTCCGTTTCTTGCGCCAACTCCATTGCCAACCATAATTGCAACCGGAGTCGCAAGGCCCAAAGCACACGGACAACTGATTACAAGAACCGAAATCCCACGTGCAAGCGAATATCCAACGTCCTTTGTAATAATCAGCCAGATAATCGTGACAACAACCGCAATAGAAATTACGGCCGGCACAAAGACGCCGCTAACCTTATCTGCAATTTTTGCAACCGGAGCTTTTGTAGCGGCGGCGTCACTTACCATTTTTATAATCTGAGACAATGTCGTGTCTTTGCCAACTTTTAGCGCACGGCATTTTAAAAATCCTGACTGATTGATTGTCCCCGCAAAAACTTTTGAGCCAGAAATTTTATCAACCGGCACAGATTCTCCGGTCAAAGCCGATTCATTTACGGCGGACGTGCCCTCTGTCACTTCTCCATCAACCGGGATACTTTCGCCCGGGCGCACAACAAAAAAATCTCCGGGCAAAACCATTTCCACACCCACAGTAATTTCTTTGCCATCGCGAATTACACACGCCGTTTCCGGAGCAAGTTTTAAAAGACTTTTTAAGGCATTTGTAGTTTTTCCTTTTGAGTAGGATTCAAGAGTTTTTCCGACCGTTATCAATGCCAGAATCATTGCCGCTGATTCAAAGTAAAATTTCATCATCAGTTCTTCAACAAGTTTAGAATTCCCGTGAAGCTGAGCATCCGTCATTTCAAAAAGGACAAAAACGCTCCAGATAAAAGAAACTCCCGACCCAAGCGCAACCAGCGTGTCCATATTCGGTGAACGATGAGCAAGTCCTTTAAATCCGCTGATAAAAAATTTCTGATTTATGACCATCACAATTGCCGCAAGAATCATCTGGACAAGTCCCATCGCAATATGATTTCCGTCAAACCAGGCAGGCAACGGCCACTTCCACATCATATGCCCCATAGAAAAATACATCAGGACAAGCACAAACCCCAACGACCAGAAAAGCCGCTTTAACATTCCCGGCAATTCTTTATTTTCCAGCGAATCCGCAGATTTATTTTTAAAAGGGTGTGAATTTCCACGAGCGCCACAAGAATTTCCAGTCCCACCGCCAGTTTTCTCGTCATCAGAAAGTGACGCACCGTAACCGGCATCAACTACCGCCCTGATAATTTCTTCGTCATCCGCAGAACCTTCAACGCCCATTGAATTTGTAAGCAAACTCACAGAGCACGATGTAACGCCCTTTACTTTATTTACCGCTTTTTCAACCCTCGCAGAACACGCGGCACAACTCATTCCGGTAACAGAAAATTTTTTCATAAATTACCTCATAAGCCGCTGCATTGTTGCAACAAGTTCATCAATAACATCATCGTTACCCTGCCGGATATTGTCCGCAACGCAGGTTTTTATATGATTTGCCAGCAAGACTTTGTTAAAACTGTTCAACGCCGCCGATATTGCCGAAACCTGAATCAAAATATCCGTACAATAGGCATTTTTTTCTACCATTCCTTCAACGCCGCGCACCTGACCTTCAATTCGCCGCAGACGATTCATTAAATCTTTGATTTCTTCACTATTGCGTTCTTTTGTTTTTCCAGAACAGCAGCAACATTCTTCTTCCTGCATAGCCTGCCTCCGGAAATACGTTATACCGGTAAGGGGTATATTTGTCAATGCAGATTTCTACAGAAGATTTTTTATTGCCTGAATTCTTTCGCGTTTTGCTTTTACTTTTTGATTTCTTGTTTCTATAAAACTTTTAAATTCCGCAGATTTTGCCGCCTTGATTGGAATTTCCTGTACCGCAACTGGAATTTCAGCAAAATGAATATTGGCCGGAAACGCATAAAGATTTATTTCTTTAATTTCCTGTGGCAAAACAATATTTTCCGCAAAATCCTGATTTTCGTGCGCGGCAAAATAAAGTCGCCCGGTGGATTTTTCAAAAAGGCAGTTATTTTTTACACAAAAATATTCAGATTCTGACTTTAAAATCAAATTTTGAACATAGGTAAAAGGCAAAAAAGCGTCGCGGTCAATTTTGTTAATTTCCGCAGAAATTGTAAAAACTTTTTCCGGGTTCTGATTTTTTTCACTGATTTTTAAAAATTCTTCGGTGTCTTCTTTATAAAGTGTCTTCATTTTTTGTAACTCTTGTAAGCATTAATTTTTCGATTTTGTCTTCAATTTCTTCAATTTCACAGAGGCAGTTTTTTTCTTTTTCTGAAAGTTCTGATTCTTTTTCCGGGTCAAAAACCGCCAATTTTTGTGCGTGAATTTCTTCAAGTTCAGATTCTTTCTGCGCCTTTTTTGCTTTTAAGTCCGTAATAATTTTTGGGGGCCGCCCACCTTTTTTTCCGTTTTCGCGACTGGCTGCAACTTTTAGTCTAGTCCGGGATTTTCCGTTGTATTTGTAAATCATAGAAAACCACAAATCAAGATTTTTTAATTCCGTTTGCATTTCTTCCAATATGATTTTGTTTTTACGGCACAAATCTTCCGGCAAATCTTTGCAATTTTCGGTCAAAAGCAAATTCAACTGATTTATTCTTTTTATTGATTTTTTGATTTCTGAAGTCTTTCTGGACATAGTCACATCATAATCCAAGGCTTTAGGTTTTTACAAGAGGATTTAAAATCCTTTTTTGCGCAAATCACTGACAAGTTGAATATAAAACTGACGGACATCAAAGGCCTTTATGTCTTTTCTGTTTAAATCAATCATATCGCCGTGACTAATTCCGCGCCGGCGGTCCGTGTGTAAAAATTTGTAGACAGTTCCCCACTGCCAGGAATCTTTGCCAACAAGGCCGTCATTTTCGCCGTCGTAGCGTTTAACAATTCGGTACGTTAAAAAAAGCGGAAACTGGCCGCCAAACGCGTGATTTATTTTTGAGCCGACACTCTGATAAAAAACTCCGGGTATATCAGGCATAATTTTATTTAATTCCTGGCATTTTTCGTAACTTAAGGCAGAAACTCCGCCCAAAAAATCAGGATTTGGATCGCCATGTTTTTTAAAGGCACGGTTATAAAAATATGCCACGATTTTCTGTTTATTTTTTGAAATTTTATGAAGAAAATGCTCCGCATATTTGCATCCCTGATGAGGAGTGTTGATTGTTGTTAAACTGGCTACAAAAGGCGACATTTTTAAGACACTTATTGCGTAACGACTGTCAAGGCCGCCTTTTGAATGTGCAATAATGTTTACTTTTTCGCATCCGGTTTGCTTTATGATTTCTGAAATTCTTAAGGCTATGTCTTTGGCGCTCTGCTCTACACTGTCGGCGGACTGCTGATTTCCGTAAAAAATTGTGGCACCGTTTTGTTCAAGTGCGGCGGGAATTCTTCCCCAGTAGTTAAAATTTTCCCAATCCCTGAAAAAAACGCCGTGAACCATTAACAGAGGATACTTTGTGCAACATTCGTTTGATTTTTTGCCGTGAATTTCTGTTTGCATAACTGAATTATAATGAATTTTCCTTGCGTAAGCGATTGTAGCAACCGCGAAAACTGTTTCAACAGTTGAAGCGGAAGCCCGGAAGCACGCAATTTGCGGGCTGAGGACTTTGAAGGCGAAAGCCGGAATTGCGGAAAGCGCGACCCGGCTTGCCGGGATACGCCCGAAAATTTATAAAAAAAAACGCTTCAAAGTTTTACGTTGGGCGCATTTTGTACTATATAATAATAGTGTGAGGATAAAAATGACGATTCAAGAATGCATTAAAAATGAGTTTTCAAAAAATAAAAATATGATTCTGGTTTTTCCGACCGAAATTTCTGCGAAAAAATGGGCGGACTGGACTGTAAAAAATACGGAAGTCAAAGCGGTTGCAATGGAACGTTTTACCGCCTGGGATAAATTTAAGGAAACCTGCATAAAAAGTATTCAGCAGAATAAAACTTCTGTGCCATCCGTTATGCGAAAGATTTTTGCGTCGTGGATTATTCAGGAAAACAGCCGGCTGGACGGTGGAATTTTTCATAGTCTGATAAAAAAGGAATTTATTGAATCGTCATCAAGTTTTGCGGACTGGATTGCGTCAATTTTGCCGTCTTTGGGCACCTGGAAAATTTTTCACGATAATAAGGATTATCTTTTTGCGATAGAAAATAAATTTGGAAAATCGAGTGAGGCGGTTTTAGAAGAACTTGATTATGAAATTCTTTACAGGAAATATTCTGAATTTCTTGAAACTTTCAATTATTTTGAGCCTGCCTGGGAAAAACCGCCGTTTAATGACAACGGAAACAAATATGTAATCATTTATCCTGAAATTCTTGAAGATTACTGTGAATACCGCCAGATTCTCGCGGATGCGCAAAAGGACGGGATTCTTTACATCATAAATATTCCACAGGATAATGCGGACTATTTTGTTGATTTTGAGGACAATTCGCGCTCAGAAATTCAAAATGTGGCTTTGTATTTGCGAAAATGTCACGAAAACGGCATTGCCTGGCCGGAAATGGCAATCAGCGTGCCGGATATGGACAGTTATGGTTCTTATATTGACCGTGAACTGGATTTGCACGAAATTCCGCACACGATGCGTTATTCAAAACCGCTGACTTCTTACGGCGCGGGGCAACTTTTGGCGCAGATTCAGGAATGTAATTCAAGGAATTTTTCTTTTGACAGCCTAAAATCTTTACTTTTGAACGAGGATATTCCGTGGAAAAAATCATATTTGATTAACCGCCTTATAAATTTTGGCAAGGACAATAACTGCATTCTTTCTTTTGGTGATAAAGACATTTGGGAAGAAAGTTTTAAATGTCCAAAAGATAAAACTATGTTGAGCGATCAGAATGAATCTCTTACTGAAATTCAGGAATTTTATGAAAATTTAAAAAATTCGCTCTGCCGATTTCAAAATGCCAGGACATTTTCTGCACTTTACGATTCTTATAATCATTTTAAAAGTGAATTTATTTACGAGCCGGACTTTTTACCAGTCCAAAATGATGATGGCACAGAAACTCCTTCTGATTATGAACAGAGCAATAAAATTCTTGGACGGTGCGTTGCAGAATTAAAAAATCTTGTTGACCTTGAAAAAGAAATCCGGGATAAAAATTTCCAGGAAAAAAATAAATATCAGGTAAAATCGCCGTTTAGTTTCTGGACGGGACTTCTGGAAAAAACTGAGTATCTGGAACAAAACAGCAGCGATGCGGTTCAAATCTACACTTACAAAACAAGTGCCACGGCCCCTTTTGGTTTGCAGGTTATTGTTGATTCAACTCAAAATAGTCTTGCGCTTGCCACTAAGGCACTTAGATTTTTGAGTGAAGAAAAGCGCGAAATTATCAAAAAAATTGATTCTTCCTACGAGGACATTGATACTGGCACGATTTTTATTTCGCTTTACAAATCAAATTCGGAGCAGAAAGTTTTATTTACCGGCGCAACTCATAGTTTTAACGGTTATGGATTTTTGCACGCCGCAATTCAAAAAAATGGTCACGAAATCACTGAGGAACAACTTTCGTACAATCCTTATAAATCAGAAAAAAACTGGCTTTTGCAGGAAGATTCTTCCGCGCCAGAATCGGTTTATGAAAAATCTGTCAGTGGCATAAAAAAATGGCTTTTGCAGCAAAAATCTGATGGTAAAAACGAAAATCTGGATAATGAAAAAATCGGGGCACTTTTATCTGACATCATAAAAAATAAATTTTTTGATAAAGACAGCGGAACTTATAAAATCAGCTGTTCAACGCTAAAGGCTTATTATGAATGTCCGCGAAAATGGCTTTTTAAAAATGTTTTAGGCTTAAAACCGCTGAATAATGAATCTGAACTCAAAGATTCTTTTATAGATGGAACGATAAATCATCTGGTTTTTGAACTTTATTTTAAGAATTTTGAAAATAAAACTATTCCGGATGATGTTCATCTTGAACTTTTGAATAAATGCTATGACGCGGCACTTGCAAAATTTCAGGAAAATAATAGTGATTCCTGGAAAAACAGGGCCAGCGTAATGACAATGGAAATTTTCCGCTCCGAAAAACGAACAATGCTGGAAAACCTTCACGACAGCATCAAGGCGCTCTGTACTGCTTTTAACGGCTGGAAAGTTTATGCGGCGGAAAAAACTCTCAGTGCGTTTCCAAAAGGCAAAAAATACAGTTTTTATGGAACAATTGATTTGATTTTGTATCAGGAAGCGCATCACGACGTAGATAATTCCACGTCCAGAGAATACGCAATTGTTGATTACAAAGCCAGCAAGGGGGCTATTCCAAAAGTTATTTACGTGGACGAAAAAAAATACAATCAGAATATTGATTTTCAACTTCCGATGTATGTTTACCTTTGCGCAAATTCTACAGAAAAAATTCAGATTTCCAGATCAGACTTTTTTAATATGAAGGACGCAAAACTGGGCCGTTCAGATTCAATTTTTATTTACAACGCCCCTACTGATACCACGATGAATGAATTTTTGCAAAAAGCGGACGATTTTTTTGAAAAAACAATTTTGAATCAGGAATTTTTAGTTAACAAAATTTTCCAGAATAAAAAACTTTGTGCAAACGAAACTGATTTTGGGCCAAGTTGCGTGGATTACCGCCCTATTTGCCGCCGATTTTTTACAATTTGTGGCGAAGAAACTCAGAAATCGCAAATTTCACAGAGCATAAATTGCGCGCCGGATATTATAAATCCTGTAAAGACAAAACGTTCACTGTCCGAAGAACAGGCGGCCGCAAAAAATGAAATGAAAAACGTGGTTGTAAGTGCCGGCGCGGGTTCGGGAAAAACTACGGTTCTTGCCGAACGTTACGAAAAAATCGTGCAGGACGGAACTCCTGTTGATAAAATTCTGACGCTCACGTTTACAAACAAGGCTTCAAACGAAATGAAAAGCCGAATCTTTAAAAAACTGAGCGATGACGGTTTAAATACAGCGGATTTTGACAAAGCGCATATTCAGACTTTGGACAGTTATTTTAATGAAATTGCAAAACTTGGCGCACATTTTTACGGCGTTACTCCGTCTTTCCAAATGGACGAAGAAAAAGTTAAAAAGGAAATTGAACATTCTGCACTTAAATTCCTTCTTGAAAAGAAAAATGATCCGGAATATGAAAAAACAATCGTTGAACTTTCGCGAGTTGCGGATTTTGAAAGTCTTGCAAAAAATATTTTTTCCGAAACTCTCACAAAATATGATAATTTGTGCGAGCCAATAGATTTTGTCGCCGACTTTGAAAATCAGACAAAGGCAATGGCCGAATTTTTTAACGGAACAGGCTATAGGGCTCTTTCTGCAGTAAAGCTTCTCTATACAATTTACGGTTTGTACCATGATGATTTTAACAATGCAACTGGCTCTACCATTGCCAATTTTGTAACCACTCTTAAAGAAAGTGCGCCACCTACACAGCCCATCATTTCTGAAAAATCCTTTGAAAATGACGACGAAAAACAGAAAATTACAGACTTTCTTGTTTCGCTTGGCGATTTTTGCAAAATTAAAATTCCTGGAAAAAATTGTAAGGCTGATATCTATAAACGTTATCGCGACACCGTTTCTAATTTCCGCACTGAATTTTATAAACTCGCTGCAGTTGAAAATTTTGCGGCCGGCTATGAAACAAAAAAGAAAACTATGGAACTTTTAACTCAATTCCAGAAACAAATTAATAATTTTAAGCGCACAACCGGAAATTTAACTTTTTCGGATATTTCAGGACTTGCGCACAGGATTTTAAAAGATCATCCGGAAATTCGACATCAGGAACAGGAAAAATATTCAAAAATCATGATTGATGAATTTCAGGACAACAATCAGCAGCAGTGCGACGTTCTTTTTATGCTTGCTGACACAAAAGAAAACGAAAAAATTGACGAAAACGGAAATTATCTGATTCCAACTTATGAAGAATTGCAAACCCGGCTTTCTCCGCAAAAACTTTTCTTTGTTGGCGACGAAAAACAGAGTATTTATTCTTTCCGAGGCGCCGATGTTACGGTTTTCAACAAATTAAAGGAAAAAACCGGAAATCAAAAGAATCTTGATACAAACTACCGCTCCGAAAAATCTTTAATTGACGCTTTTAACTTGATTTTTGGCGGAAATCCTCTTGATAAAAGGGCCCCGTCAATTTTTATGACTCAGGGAATAAAAGAAACCTGGCAGTTAAAAGATAATCCGGAAATTAATGAACTTCTGGAAAATGAGCCGGTTTACACTTATGTAAATTCGGCGCCGGGCAAAAAGGCTTCGCCTCAAAAACTTGTAAAAATTGCAATGCTGAACAGTTACGACGAGGAAGAAGAAAATCCTGCGGGCAAAGAAGAAACGGCAAAAAATCAAGATGACAAAGCCCAAACTTCTGAAAATCAACAGACGGAAGAAGAAGGCGCTAATGTTTACGAGGCAAAATGGATTGCGCGGGAAATAAATCGTCTTGTTGGCTCAGAATACACGGATTCAAACGGCAATGTGCTTCACTACAAATATCAGGATTTTTGTCTTCTTTTTAGAAGTACAACTTACTTAAGCATTTTTGAATCTGAACTTTTACATTCGGGAATTCCTTATTCTACGGAAGTGTACAAAGGATTTTTCTCTGACGGACCAATCAATGACCTTGTTTCGTACCTGAGGCTCTGCGTTTATCAGAATGATTATAATTCTTACGCGAAAATTCTCCGTTCGCCGTTTGTAAATCTTTCGTTTGCAGAAATGGAAAAAATCACGGTGCTGACAAAACAGAAAAACAGGGAAATAAATAATTTAAACCATAACGAAGGAATTACGGCCGAACAAAGAATTCAGCCTTATGGCCCTTTTGATGAAAGACTTTTGACGGAAAATCTTGGACTTTCAGAATCTTCCGCAAAAAAATTCAAGCAGGCGTGCAAAGATTTTAATGAAACGAAACAAATTTTACATTCGCAAAAATTGACAAAAACTTTAAGTCATCTTTGGTATGATCTTGGCTACCGTTATGAAACGATGTGGAACAAAGAAGTTTCAATGTACGCTTCACTTTACGACATTCTTTTTGAAATTGCCCGTAAATCTGAACAAAAAACTCAAGGGTTGGCGGATTTTCTTGATGAAATTGAAGAATATAAAAACAGTTCATCAAAAATCGAAGGTCTTGATCTTCCTCAGGAAGCTTCTGACAGCGTAAAAATTATGACAATTCACAAAAGTAAGGGACTTGAGTTCAAAGTTGTGTTTGTCTGCGCAATTTCTAACGGCGAAAACACCGGAAAATCCACAAATGCTTCGATTTCTTACAATAAAAAGCGCGGCGTCATTGTTAGAACTCCGGAAAGTTACAATATTTCTGAAATTTCTCAGCACCTTACTAAAACTGCCAAAGATGAATTTCTGGACGATTTTTTCATTGATGAATTTATCCGTGAACAGAATTTTAAGAATTGTGCGGAACTCAGACGAATAAATTATGTTGCGTGCACTCGTGCTGAACGGCTTTTGTACCTTGTTGGACACTATGACAGGTATTACAAAGGCAATTTCATAGAATTTGAAAAGGATAAACAGACAAAATTTGTAGAAATTTACCAGCCGGGAATTCTTGAAGAGCCTTTGCCTTATGAAAGTGAGCAAACTTACAAATGCCCAGACACGCTTTATGACGAAATGCTGCCTTTGATGGAATATTACACTTTCAAAAATGAAAAAACAAAAATACGAATTGCAAAACCGGAGGCGCCTTTTGATTTTATTGAATTCAAATCCGATGAATTTATTTCCAGCCCAAAAACTGCCGGAATTTCTGAAAATTCAAAAGACGAAGAAAGTGCAACCGCCGACGCTGAAAATTCGCTGTTTGACGAAAATTTAGAGGGCGACGACGGTAAAAACAAGACATCAAGTGTAGTTCTTAGAAAAAATACAAAAACTGAGCGCCTTGATTTTACAAAATATGCAGAAAAATTTTATGAAAATCCGGAATTAAAAGTGCTCACACTGGAAATTCCAGAAAAAACATACCTTTCGCCAAGTTCGCTGGGCGAACATTTTGAAAATTCGCTTTTTGAAGAAACTTACCCTGAAGTAAATACAATCGTCAAAAAAAGTGGTGGCCGATTCAAGCACACAAATTTTGGTTCAATAGCACATGCCTTTTTTGAAGCAAAAATGAAAAATCAAAGACCGCAAATTAAGGCATCAGATTTGATTGGACTTGATAATAATGAAGAACTTTTGAATCAGGTTTTTGAAATTGCAGAAAAAATGACCGGACAATTTGAAAAAACTGAACTTTACGCGCAAATTGCACAGGCCACTCAAAAATATGGCTGGCTCCGCGCGGAATTTGATTTCCGTTACAAAGCAGAAGAACTTCCGGTTATCGTAAACGGCCAGATTGACCTTTTGGTTCAGAGCGGAAATTCAAATTATCTGATTGTGGACTACAAAACTGATCAGACAATTTGCCCACAGGAGCATTATGCCCAGTTGGCTTGTTATCGTCAGGCAGTAAGTCAGATGATGAATGTCCCGGCAGAAAATATCACTTGCCAGCTTTATTATATGCGCTTTGGAAAATCCGTTGATATTACGGAAAACTGTACAAAGGAAATTTTTACGGATAAGGCAAAAAATATTCTGAAAAATTCGTAAGTATAAGGGCATCTCTAAAAATTGCAATTTTTAGAGGCTCCCATAATTCTTGCGGTAAAATCTGAATATTTTGATTTTAAAACTTGTCCAGCCCCGGTTTGACGATAAATCAAAACGCGGGGCTGGAATATTTTTTGGAAAAAAACATTATTTTTTGTAAATTGCAGCCATTTCTTCGTTCTGAAAACCAAGTTTTCCGGTCTTTTTGAAGAAAGTATTGCAATCCCAAAGAACAGGAACAAAGCCTAATTCATCGCAATTTTCTACAACTTTCTGCATCCAGAGAACTGTTCCGTCTTTCATGGAATATTTGCCCTTTTCTTTTTTCTGAGCAACGCCGTATTCACCAATAATTACGCCGTAACCTTCTTTTACAAATGATGACATTCGTTTAAGTGTCATTTTCATTGTAGAAATTTCCATATCGGTGCCCCATTCGTTTTTGCACTTGCCCCATGAAGCATCTTCATTAAGAATACAGAATGACGAAGGATCATAATAATGAACGGAAACCATCAATCTGCCGGCAACGGTGTCTGTAGGCATTTTGAATTTTATGCTCGTAGTTTTATTAATGTCTGTGTTGTAGCCTGGAATCAACAGAAAACGGTAAGCATTATTTGCTCCGGTACTTCTTACCAAATCTACAAAACACTGATTGATTTTATTCATAACGGCATAGCACTGAACTTCGTTTAAATTGCCTTTCTTTTTGTTAGAAAAAACTGTGTCATCAGTAAGGCGACTTCCCAACTCTTCATTTGCGCCTTCAAAAACAAGTCTTTCGTCATAATTTTTAAAACGATTTGCAACCTGAGTCCAGATTGATTTGTAAATTAAAATTGCATTTTTTCTGTGAGTTTCGTCGGCAGAACCGAACATTCCCCACCACTGACCGTCCCAGTGATCATTAATGATTACGTAAAGTCCGGCATTCAAAGCATAATTTACAACTTCTTCAACACGATTAAGCCACGCATCAGCAATTTCATAGTCACCTTTTTCGTAATTCATCATATTTGTCCAGGCAACTGGAATTCTCACGCAGTCAAAACCGGCATCTTTGTAAGCATTCATCATTTCTTGAGTTGTTACCGGCTGTCCCCAGAGAGTTTCGTATGCCATTGGCGACCTTGTTGTACTTCCGTTCCAGCCTCTGTATGCTTCAAGAGTGTTGCCAAGATTAATACCGTGGCCCATCAATTTTGTAAATTCAATAGCATTTAATTCTGTGTCCATTTTTTGTGGCTCTGTTACGACCGAACTTTCTGTGTTGTGAACATCTACTTCGACAGAAAAATCATAACTGTTAAGATCAAAAGCGCAGGCTGCAAAACTGAGTAACGCAAAGACTGCAAAAGCGGAAAGTGATTTTTTTAGAATTTTTTTCATTTTACACCTCAAGACTATTTATCCAGCCAGTTGCCTATAATTCTTGCGGCAGCTTCCGGATTATCTGAAATTATTTTTCCAAAACCAGTTTTGTCATTTTTTGATTTTTCTTCAGATGATTTTACAGTCTCAAAATGCGTTTCAGGCTTGAATATTCCCCTAGCCTCACCAAAATCCAAAAGCGCTTTTAAAACATTCTGTTCACGATAAATTTCACGAATGTCTTTAGGCTCCGTTTTTAAGTAAGGCTGCAAAGATTCCATTGCAAGCCTGATTTTTTTCATTTCTGAATTTGAAAGCTTTAAAGCCTTAAACAAATCCTCGTAACGTTCATTTCTGAATGGCCCGATTTCTGCAAGCAAAATTGCCGCTTTTTGACTGCCAGTCAGCTCTGAACTTCTGATAAATCCCTGATTGTCCATAAAATAACCACCAGTTTTATTCTACAGTATAAAGTCTAAGGCTAAAAGCATGATTTTTTATGTCTATTTGTGCTTTTTTTACTAAAATTTTATGGAACAGTTTTATTCCTTTACGGACCCCATCGCAACTCCCGCAATAATATATTTTGACAGGAAAAGATAGACAACAATCAAAGGCAAGGCCGTTAATGCAAGGCCAAGATAAACTGCACCATATTCAGTTTTATAAATATCACCTTTTAACAAAGAAACCATGATTGGCAACGTGTATTTATCCTGTTTTGTAAGCAAAATAAGAGGAGTAAACAAGTTATTCCAACTGCTTACAAAAACGAAGATTGCCTGAGTTGCAAGTGCCGGCTTCATAATTGGCAGAACAATCTGATTAAAAGTCCTGAATTCACTTGAACCATCAATACGCGCAGATTCAACCAGCGACGGAGACAAAAGTGGAATCATATATTGGCGCATAAAAAATACCATTGACGGAGAAGCAATCGCTGGCAAAATCAGCATAAGAAGATTGTTCGTCATATGAATTTTATAGACCATCTTATAAAAACCGATGATTGTAATCTGTGCCGGAATCATCATGATTGCCATGATAAAACTGAAAAATGCCTTTCTTAATTTCCACTGATAAATTACAAGCGCATAAGCCGTCAAAGTTGAAAAATACAACGAAAGAATTGTAACACCCGTAGAAATTACAAAGGAATTTAAAAATCCGGTAAAAGGATTAAAACTTTTTCCCGTCAAAATCTTAAAGTTATTAAAAAGATGAGTTGACGGAACGAGCGAAACCGCATGCTGCTGAATCTGATACGTAGAGCGAGTTGAATTCACAATCATAATGATAAAAGGAAACAAACTCAAAAGCGCAAGAAAAATACACAGTGCCTGAAGTATAATTTTTTCAACGATTGTATGTTTATTGTTAATCATTTCTTGCCTCCTTTATTTTTTTTAATGCAAGCTTTTCTTCTCTTTTTTGAATTCTCAGCATTTTTTTCTGTTCAGCGGCATCTTTATCTCTCAAAACGAAGAACAGAATTCCAGAAAGTGCAACAATGATAATGAACATAATCATACTTGCCGCAGAAGCTCTGTTGTACATATAGCCACCTTTAAATGCCTGGGCATAAATAAATACACTTGTTGTCAACGTTGCATTGTCAGGGCCACCGTTGTTAATAAACAACTGAGGGATATCAAACATCGTCAAACCGCCAATCATAGAAGTAATTAATGTAAACAAAAGGATTGTTTTTATACTTGGAATTGTGATTTTCCAGAAAACCTGCCAGTTACTTGCACCGTCAATGTCGGCGGCCTCAAAAATTTCAGGGCTGATTCCTAAAATTCCGGAAATCATAATAATCATAGTGTAGCCGTACCACATCCATGTCTGGATGAAAATTACGATAATTCGCGCGGCGGTTTTGCTCACTAAGAAATTAAAAGGTTTGTCTATAATGTGGAAGCGCGTTAATAAATCATTAACAGGTCCCATAGGATGACCAAATAAAGCGGCAAACAAAATTGCTACAGTTGAAGCGGTAATTATGTTTGGCATATAAAACAGAACTTTATAAGCCCCTGCTCCGTGAAGTTTCATTCTGCGGTTTGTAAAAACAGAAGCTAAAAATAAAGCCAGTACAATCTGGGGAATAAAATTACAAATCCAGATTAAAAATGTATTTTTAAAGGCAGTTCTGAATGTTGGAGAAGTCAGAATTATCTTGTAATTTGCAAAAATATCGTCTAAAAAATGCCAGGAAGTCTTGCTAACCCCCTGCAAATCTGTGAATCCAATGATTATTGTGTATAAAGTTGGATATAGTGAAAAAATCAGCCAGGCTACAAAAAAAGGAATACTGAAAATGTAACCGTACTTTGCATAACTTATAGATTTATTTTTCATAATAGAAGTCCTCGCGCTCATTAAAATCAGCCGGAAAGAAAATCCGGCGAAACAACAAAAACAAAACAAACAAAATAAAAGGCAGCCGGGTTTGAAGCATACAAAGTTTACACTCCAATTCAGGACTGCCTTTTATTTATCTGGTCATTGTTCTAACTCTATTACTCAATACCAAGATTATCTGCAACAGCCTGTCTAAAGTCTTTGATTGCAGCGTCACGGCTCTTGTTGCCATTTGCGTACTGTCTAACCTGATCTCGCCAGTACTGATTGATTGTTTCATCATACTGAGTCATGTTATCACCACGTGCATACTGGTTAGCTGGAACGAAATATTCAAACATATTCTGGCCGGCAAGGAAGTCAAGATTTCCGTTAGATTTTGCCATTACAGTTCCTGAAGAAACTGTATCTTTTGTTCCGCCTTCGCCGTTCAAAGTTCCGTTTGCCCATTTGTAAAGGAGGCCGTCAGTAGAAGTATCAAGAGTAATCCATTCAATCAAATCTCTTACAGCAGAAACTTTGTCTTTTGCCATATTTTTGTTTGCAAGAATGTAAGAACCACCCCAGAAGAATCCTACAGGAGAGTTACAAACACCCCAGTCACCGTAAGTGCCTTCGCCAGGTTTTGAACCGCCACAGTTAGGAGCGATTGTATAGTTAATCAACCATGCTGGACCAAAGAATCCAAGAACTTCTTTTTCGCCAAGGCCTTTCATATCAGCAAACCATGCATCCTGCCAGTCCTGAGTCTGATTTGACCAACCGTTATCAGAAAGCATTTTAGAATAATCAAGGAAAGCTTCGCGTTTACCGTCAATGTAAAGTTTACCGTTTACAATCCAACCTTTGTCAGAAGAATTTTCTACAGCGTGCCAGAGGTCACCATCACCAGAGATGATTGCATAACCTTTTTCTGCACATTTTGCAGCAGCTTCCCAATATTTGTTCCAGTTACCAGAACCACCGCCAATTGCATCCTGTACAACTTTTGGATCATCAGAACCAAAAACTGCCTTAGCAACAGAACGACGGTAAATATAACAACCACCAGTTGACTGATAAGCCAAAGCGTCAATTTCGCCCTTTGAATTAGAACCAATTTCCATTGTGAATTTTGCAATGTCAGCATCTTTACAAGCCTTGTCAATGTCAATTCCAAGGTCTTTGTAAGGCATAGCGTAATCCTGCATATCGCCCTTTGTATATTTAAGAACAAATGCAGATTCTGCAACATACATATCAGGAGCATCTTTTCCACCAGACTGCAAAGCCTGATCCAATGCCGGCTGATAAGCGCCATCAGTTGTTGCGATAATTGTTGTATTTACCTTGAATTTAAAATCAGGGTGAGCAGCAATGTATTTTTCAACCATTCCTGGAACTTCATCAGTAAATGCCCACAAATTAATTGTGTCAGAAACTGAAGCCTGTTTTGAACAGCCGGTAAAAGCAAAAAGACCTGCCAAACCAGCAAACAAAACGTTTCTCAATACCTTTTTCATAAAAACTCCTTTGGTTTATTAGTTTTTTTAACACCTTTACTTTGATTTTAAGACATTTTATTAAAAAAGCATTAAGGCATTTTTCTTAAGAACTTTTACCTATAAAGTTGCGCCCGGGTATGTTGAAAATTGTACTGGGCATAAAAATACCGCCACAGATTTTACGTATGTTTAAAATAACGTAATATTGTGGCGGTATTTTTGCGTTAAAGCGAAAATTTACTCTTCATACTTTGCCGTAAATGTCAGGTTTTCTTCGCCATAATTCTTTCCAAGCT
>CAVHTI010000032.1:0-25314 GCA_963638805.1 Anaerobutyricum sp.
GGTTTCAATCGCAATTTCGCGGAAATAAACGGTTTGATTTGTTGTTCGTTTTTCTGTCAAAGAATCAGTTTGATCAAGATTGCGGTTTTTTGTGGTATAGGCATAAAAATCCATGCTGAAAGTTCTGTCATCTGCAAGTTTAAATCTTAAAGTTTCTGTTCCGTTATTTTTAATTGTGATATGAACAAAAATCGGAAAATCATCGGCACTTCCCGGATAATAAATTTGTTTGTTGTAATATTTTATGGAAACACTCGCGTCCTTAAAACTTTCCTGATTTATTTCGCCAAAAAGATTAATCTGCCCAAAAACAAAGAAAATTGCTATAATATTAAAAATTTTACGAAGATTCACTGTAGTCTCCTGCAAAGCCTTAATTGAAATTTATTAAAAACTCTAAATCATAATTTTTAGAGATAAACTTATTATAATGTTCGGTATTAAAAAATGAAATCATTAAACATAAATGAACTTATACACCAGTCTGAAGTTTTGAAAAACTGTATTTCAAAAATCAGCAGTCCGCAATCTGAATTTCCGTTTTATGTAAGCGGTTTGCAGGGTGCGCTTTTTTCTTTTTTTGTAAAGGAATTGTGCAAGGCAAGTCATTTTAAAACTCTGCAGGCAAATCAATATTCTTTTTCTTCAAAAAAATCTCCGAAATATTCTGTTTTTTCAAGTGATATTCTGATTGTTGTGCCGACGGAATTTGAAGCAAAAAATCTTTCCGTAGATTTTCATACAATTTATCCTGACGCTGAAATTTATATTTTTCCGTCCTGGGGAACGCTGCCTTACCGACCGTCTGCAAAAGGCTCCGTAGTTTTTGGAAAAAGGGCCGGATTTCTTTCAACTTTGGTTCAAAAAGATATTCAGCAAACTTTTAAAGAAAAGGCAAGAATTTTTATAATCACAGAAAAGGAATTTTTAACGCCACTTCCACCTCCGCAGTATATAAAATCGAATTCGTTTAAATTAAAAATAAAAGATGTTTTAAATACGACAAAAATCGCGGAAAAACTCACGAAACTTGGCTATATCAGAGTTCCAAAAGTTACTGTAAAGGGCGAATTTAGCCTTCGCGGTGAAGTTCTGGATATTTTTCTTCCGAATGACGAAAATGCAACGCGAATTATTTTTGATTTTGAGGAAATTCAGCACATAAAATCTTTTGATGCGGATAATCAGGTGACGACGGGCGCAAAAGATGAAGTAATAATTTATCCGATGAAGGAAGTTATTTGGAATGATGAAACGATAGAAAAATTAAAATCATTTTTTACTGAATATGATAAAACTGCCGTCAGCGTTGAAAATCCAGAAATTTCAGATTTTACGGCGGAAAAAAATTCAAAAAATGTTCATCTTCCTTTTACGGAAAATGCAGAAAAATATAAACAAAATCTTCTTGCAGAAATTGAACTTTACGGCGAAAGCGAAGGCGAAGAGTTTTATTATAGTTTTTTGTGGGACAAAACTTACACAATTCTTGATTACATTGATTCAACTTCCTTTGTGCTTTACCTTGATTATGACCGTCTTGTGAACGGCGAAATGACGATTTTTCGGGAATATTCTGGAATGTACCGCAAGGCGCGCGAAGAATTGCCGGTTTTGCCGGTTGAATCTCATTTGTTGAAGTTTGAAGACCTGAAAAATTCTTTTGAACGGAATATATTTTTTAAAACCGTTTTGACTGACGGTGCGGAAGAGGAAAATCCTTCGTTTATAAAAATCAAGGCTGAGCCGGGCAGAAGTTTTTTTGGAAATATCAATTTTATAAAAGAGGAATTTCAGAATTTTCAAAAAGATAACTGGAATATTTTTATTTACACGGATAATCCGAATCAGAATCTTAGAATTCACGAAATTTTTAAAGATTTTATTGATGACGAAAAATTGCAAAATCCGTTGCAGTTGATTCCAGAGCCGATTTCTGCCGGTTTTAGTTTGCCGGAAGTAAAAATTCTTGTAATTCAGGAAAATGAAATTTTTGGACGGCGAAAATATGTTCCAAAAAATAATGTAAAGGCGAAAAGTAAGCCGATTGACACCTTTGTTGAATTAAATCCTGGTGATTATGTTGTTCATGTGAACTGGGGAATTGGACTTTTTCACGGAATTGAGCGCGTAAAATCAATGGGCAACGAGCGCGATTACATAAAACTTGAGTATGCCGACAAGGAACTTGCGTTTGTGCCGATTGAACAGGTAAATCTTGTGCAGCGGTATATCGGTAACGAAGGAAACACTCCAAAACTTGACCGTATCGGCAGTAAATCCTGGGAGGCCAGAAAATCAAAAGTAAGGCAGGCGGTAGAAGAACTTGCCCAGAAATTGATTGATTTGTATTCAAGGCGCCAGGCGGCTGTCGGATTTGCTTTTCCAAAAGAAACTGAATGGCAGGCAACTTTTGAAGCGGCTTTTCCATACGAAGATACTCCCGACCAGGCGTCAGTGACGGAAGAAATAAAAAAAGATATGGAACGGCCGGTTCCAATGGATCGTTTGATTTGCGGCGATGTCGGTTATGGAAAAACGGAACTTGCAATGCGCGCGGCGTTTAAAGCGGTTATGGGCGGAAAACAGGTTGCGTTTCTGGCCCCGACGACAATTCTTGCAGAGCAGCATTATGAAAACTGTAAGGAAAGATTTAAGAATTTCCCGGTAAAAATTGAACGAATGTCGCGTTTTGTTCCGCCTGCTGAACAGAAAAAAATTTTAAAACGCCTTGCCGACGGTGACGTTGATATTCTGGTTGGAACGCACAGAATTATTCAAAAGGACGTGAAATTTAAAAATCTTGGCTTGATGATAATTGATGAAGAGCAGCGTTTTGGCGTAAAAGACAAGGAAAAACTCAAGGAAATGAAAAACAACATAGACTGTCTTACCATGTCCGCAACGCCAATTCCACGAACACTACACATGAGTCTTTTGAAAATCCGTGATATGAGCCTTTTGACGACCCCGCCACAAAACCGACAGCCAATTGAAACTGTAATTGATGAATATACTGACGAGCGCGTAGCGGCCGCAATCCGAAAAGAAATTGAACGTGGTGGCCAGATTTTTTATCTTCACAACCGAGTTGAATCTTTGATGGATGTGAGGCGCAAAATTGAACAGATAGTTCCGGAAGTTTTAGTTGATGTTGCGCACGGCCAGATGACCAGCGCCGAACTTGATGATATTTTTCACCGATTTAAAATGGGCGGCTTTCATGTTTTGATTGCGACTACAATTATAGAAAACGGAATTGATATTCCAAATGTAAATACGATTATTATTGACCGCGCAGATATGTACGGTGTTTCTCAGTTGTATCAGTTGCGCGGAAGAGTTGGCCGCAGTGACCGCCAGGCTTACGCATATCTTTTGTACCCGGAAAATAAGGCTTTGAGCGAAGTTGCAATGAAAAGACTTCAGGTTATAAGTGATTTTACGGAACTTGGAAGTGGTTTTAAAATTGCCATGAAAGATATGGAAATTCGCGGGGCTGGAAATCTTTTGGGAAAAGATCAGTCCGGTGAAGTTTATTCTGTTGGTTTTGATATGTACGTAAGGCTTTTAAATGACGCTGTAAACCGCCTGATGTCTCAAAAAGATTATGTTGAGCAGGGCGAAGTTCTTATGGAACTTGAGTACACAGGATTTATTCCGGATACCTACATTACAAATGCCCAGATAAAAATGGAAATTTACAAGAAAATTGCCGGAATTACGAGTCAGGAAGAATTTGACGGCATTTTAAATGAATTAAACGACCGTTTTGGCCCTGTCCCGGACGAAGTTTCTAGTTTGCTCGCGCTTGCGGAAATTAGAATTCTGTGCAAAAAACTTTCAATCAGTTCGATTAAAGAACGTCAGGGCGAAGTAAAAGTTGAATTTAAACAGACTTCAAATATTTCGATAGATAAATTGCTGGAAGTTATAAAAAATAATCCTGGGGTTATAAGACTTGAACCGTCGCAGCCGAATGTGCTTTTTATAAAACTTGGAAAAATCGGTTTAAAAGAAAAATCAGAGTTTATAAAAGAAAAACTTGCAAGATTGAATTAAGAGCAGTCTGGCCGTCTAAGAAGTTTATACTCTAGTGTCATTCCGACTCTGGATCAAGTTCCGACTGCTGTTATCCCGAAGTTATTTCGGGATCCATTTGCAATAGATGCGGAAATAAATTCAGCATGACACTAGTTTTAAGACAGCCCCATGACATTAGTTTTTAGAGAGCCCCCTAAAATTTTTGTTTTTTTTATTAATATTAGGACTTATTACTATTTACAAAACAAAAAAATCCCTTATAATAAAATTATGCATGCAAGAAATACGAATCAAAAAAAACTGATTTTAGAAATCATGGAGGAAAATTACACGCACCCGACGGCGGATGAAATTTACGAAAAAGCGCGTGCGATTGACCCGCACATCAGCAGAGGGACGGTTTACAGGAATCTTGCGGTTTTGAGCGAAAACGGCAGTCTGTTGAAAATTTCTGTGCCGGATGCGGCGGATCACTATGACATTACATTAAAAAATCACTACCACATTTGCTGTAAAAATTGTCAAAAAATGTATGATGCACCTTTTGATGAGGCGTGTCTTGCAAAAATTGAAAATATTACGGCAGAAATTTCAAAAAAAATGGGAAATGACGGTTTTAATGTTGATTCTCATAATTTGATTTTTACGGGATTGTGCCCAAAGTGCAGTGAAAATGTAATTGGAACGGAAAACTGACGGTAACACACTTGCGGTAGGCTATGGAGCAGCAGCGAAGGCAGTTTCAACTGCCGAAGCTGAAACCCGCAAGGCGCGCAATTTGTGCGCCTGAGGATTTTGAAGCGAAAGCGGAACTGCGGAACAGCCGACGGTGTGCGTTATGGGGCTGTTGATTGATTTTTTTACTGTGATTTTTGTGGTGGAAAGGTGACTTAATCTTTTTTACAAAGAGGCGCACGCCGGACCGCCATGATAAAAATGCAGTTTATTTTTAATTATAGGAGCAAAAAATGAACAAGTACGAAGGAACTCAGACAGAGAAAAATTTACAGGCAGCATTTGCTGGGGAATCTCAAGCGCGAAATAAATACACTTACTTTGCGTCAAAGGCAAAAAAAGAAGGTTTTGAGCAGATTGCGGAACTTTTTTTGAAAACGGCTGATAACGAAAAAGAACACGCAAAAATGTGGTTTAAGGAATTGGACGGAATTGGTTCTACTGCGGAAAATTTGAAGGCGGCTGCGGACGGCGAAAATTACGAATGGACTGACATGTATGACGATTTTGCCAAAACTGCGGACGAGGAAGGTTTTAAGGCTCTGGCGGCAAAATTCCGTGCGGTTGCGGCCATTGAAAAACGTCACGAAGAGCGATATCGCGCGCTGCTTCATAATGTTGAAATGCAGGAAGTTTTTGCAAAAAGCGAAGTAAAAGTCTGGGAGTGCCGAAATTGCGGTCATATTGTGGTTGGCACAAAGGCTCCGGAAGTTTGTCCGGTTTGCGCTCATCCGCAAAGTTATTTTGAAATTAGCGTTCAGAATTACTAAAGGGCATCTTTGAAAAAAATGGGGCAGAGGGGATTTGACTTCTGCTCCATGATAGTTAAATTTTATTCTCCGTTTCTGCAGGAGTTTCGGGGGCTGAAGTTGCTGGTTCAGTTTTCTTTTTCTTAAAAATCATCAGTTTGCTTGCAACATAATTCAAAACTATTACAAGAATATTTGCGGCAATTTTTATCACAAGATCATTAAAATGCAGTAAATCAACAAAAACAAACATGCAAAGCCAGTCAATAACGCCGGTAGCAAGGCGACAGGCAAAAAACGAGACAATTTCTTTTGTAATTGCGCTAAGACCGCTTGCCGAACTGTGAAAAACCCACTTTCTGTTTGTGATGTATGCAAACAGTACCGACGCAATCCACGCAATAATAGTGCCCGGCACGGTCGGCATGCCCAAAAGACGCGCACACAACGCGTAAACCGCAATATTTACAAGCGTCGTGCACACACCAAAAAACAGGTATGGGAGGAGGTCACGGAAGTTTTTTAATAATTTTGAAAATTCCATGAGTTTAGCTTTTTAATTTAACAAGAATACGAGTGTCATCGCCGTAAATTGTGTAGAATTTACTGTTTTTTATTTCTGGAAGATTTTCTTTTGTCAGTTCTGTTTTTGAATCATTTTTAGGGAAGTTATAGTAATTTTGTAAGTAATAGGCTCCCCAATAATCTGACGAACCTGCAAAAGTATTTGGAACAAGCTTTCCAACTATATGATTTTCTGCACAAGCTTTTTTGATTGCAGGTGCTTTTCCTATATTTCCTGAGAATTCAATTTCTTTGCAGTTTCCATTTTTTACACAATCGATTTGAGCTAAATCATAAGCAACTGAGTCTGTATAAAATTTCGTATAGTCCCATTGTTCTGATAGTGCGTTTCCATAAGTAAGAGATAAAACAATAAAAGCCCAAACTATAATAAAGCTGAAAATTTTGCTTAGAATAACTTTTTCGTGACTACTATTCATTAAAAATATCAGGCTAATAAGAATTCCAACTCCGTACATTGCTCTTGGACCAAACAGAGGTTTTGACAGTGCCGGGTAAATTCCAAACATAAGTAATATACAAAGAATCATGCCTGCACAGGAAACTACACACGACATAACTTTGTTGTTCTTTGAATCTCTTATGAACAAAATTATGTAAAGAGCGATCTGGATAGCAATTATAACAAGCCACCATTGTTTAAAATCCCATTTTATATTTTTAAAATAGTGCTTATAGTTTTCAATTATTCCCTTAAAACCTGCAAAAGATGAATTTACATAGTTTGCAACTGGTTTCATTATGAAAAGTTTGTAAAACAAAACACCTACAAGAAACGCAGCAACCGAAATTCCAATTTTTTTCCAAACGTCTTTTGAAGAATCTCCGTCTGCCCATCTTTTTGACATTATCATGATTATAGCCATTGGATAAACACAGGTTGAAGTTTGATACGTTGTGAGCGTTAAAAGCATTCCTGCAAAACTTACAACAAAATATAAAATCGGATTATCATCTAAAAATAAAAGTGGGATAATTGATGCCAAAATTGAAAGTGCCATGTAAGGAGAGTCAAATTTATATGAAAAATTCGATAAAAAATAAGGGGATATAGCAATCGGTAAGACAGCAATCATTTGCCAAAAACTAGTTTTTTTTCCGGTTTTTGAATTAATCGTTATGATTAAAATTATACCGGTCAAAGCAAGCATCAAGATTGCTAAAAACTGTGTTAATGGCGAAATATCTGTAAGAAAATTATCTGCGTTAACGAATGTTGATAAAAAGCAGGAAGAAAATCTTGAAAAATTATTCCACCCCTTATAACCATTAATCGTTCTTCCTAAATCATCAATGTATTTGAAATTTGCACGGATTATTGAACTAAATGCAACGAGCTGAACGAGGCATAAAATCCAGAACCATTTTTTATTTTCTCTTATCAAGTTCCATTTTTCTTTAATCAGATTGCCGGCAATAACGAATTTTGATTTTATATCTTTTTTATCATTCCCCGTTACCGTTCCGCCATCTTCTTTTTGTTCTTCCATAATATTTTCCTCCAATATTTTTTTACGATTTAATTTTTACCCGATCCTTTCTGCATCATTTTTGTTTGTTTCAGAAATGATGTAGTGTGGTCGTCTTTTTGTTTCGCTATAAGTTCTGGCAATGTACTGCCCCATAACGCCAAGACAAAAAAGCTGGATGCCCCCCATGAATAAAATTACGCAGAGTGTAGAAGCCCAGCCGGCAACTGCATCGCCAAAACAAAGGCGGCGCACGATAATAAAAATCAAAAATATGAATGCAAAAAGCGTAATTCCAATTCCAAACCATGAGGCTATGTTCAGCGGGGCTTCCGAAAAATTGATTATTCCGCTGATGGCGTATTTAAAAAGGCTCCAGAAATTCCATTTTGTTTTGCCGGCAATGCGTTCTGTGTTTTCGTAAGGCAGCCAGTAAGTTTTAAAACCTATCCAGCCAAAAATGCCTTTGGAAAATCGGTTTGTTTCGCTCATTGCAACTATTGCCTCGACCATTTCTTTTTTCATAAGCCGAAAATCACGGGCGCCGTCAACAATGTCAGCATCAGAAATTTTATTTATAACTGAATAGAATTTTCGCGCAAAAAATGATCGAAGAACTGGCTCGCCTTTGCGGTCTTGCCTTCTAGTTGCAACACTGTCGTATTCAGCGCTTTCAAGAATTTCAAGCATTTGGGGAAGAAGTGACGGCGGATCTTGCATATCAGCGTCCAAAACTGCAACAAAATCGCCAGTAGCATTGCAAAATCCCGCATACATTGCAGATTCTTTTCCAAAATTGCGTGAAAAAGAAATATATTTTACATGGGAATCGTTCAGACTAAAATTTTTTAAGATTTTTAATGTATCATCTTTTGAACCGTCATTAATGAACAGAAATTCGTAATCATAATTCAAACTCTGCATTACTTTTGACGCTTCTTTATAAAAAAAAGGGAGAGCTTCCTGTTCGTTAAAACAAGGAATGATTAAAGAAACTTTTTTCAAAATGAATCCTCTTAAAAACTACTATACAAAAAAAAAGTTATTGCGCAATAGTAAAATTGATTTTTAAGAAAATTAAAAAAAAAGCACCTGCCGAAAATTGACAGGTGCTTTTACAGTTAGAAAAACTCTTTTTTAGTATTTTGAATCAGCGTAGCCAATCCAGCCTTCTTTTTCAACAAGAGCTCTTTCAAAATCATCAAGTTTGAAAGGATAGCTTTTTGAGAATGAACCGGCAATTAATTTTACTTTTGCAGTTCCATCATCATTGAAGACGATTTTACATTCCGTTTCTTTATCTGCAAATTCCCGGAAAATGTCTGCAATTGATTTTTTGTCAAGTTCAATAGCCATCAAACCGCAGTTATACATATTCTGGCGGAAAATTCGAGCAAAATTCGGCGCAACAACAACGTAAATGTCATTTACTTCAAGTGCCCAAGGTGCATGTTCACGACTTGAACCACAGCCAAAGTTTTCACGGGTGATGATAACTTTTTTTCCGGGAACATCAGTCTGCGGATTAAATCCGTCAAGTTTTAAATCTTCCAGAAGGTAAGGTTTAAGAGCCTGCTTTGTATTTTCAGTAAGATATTTAGCCGGGATAATTTCGTCAGTATTAATATCTGAACGATCCAAAAACAATACGGGTCCGCCAAATTGTTTCATTTTTTAACTCCTGTTGTATTCATTACAAGTTAGTTTTCTCTATATAAAATATAGCACTAAAAATCACGATTGTGGATAAATAATCCGCAGTTTTTAGTGCCACGGATTATTTTTTTCAAGTCTTAGCCTTTGTACAATTCAGAATTTGTGATTGTACCGGCAATTGCAGTTGCGGCAGCGCTCGCAGGGCTCATCAGATGAACCATTCCGCCTTTACCCATTCGGCCGTTAAAGTTACGGTTGGTAGTAGAAGCACAAACTTCACCTTCCGCAAGAATACCGTTTGACATTCCAAGACAAGCTCCGCAAGTTGGGTTTGTTACACAGAATCCTGCATCCATAAAAATTGAAATGATGCCTTCGTCAAGTGCCATTTTGTAAATTTTTGGAGTTGCCGGAGAAACAATGCCTCGCACACCTTTTGCAATGTGATGTCCTTTTAAAATCTGAGCTGCAATTCTAAGGTCAGAAATTCGGCCGTTTGTACAAGAACCGATGTAAATCTGATTAACTTTTGTGCCTTTCATTTCGCTGACTTTTTTAATCTGATCCGGTTTGTAGCCAACAGTACAGATTGGTTCAAGGTCAGAAAGGTCAAGTGTATAAACTTTTTCGTACACGGCATCATCATCAGAACGCCACTTTGAATAATCTTCAAGAGCTGCTTCTTTTGTCTTGTATTCGTCTTTGATGAAATCCCAAAGATAATCAACAGTTTTAATGTCCGGATAACAAATTCCTGAAGTTGCACCGGCTTCTACGGCCATATTGCTGAGAGTCATTCGTGATTCCATGTCAAAATTATCAACAACAGGACCTGTGAATTCTACAACGCAGTTTGTTGCTCCGTTTACGCCAATTTTTCCGATGAGGTAAAGAATAACGTCCTTTGCATAAACGCCTGGCTTTAAAGTTCCGTTTAAAACAAATTTAATTGATTTTGGTTCGCGGAATGAACAAACTCCTTTTAAAATTCCAACTTCAAGGTCAGTGGTTCCAACTCCGGCGGCAAATGCTCCAAATGCACCGTGAGTACAAGTATGACTGTCGCCCATGATTACTGTAAAGCCTGGGCGTACAAAACCTTTTTCCGGGAAAATTGCGTGGCAGACGCCGTTTGAACCGATGTCAAAAAAATCTTTAATGTCGTTGCGGTTTGCCCAATCACGGATAATTTTTTCCTGGAGGGCAGTTTTGCTGTCTTTTGCAGGTGTTACGTGGTCAATGACAGCCTTAATTTTTGTATTATCAAAAACACGATCTTTGCCGCGTTCAACCAGATCATTAATTGCAATTGGAGTTGTAATTTCGTGGCAGAAAACTCTGTCCAACTTTAAAACATAAGTATTTGGGAAAGGAGCATCTACAAGATGACTTTCAAAAATCTTTTGAGCAATTGTTTTTCCCATGCTTTACCTCTTATAAAAATAATGTGCCATCATTATATATTTTTTCAATTCCTTAGTCATCATTTTGAAATTGCTGTAAAAATATTAATTTTGAGGTTAAAATATTTATAATGACAAATTGAGGTTAAAATATTTATAATGACAAAATCAATTTATCCGGTTTTATTAAAAGAAAAAAATCTGCCGTTTTATCTCACTGGAATTGGAATTTCTGATCCGGAATATCACGTTTACCGGGAAAATGGTCTTACTTCGCATCAGTTTCTTTTTACAAAAAGTGGAAAGGGCGTTTTAAAAATTAACGGCGAAACTTTTTATCTTGAATCTGGGGATTTTTTGTATCTTCCGCCTTCTGTGCCTCACGAATATTTTCCGCAAAAAGATGACTGGCAGACTTGCTGGTGCGTTTTTCGTGGTCAGAATATTTTGGAAATTATGAAAGCGCTGGGATTTGAAGAATTTTTTATAAAAAAAATGACAGATTTTGAAAAAATAGAGCAAATTTTCATGAAAATATTTAAATTGTCTGAAAAATCGGACAGTGGAGAACTTTGTTCACAGTACATTTATGAATACATCCTTACTGTAAAGAATTTTTTTTACGAAAATAAAACGATTTTGCAAAATCCTGTAATCAAAAAAACGCTTGATTTCATTGATTTAAATTATAAAAAAGACATTACGGACGAAGAACTTGCACAAAAAGCCGGCTGTTCAATTCAATATTTTTGCAGAATTTTCAAAAAGACAATGGGAATGCGGCCTTTGGAATTTATTGCGCGCAAAAGAATTTCCGAGGCAAAAAATCTTTTGGACAGCACGGAACTTTCATTGAGCGAAATCGGCCAGATTTTAGGTTTTAACAGCCTGAATTATTTTGGAATGGTCTTTAAAAAATATGAAGGAATAAGCGCGAGTAATTATCGTGAACGGGGACATTTGCAAGGGTTATAAAAAATCAGTTTAAAAATTTTAGAGTGCGTTTAAAAATTTCAGATTGTTTTATTTTTTTACAGGCATAAGAATAATGTCAGGAAGTAGAAAAATGAAAAAAATATTATGCACTGCATTAATCCTTTTTAACGGATTTTTTGCACTTTTTGGGGAGAAACTGAATATGAAAATTCAAATTGATTTAAATGATGCCGTGACACTTGAAAATCAAAAATGGCGCGGAATGGGAATGGTCAGCGGAAACAATTCTTCAAGGCTGCTGGTCGATTATAAGTGGGAACATCCTCAGGAATATCAGGAAATTCTTGAATATATGTTTACGGACAAGGGGCTTGGAATTAATCACTTAAAAATTGAAATGGGCTCTGACATAAATTCTTCATCAGGAACGGAACCTGCAACAATGCGTTTTGAAGACGAAAAAGCGGACGTTACGAGAGGGGCCGGATTCATTCTTGCTTCAGATGCAAAAAAGGTAAATCCTGATTTGACTCTTGATATGCTTTGGTGGAGCGAGCCTTTGTGGGTAAGTTCTTCGCAAGATGTTTATGCCGCGCGTTATAAATGGTACAAAGGCAATCTTGTTTCGGCTTATGAAAAATTTGGACTTGTTTTTGATTATGTAAGCTGCACTCAAAATGAACGTGCAACGGATTTAAACTGGATTAAATATCTTTCAAAAAGTTTAAAAGCGGACAAAGAAACTCCTTATGATTTTTCTAAAATCAAGATTGTTGCCGGCGAAGAAGTTTGCACTTGGCGTATTTGTGATTCAATGTTGAAAGATAAGGAACTTTGCGATGCAATTGACGTTGTTGGAAGCCATTATACTTCGTGGTCAACTCCAAATACAAAATATTTACAGCAGAATTGTGGCAAGGAAGTGTGGTTTTCTGAAGGTTCTTCGCCAATGAAATATGCAAAGGGAACTTACCGTTTTGATGAAGGCAACAGCGGTTTGACTGGAATTAACGGCGTTCTTGATATTGCAACGCGGATTATAACAATGTACGCGCAAGGTTCAATGACACTTTATGAATTTCAGCCGGTCGTAAACAGTTATTACGATGGCGTTACCTATTGTTGCAAACAGTTGATTACCGCCAACGAACCGTGGAACGGCAATTACATTCTGGACACCGGATATTATATGACACGGCATTTTAGTAATTTTATTCCAAAAGGCTGGTGCATGATAAATTCCGGTTGTAATGGTGACGGCAAAGCTGGCGGGGACGGACACGCAATTGTGGATTCAAAATATAATTATCTTACGGCTTGCGACGTGCAGACCGGAGATTTTTCCTGCGTAATTTGCAACACAACCAGTGAAAAAATCAAATATAGTTTTGAAACAAAAAATCTGAAAAACGGAAATATTTATGTCTGGGAAACTCGTGGCCCTGATTCTGTGCAAAATCCTTATGATGAAAATTATTTTAAAAAAATCAAAACGTTGAATTCAAAAAACGGAAACTTTAGCTTTGAAGTAAATCCTTATTCAATTGTAACGCTCACAACGCTTGATAAAGATGATGAAAAAGTAAAGCAGAATGTTGAAGGCGAAATTTTAAAACTCCCTTATACTGATGATTTTGAATATTCAGAATATGATCAAAATTACCTTGCAGAACGTGGAAATGCCCCGCGCTACACAACAGATGAAGGTGGCGCTTTTGAAGTTGTAAAACTGAACGGAAAAAATGTTTTAAAACAGCTTATCACAAAAGAAACTAAAGCAAAGGAATGGGGCGCAACTCCAGATCCGGTTACAAATCTTGGTGATGACCGCTGGTTTAATTATAGCGCTTCAATTGATGTAAAATTTACAGAAAATCCGGGATTAAAAAGTTACGCGGGAATTGGAATTCGCTATAATCTGCCGGACCAGGGCAAAAACGGCTGGTGGCTTCAGCTTTATGCAGATGGAAACGTTTATTTAAATCAAGGGTACAAAAGACTTGCGGCTGTAAAAACTGAAATACAGGAGTGGAATAATCTGAAAATTTCTGCGTGGGAAGATGTTATTCAGATTGCAGTAAACGGCAAAGTCCTAATTCAAAATACCGCGCGGGAACTTTATTCAAGTTTGCCTTCTGGTGGCCGCGTTGCAATTTACAGTTCTTATGATCAAAATTATTTTGATAATTTAAAAGTCGAAGAAATTGACAGTTACGCGCCGTATATCACTCGCTATGATGATTCTGATTTTTGCTTTAATTACAGTAACGGCTGGAATCATTCTTTGATGGATTCTTTTAAAAATCATAACAGGACAATTTCCACTGGCAAAGATAATTGTTCGTTTACGCTTGATTTTGAAGGGAAAGGCTTCAATGTTACGGGCGTTTCTAAAGGCGGCACCTTGCTTGAAATTGAAATTGACGGAAAAGTCATAGACACGGCACGAAAAGTTTACGGCACTGGCAACCGCGAGATTTTATTTTCTGTGACCGGCCTTGAAAATGCAAAACATCAGGCAAAAGTAAAAATAATTGCCGGCGAAATTAAAGTTGACACAGCGGAGGTGTTTTAGCAAAAATTTCTGAAAATTGGAATTTCCCCACGGCACTGCGCCGGAAAATTGATGGCTACCAATGCGAACGTCATATGCGACTTGGACGAGGCATTTGCGCATAAAATTTTACACAAAAAATCAGTAAATGTAATAAAAAATTCTAGTGTAAAATTGTGTTTTGTAATGATAAAATTATTCTGTCAGTTTTTCTGATAAGGATGGTTTTATGTTCCTGAATGGTAAAGACAGTCTGGTTTTTAAAAAGGGTAATGAAACTCTTTTGATTGAACCGTGGGGAAAAGATTCTTTGAGAATTCGGTCAACTCTTTCGCCTGAATTGAAAGATATGGCATGGGGTTTAACTGAAAAAGTAAAAAATGATGCTGTAAAAGTTGAAATCGGGCAGTGGGAAGCTTCCATTAAGCACGGTCGGCTTACTGCAAAAATGAATTCTAACGGCGTTTTGTCTTTTTATAAGGATGATGTTCAGATTCTTCACGAATTTTTTAGAAGTTATGATCCTTCGGCAAGTAAGGAATCTGTTTGTACTAAAGTTATTGCCCGTGAATGGCGTGGTTTAATTGGCGGCGATAATAATTATAAACTTACTGTTCGTTTTGATCCGAATAAGGACGAAAAACTTTTTGGTATGGGACAGTATCCTGTTTCTGAACTTGATATGAAAGGCTGTGTGCTTGAACTTGCTCAGAGAAACAGTCAGATTTCTATTCCGTTTGCAGTTTCTAATCTTGGTTATGGATTTTTGTGGAACAATCCAGCAGTTGGTCGCGTAACTTTTGGTAAAAATATGACTGAATGGGTTGCAGAAAGCACTCAGGTTATGGATTACTGGATTACTGTTGGCGATACTCCTGCAAAGATCATTGAAAATTATACTGCGGCTGTTGGTCGTGCTCCGGTTTTGTCTAAGGATTATCTTGGATTCTGGCAGTGCAAACTCCGCTACCGAACTCAGGACGAAGTTTTGACGGTTGCTAGAAAATACAAGGAAATGGGAATCCATCTTGATGTGATGGTAATTGACTTTTTCCACTGGCCGCGTCAGGGGGACTGGTGTTTTGATAAAGAATACTGGCCGGATCCTAAGGCAATGTGCGATGAACTTCACGCAATGGGAACTAAGGTTATGGTTTCTATCTGGCCTTCTGTTGATAAAAAATGTTCTCACTTTTATGAAATGCTAGACAAGGGATTTTTAGTTCGCACTGAGCGTGGTACAAATCAGACTTATGACTTTATGGGCGACTGTCTGACTTTTGATGCAACAAATCCTGAGGCTCGTGAATATCTTTGGAATATCGTTAACAAAAATTATGCTGATTACGGCATTGATATGTTCTGGATGGACAATGCTGAACCTGATTTTAATGTTTATGATTACGGAAACTACCGCTATCAGTTGGGTTCGGCACTTTCTTGTTCAAATATTTATCCGCTTTATTACAGCAAAACTTTCTATGACGGAATGGTAAAAATCGGCAGAAAGGATTTTGTAAATCTTGAGCGCTGCTGCTGGGTTGGTTCTCAGAAATACAACAATGTTTTGTGGAACGGTGATGTTCAGTCTACTTGGGAATGTCTGCAGGATTCTATTTGTGAAGGTTTGAATATTGGACTTGCCGGAATTCCTTGGTGGACAACTGATATTGGCGGATTTATGTACGGAAATCCTGAAGATCCTGCCTTCGTTGAACTTCTTGAACGATGGTTTGAATGGGCCGTTTGGTCACCAATTTTGCGACTTCACGGAGACCGCGATCCTCACGATACTCCTCCTCTTGATAAAGATCCTGAGCGCGGTTATGGTGGCGGTTATCTTTATACCGGACGTCCTAACGAAATCTGGAGCTATACTCCTGAAGCTCAGAAAATTATGGAAAAACAGATTAAACTTCGCGAAAGCATCAAAGATTACGTTTATGATGTAATGAAAGAAGCTAACGAAAACGGAAGTCCTGTTATGCGAACAATGTTCTATGAATTCCCGGAAGATAAAAAATGCTGGGATTTGAAAGATCAGTATATGTTCGGTTCAAAATATCTGGTTGCTCCGGTTTTGCACGCTGGCGAAACAAAACGTGAAGTTTATCTTCCTTGCGGAAAATGGGAAAATATTAATACAAAAGAAGTTATTGACGGTGGAAAAACTGTAACTGTTGATGCTCCAATTGATCAGATTCCGGTTTTCTTAAAAAAATAAGGATTTTTGAAAAAATGCAGGGAAACTTGCACTTTTCTTAAGATTTTAAAAATAAAAAAGCACGGTGAATTTTAATTTGCCGTGCTTTTTTTTTGAATGTAACTTAATTTACAACGTTCTGAGGCGTTCCCTGCAACCATTGTTTTAAGTTTTCTAGTGCAATTTTTTGCAGGCGAAGGCGGGTTTCTTTAGGAGCCCAGGCAATGTGCGGGGTAATTATGCAGTTTGGACAATTTAAAAGAGGATTGTCTTTTTTCATTGGCTCTTCTGCAACAACGTCAGTGGCATAAGCTTTGATTCTGTGTTGTTTTAATGCTTCAGCAAGATCTTTTTCTACAATAAATCCACCTCGCGCGGTATTTATCAAAATTGCAGATTTTTTCATCAGAGAAATTGAATCTTTGTTGATTATTTTTTTTGTCTGCGGTGTTAATGGCGCGTGGAGCGAAACAAAATCAGAAGTTTTTAAAAGTTCTTCAAACGAAACATTTGGTGGCATATCCGGTTTTGGTGTCCTGGTACAGCAGATTACATTCATTCCGAATGCTTTTGCAATTTGTGCAACTTTTTTTCCAATGTGACCGTAACCAAAAATTCCAAGAGTTTTGCCGGCAAGTTCTGTTAAACTGTCGTTCCAGTAACAAAAGTCCGGACATTTTACCCAGTCTCCTTTTTGAACTGAATCATTATGAAGTGACACAAGATTTGTAAAGTGCAGAATGAACGCAAAAACGTGCTGCGCCACGGCATCTGTAGAGTATGACGGGATATTTGTAACTGTGATGTTATATTTTTTTGCGGCTTCAAGGTCAATTACATTGTAACCGGTTGCAAGAACTCCAATGTATTTTAAATTAGGGCAGGCAGAAAAAACTTCTTCGTCTAAATTAATCTTATTCAAAAGAATAATATCAGAATCCCCGATGCGTTCTATTACTTTATCTTGAGGAGTGCGCTCAAAAACAAAAACGGTCATACCGTCAATTTCCTTAAAGGAATCCCAGGTGCAATCCCCCGGATTAACAGCATGACCGTCTAATATAGTTAGTTTCATATGTAAAAAGATGAACTATCCGATTACATCAACGCCACAAGAAGTAATTGCAGCATTAATTGCATCTTCTGCACTTGCATCGTTATAGTCGACTAAAACCTGTGATTTTTCACAATTTGCGACAACGTTTGTAACTCCTGCAACTGTGGCAACAGCAGCTTGAACTTTACCTGCCGTTCCATCATCAAACATACCAACTACATAAATTTTTTTTTGCATTAGAATTTCTCCGAACTTTTTATACAATTATACTTCACAATTCGTCGTAATTCAAATAAATATTTTTTATTTTTCTGATGATTCTGATGATTCTGATGATTCTGATGATTCTGATGATTCTGATGATTCTGATGATTCTGATGATTCTGATGATTCTGATGATTCTGATGATTCTGATGATTCTGATGATTCTGATGATTCTGATGATTCTGATGATTCAGCAAGCGCGTGTTTCTTTTTCAGTTCTTCAGAAATTTCTGCAAGTTTTTCGTCTGTAAGAATGTATTTTTTCTTAAAGCAGATAAATGCAACTATAAGTCCAACAACCGGAATCAAAACCATTGTCATTCTTAAGCCAAGTTTTGCACTTTGAGAAACCGTTGCAGAAAAATCAACGACTTTTTCAGCTTCACTGATAGTTGAATTATTAAGGTTTAAGATTTGCAGTGCCATAGAAGCAATGAAAATTGAAACTCCAGATGCAAGTTTTACGACAAAAGTCTGCATTGAAAAAATAACGCTTTCATCACGGCGGCCGTTTTTAAGTTCACCGTAATCAACAGTGTTTGCAAGAAATACTGTCGTCAAAATTGTAAACATTCCGTTTGCCGCAAAAATAAAGAATCCTGGAATAAAGAGAACGTAAACATTGCCCATTTTTGTGAAGGTCAGGGCAAATAATGAAATGTATCCCAAAACTGCCATTATAAGACTGATGTAAAAAATCTTTCTTGAATTAAGTTTGCAGGCATTTCGCAAAATCGGATACAAAACCATCATAGAAAGAATCTGCATTGCGCCACCAAAGGTATTGAACAAGGTATAGCCGTTATACCATGACTGGCCGCCAAAATCATATTTGAAAAAGTAAATTACAAGGTTTGAAGTAAGATAAATTGAACAGTTAATCAAAACAATCGTGATTACAATTGCCATTGCCTGATCATTATGAACGAGTGCCGAAAACATATCTTTTACAGAGGCAGTTTTCATATTTACGGTAGATTTTTCTTTTATGCTTACAACGCAGATTACTTCAAAAATTACGAAAATCACAGCGACTGCAAGTGTAAACCATTTAAAACCAATTCTTTCAATTTCTTTAGCAGAGGCATTACTAGCGGCAAACGCAGTACCAAGTTTTTGTACACAAATCATTGTTATAACTGTGATGATTGCAGAACCAACTCCTGAACATGAGCGGGCTAGAGTTGTAAGATTTTCGCGTTCTTTACCGCCTTCAGTAAAGGCCGGAATCATTGACCAGTAAGGAATATCCATCATTGTGTAGGTAACGCCCCACATAACGTATGTGATTGCGGCATAAGCAACAAGTCCGCCGGCATTCATTTTTGGAGGGGCCGCAAACATCAAAAAGAGAACAACTGCATTAGTTAAAGTTCCAATCAAAAGCCAAGGACGGAATTTTCCCATTTTAGTTTTTGTTTTGGCAACAATAACGCCCATAATCGGGTCATTAAAAGCATCAAAAATTCTAGCGCCAAGAAGAATAATTCCCATTGCTGCTGCACTTACGCCAAGAATATCCTGAAAATAATACAAAACATAGCTTGCACTAAGCATGTAAACCATGTCTTTTGCGATTGCTCCCAAACCATAGGAACATTTTTCGCCAAGTCCTAACTTCCTTTTATTTTCCATAAAAGCCTCCTGTTTTTTTATGAAAGACTCTAAAAATCTGATTTTCAGAGTCAAAATTTTAATTTTTTAATTGAGCAAGAATCAAATTGATTAAAAATTTCATCTGCTGATCAGGTGAAACAACCTTGTCCATTTCAAGCATATCGCCCGAAAGTGATAATTTTTGTGCAGTACTAAAAAGTGTGTGCATTACAGTAAAGTACAAGATGTTTTCCTGATTTTCATATTCTTTTTTGATTGATTTGTCGTTTAAGCCTTTTTGAATTGCCTGTACAACAAAATCTTTTACAAAAGAAATTTCATTTTCATAATCTTTCATACTTTCGCTTACCACGTGCTGGCGTATTACGTAAGAGTCAAAAAAGTATATAAAACTTAAAAATTCTTTATTTGATTTGCACAAAATCACAAACATATTGCAGATTTTTTCCAATTGCTCCAGGCCACTTAAATTTTCATAGCCGGGAACTTTTACGGCCGGCAAAATTATTTCTTTCATCTGCTGCCAGGCCCAAATGGCGGTTCTGATTGCAATTTCTTCCTTTGTGGCGTAATAGCGGTACAGGGACGCAACTCCAATTTCCGCATCTTTTGCAATATCAGTCATGGCAATTGAGTCCATTCCGTTTTTTGCAAAAAGTTTAAAAGATGCCTGCAAAATCCTGTTTTTTCGCTGCAAAAGCAGTTCTTCCTGTTCTTCTTTTCGTTTTTCAAGTGCCGTCATTTTTACCTTCCTTCAGTTAGTTTTACAACCTTGAATGCCCCGTCATAAATGCCATCAGCCTTGTTTTTCATGATGTTTTCGCACATATTAATGATTATTGTCTTGTCATTCATCATCATTTTGATTAAATTGCACGCCATTTCCGGAGTTTCTTCTTCCTGAGTTCCATCCCCGATTTCTGCAGAATGAATTGCGCCCCACATTTCGTGTCCGCCAACGCGTCTGATAAATAATTTTGGAACAGGATAAAACGAAAGTTCACTAGGTTTTGTGATAAGCACGTCACTTCCGCGCATCAAAAGATTTGTGATGTAAACTGCTGCAAAAATATCCTTATTGCAGAAAACGTGAATTCCTTTTCCGCTTTGTTCATCAGTTGCCGAAACTGAATCTGCTGCAAAGGCCGTTTCTGCTTTCCAGTCGTTAAAATGAGTTTTGCACAAAGTTTCATCATTTAACTGAGGAATCATTCTTTTCAGATTTTCCCAGACATTTTCATAGTCACCGCAATTTACATAAATGCAGGCTTTGTTTTCTTTTACATAAGGAATCAAAGTTTTTATGATTGCCGCAAAAAATTCGCCCTGAGCGCCGGCCCCACCGATTGTAAGAAGAAATCTCACTGGTTTACCATTTTTTGCGCGTTCAATTCTGTTTTTACAGTCAGTTTCAATATTTTTCACAAGTTCATTATCAATATAATGTCCCGTGTATTTAATTTCATTTTCTGGAATAGGATTTAAGATTTTTCCTTTTACAAAACCGTTTAATGTTCTGTAGCCGTAATAAGCATTCCAAGTCTGAACTGTATGCAAAGAACCTTCCGCCAGATGAAGAGCCATCGGCCAGTTATCAGGAATGGCGTTAACAACATTTGTCATTTCCGCGTGAATTGCAGCCTGAGACGGCCAGACATGAGTTCCAATCAACGGAATATCTTTTGGAATTTCTTTAAAAATTGTAGTCATCAGTTCTGCATTTTTTTGATCAGAAGCATTGTAAGAAAGTTTTTTAAATCCTTCGTAATTCATTGGTTCCCAGACGATTTTGTTAAACAAACTGAATTTTTGCGAAAGTCGCGAACCAAGTGAATAAAGGTCATTTTGATACGAAATTATTTTTGTGCAGGTTGTCTGCGGAAAAGAATTCAAATCCAGCCAGAGAGGAGTGTAGCCCAACGCTTTTGCAGCGCTCGCCATTGCCATAGAAATTCTGTAATGACCAAAGCCCATTCGGATATTTCCGATGATTATAGGTTTACCGCCAAGTTTTTTGAGTTGTTCTTCAAACGGAACCGTGGCGTTTTCGTCAATTACAATTGTTTTTACCCCAAGAAAATCACCTATAATGTCGTTTTCTTTTAAAGAAAGATGATAGTTTTTTTCTCTGTCATCGCCAAATTTCTTTATGAATTTTTTTTGTGATTTACAGGCCTTTTTGTAGTCACTTTTTTTGATTTCGTTATTGAATATCTGCATATCCTTCCTCCAGATTTAAAATGCCGTTGTATCTTCCACTTTTTGAGTGAACTTCATAAATATTTTCTCTTACAGTTTTTATGCTGAATTCTTCATTTTGATATTTTTTAAAAATTTCAGAAATTTCTTCTGCAAGTTTTGTTTCCTGCGTGGAATTGCTGCCGGATGGGTCATCAGAATACATAATCTGACTTCCGCATATTGCCGCAACCGTTCCAATCAGGATTTTTTGATTTTTCGTAAGACTGCAATTATTGTTTCTGATAAAAATAACGTCAGGGTCATTTGCAAAAACAATTTTGTCCCAGAATGCTCGTCCAATTGAATCTGTAAGGTTCAAAACTGCCGAATTTCTACCGTTGATTCTTAGCCTTTTAGAAAGACTGTTTTCCCAGTGTTCATAAGTGTCGCAGCCAATTCTGCAAAGCGGGAAGTCTTTAAACGAAAGTTCAAAAGGCGCACCACAACCCAGATATGTAACTTCCTGACCTTTGGAATTTTCGTGACGGCGAGTCAGATAAGAAACGGCCGTGGCATACCATTCATAAGACGAATCGCCGTTTTTTCGTTTTCCGTAAATCATTCCGGCATACAAAAAATCAAGTTTTAAATATCTAAATCCCCAGTCTTCAATGGCTCTTTCAATGATTTTATCAAGATAATCAATTACTTCTTTAATACTTATGTCAAGAACGTAAAAACTTCCCGGAAATCCCGGCTGTTCCCTGCCAAATTTTGCTCCCCACAGAGGATTAAATCCCGCCTCAACCGGCTTGCCTTTTTCGTTTTTTAAAATCCAGTCTGGGTGATTTTTTGCAAGTGGAGTTCTTAAGTCAATTATAAAAGGCGCAATCCAAAGTCCCGGAACATAGCCTGAATTTTCAATTTTTTCTGTAATTGATTTTAATCCATTTGGAAATCTATCTTTTCTTATTTCCCAGTTTCCCAAAGCCGCTTCCCAGCCGTCATCTATTTGAAACACAGGATTTTTATAATTTCCCAGCGTTATGATATTTTTTGTTGATTTTAATGATTCTAAATCATCAAGAATTAATTTTTCGTCAATATTTGAATAATGATTGTACCAAGATTCCCAACCGGCAGCGGTTTTTCCCAAAAATTGAATCTGGTCAAAGCGTTTTGAATATTCATTTCTTTCCTTATCTGAAGTTCCAAAAATTTTTATAAGATTTTCTTTAAGCGCAAAGTACGAATCAGCGCAGAAAATCTGAATTTCAGACTGAAGTTCATCTTTTTTCCAGAGTTTTCCTTTATCACAAAGTTCAACGCTCACAGAATTTTCTTTACGATTTACAACAAACTGAACTGGCGGTAATACATTTTCAATATTTCCAGAAGATACAAAGCAAAGGTAAAAATCTTCCCATCTTAAATAAATTATAAACTGTCCTAAAACCAGATTTTTTGATTCTTTATAATGAGTCTGCGGGAATTTCAGGTAAGAATTGAACGGCTTAACAATATGACAGGTGAGTGCCATCTGCTTTTTTTTGCTTTCCACTTCATATCCAGGATTCCAGGACTGCCAGCCGCCAACATTAATCCAAGCATTTTTTGCATTGAATTCTTTAAATTTCGCGGCATTTTCTGAATCAAAACTAAATTTCTCTAAAACTTCCGGAATATAAAATTTTGTGAGAATTGTATTTTCTTTTGCCAGATATTCTTTTTCAGATTTATAAAGCATATTTCCCCGCATTTGTTTTATTTGTGATAGTGATTTTGTAATACTGATAGTACAACTATCACATTAATAAAATATTACAACACGGTTTTTGCTCTGTCAAACTTTTTTTTCATTTTTGTTGAATTTTTTATTGAGTTTTTCCTAACTGGCCACAGGCCCCGCCAATTTTTCGGCCACGCTTTGTTCTTAAAGTAACGTTTACGCCTTCTTTTTCAAGTTTAGAAACAAATCTTCGAACTTCATTACTTCCAGGTTCTTCAAAAGGTAAAATTGAAACAGGATTCCAGGGAATTAAATTTACGTTTACATTTTGATTTTTTGTAAAACCGATTAATCGTTGCGCACTTTCGTCATCTGTGTTTTTGTTATGCAAAAGGGCTGCTTCCAGTGTCACACGTTTTCCAGATTTTTCTGCATAATAGGCAATCGCTTTTTTTAATTCACTAAGAGGATTTCCCTTGTTTACGGGCATAAGTTCATTTCGTAAATCTTCATTTGCGGTTGTTAAACTTACTGCAAGTCTTATGTGCGGACCATTGTCTGCAAGATCATAAATTCCTTTGATAATTCCACAGGTTGAAAGGGTAATTCTTTTTGAAGAAAGGGCACGTCCGTCCGGATTGCACAAAATTTTTATAGTTTTACGGATGGCTTCAAGATTTTGCATTGGTTCGCCCATTCCCATAAAAACTATGTTGTCTAACTTTCCTGCAATTGATTCAAGATATAAAAACTGTTCAATAATTTCATTTGCTTCAAGATTTCTTGCAAGGCCAAGAGTGCCTGTCATGCAAAAAGCGCATTTCATTGCACAACCGGCCTGGCACGAAACACAGGCGGTTTTTCGCCCTTCTTTATCAGTTAAAAGGACAGTTTCTACAGCATTGCCATCTTTTAATGTAATTTGTAATTTTATTGTACCGTCAGGATCTTTTAAAACGTTTGAAACTTTACTTGAGCGCAACAAAGCTTTTTCTTCAAGCACATTACGCAAGTCAAGACTCAAATTTGTCATTTGCGAAAAAGATTCAACTCCGCAGCCAATCCATTTAAAAATCTGTTTACCACGGAATTTCTGCTGAAGTTCAAGTTTTTCCGTAATTTCATCAGGGAGCAGGCCTGTCAGTACAATTTTTTCCATCACAATCTATTGTCGCAAAACTTTGTCGTAAGCAGTTTTTATCAAAAGATTTCTGTTGTCAGTCTTCAAATAATCTTCAAGAAGTTTTTTTGCCTTGTCTTTTTGTCCTGCGCAACAGTAACAGTCGGCAAGGTCGGCATAAAGACGCGGATTTTTAGGATCTTCTTTTATCAAAGTGATAAATCTGTTTACAGCTTCGTCAAATTTTCCTTCGCATTTGCAAATCAAAGCAAGTCCGATTGCTGCATAAATGTCAAAATCAATATCAAGTGCCTTGTTGTAGTAATTTTTTGCTTCTTCGTAATTTCCGGTTGTTCTGTAAGCATCACCGGCTCTTGTCAAAATGACCTTATTTTTAGGATCCATTTCAAGAATTTTATTCCAGTAATAAATTGATTTGTCCTGCTGGTTCATTCCGCGGTAACAGTCTGCAAGTCCAAAAAGAGCGTAAAAATTCTGTGGTTCACGTTCAAGTGTAAGTTCAAAATATTTAGTTCCGCTTTCAAAATTCTTTAATTTTCTGTAACAGTTACCAATGGCTGTAAGAACTCGAATATCAGAATTGTCCTGATTAATTTCATAAACTCGGTTCCAGTAATACAGGGCCTCTTTATATTCTTTAAAATCATAGTTTAAATGACCTAAACCTATGAGTGCATAAGCGTTATCTTCCTGCATTTCAAGAACTTTCTGATAAAGTTCCTTTGCCTTCTTAAAATCATGAGTTTTTCTGTAGGCATCGGCAACGCGGGTGATTACTGTGATGTTTTTTTCGTCATGTTTTAAATACTGCTGCCAGATATTTATTGCCTTTGAATACTGATTTTGTGATTTGTAGCAGTCAGCAAGGCCAAAAAGGGCATAATTGTTTTCTGGGAAAATTGAAAGGCATTTTGTGTAATATTTTATTGCCTCGTTCAGATGATTTTGTTTGCGTTCGGTATCGCCCAAACCTACAAGTGCATAATTGTTA
>CAVHTI010000033.1:0-24658 GCA_963638805.1 Anaerobutyricum sp.
AAGACTTACTGTTGACACTTAAAATATAATTGTTTTACTGCCATCTGTCAATTTTTTTTGTCCGTACTTCTTTTTCTAAGAGGAAAATCAAAAATGCCTCGTAAAATTCCTTTCTTTTGTAAATCTAAAATCTCATTAGTGTAAGCTCCTGTATTTAACTCCGCATAATAAAGATTTGCAAATACATCTGCAATTTGAATAAAAGGATTATTCGTTGAATCAAGATATTTTACAGAAAAATGGTGGTTTGAAATCCCATTAAGGCAAAGTTCTGTATTTAAATAATTTTCAAGAAAAAATTTCGCTTCCGTTCTTTCATTCCGTTCATCTAACTGAATCAGACAATCTTCATCAGGAAGAATCTTATGCTGAATAAAATACGAAAGGGCAATTTTAAATGAATAATTAAACGCTCTTGCCGTATTTTCACAAATCTTATCACTAAGAAGATCATTATTTATTTTGATATAGCAGACTTCAAAATAATTACTTCGGGAGAAAAAATTTACAAAAGCCTTCCGCATATTCTGATCAAATTGAGAGCCCTTTAATTCCTTGAACCTCCCGTTTTGAAACATTTGACCGCCTTTTTTCCGAAGAACACCACTTTCATTTGTAAAATCTCTATCCAAATTCTGAAGTTTTTTGAAATTTGATGAAATAAAACGTTTATAGGCAACGTTTAGTTTTTTAAAATCAAGAACATGAATTATTGAAATTATAAAAGGCTTTTCTTTCAGCTTGTTATTTATAGAACCTGATTCATCCACATAAAGATTCATGGAAAATAGTATACCACAAATTTTATATCTGTCCTCGGTCACATGTGGCAACACGGCGCGGTTATAGTAAAGACATCTTCTGAAACAGAAGAAAACAAAAGCCGCTAACGCGGAGTTTTTAAAGGAGACTATTATGAACACAAAAGCAAAAATTTTAAATGAACAGGAAATGGATGGAGTGAACGGCGGTGCCTGGGGCTATCATTATTACAAAAATGAATCTACTTACAACAAAGCGGGAATTAAAACTGACTGGACTTACAATCCGTTTTTAACAGATAAATTTTATTTTAGGGATCAGCAGATTGATGCTATGACGGCAGCTAGAATTGTATTTTTTACACGGCATAACGAAGGCGTCACTGATTTTTCATTGCAGGATGTTGATAATTATGCAAAGGAAAATGCTGCTGCGTTTAAAAATGAAAAATATAATGTTACGCACTCACAACCAAACAGATTACCTATTCTTTTTTAAAAGTTTGAAATGGTAACACGGTGCAATTTAGGAAAATATTTACCCGGTCACATGAGGCAACACACCGAGGTTATAGTAAAGACATCTTCTGAAACAGAAGAAAACAAAAGACTTTCGCGAAAAACGAAAAAGGAGACTATTATGAACACAAAAGCAAGAATCTTGAATGAACAGGAAATGAATGGAGTAAACGGTGGAAGCTGGGGATACAATTATTACAAAGATGAATCTACCTACAACAAAGCAGGAATTAAAACTGACTGGACTTACAATCCGTTTGTAAGTGACAAATTTTATTTTAGAAATAAGCAGATTTCGCCTTTTTTGGCTGCCCAAATTGTATTTTTTACACGGCATAACGAAGGCGTCACTGATTTTTCATTGCAGGATGTTGATAAATATGCCTTGGAACATGATACAGCGTTTAGAGACGAAATAGGTACGTCTATGACGTTTCTCCATTTCACTTTAGCCTGCTAAGGCAACGTTTGCCAAAGAATAATTATGATTACATAAAATTTTACGGGAAATGCTGACAATGATTTCTGAAATATTAACTTTTTTGCTTCGCGCGCTAGGGATTGTAGCAACCGCGAAGCGGGCCCACGCAAGCGAGGCGCAAACTTACCGGAAATTTTCAAAAATCTCCGGTAAGTTTTTTTTTAACTTTGAATTGCGCCGAAGCGCGGAGGCTGGAGCGAATAGCGGAATTGCGGAAAGCCCGGCCGACTGCCCTGGCAGGCGTGCAGCGCCCTTATAAAAAATGTGGTTAATGACGGTAAATTAAAAATCTGCTAACATAGAGGCATGAAAAAGCGGGCTTTAATTCATGTGGAAAACACTCAGAATCTGGGCGAACTTGCGGATTATCTTTATAAATCTGGCTGGGAACTTATTTCTGCAAACAAAACTGAAACTTTTTTGCGGAATTTGAACATTCCGGTCATTCACGAAGACGCACTTGAACAAACTACAAAAACTAATTCCGGATATTCTCTGGTTGAACAGCAGATTTTGTCTGTGCAGCCGTCGCAAAGTGTTTTTGACGGGAATTCTTCTCTTGCGCACCTTTCTGAAACAAATCATGAAAATGAAATTTCGCTTGTGTGCATAAATTTCCGGCCGGTTTTGCAGACTATTGCGCAGGAACATCAGTTTACTGCCCTGCAACGCCCTGCAAATTTCTTTGTAACTTCAATTTTGCGCACCGCTTATTATAATTCAGAAAATATACTTATCCTTACGGATCCGGAAGATTATCGCGAGGCAATTTTGCAGCTGATGACGGACAGTATTTCTGCGGAATTCAGGACTTATCTTGCGGCAAAGGCCTTGAATATGGTTTCTGCATACGATTCTGGAATTGCCTGTTCCATTTTGCACAGCCCTCAGTTCAGCAATAATTTTTTGAATTATCTGACCGTGCCTTATACAAAACACGCGCTTTACAACGGTTCAAACAGACAGCAGCAGGCGTGTCTTTACGGTTTGCCGGTAGAAAACGGCGCGGTTTGCGGTCTGAAAAAAGTTCCTACCGAAAATATTGATTTTAACATGATTTGTGATATTTCTATGGCCTGGGAATTTATCAGCACGTTGTACACAACTATGAAAGGTCAGTTCAATGTAAAAACAATTAACGCGGATGGTTATGATTTTACAACTCAGTTTACGCCACTTACCGGAACAGTTTTTACGATTGCAATAAAATTCCGTTCAATTCTTGGCGCTTCGCTTTCTACAAACGCGCTGGATTCTATAATCAAGACAAATAATTTTGAAAAGGACATTGACGGCGTTTCTTTGGGCTGCAGTTCCGTGATTGACGAGGACGCCGCAAAAGAAATTGTAAAATGTAATTATCAGGCAATTATTGCGCCGTCCTTTACAGAAAAGGCCTCTGAAATTCTTTCGCAAAAATCGAATTTAAAACTTATTCCAACTTCCAAAGTCATAACCACGGACTTTGAAGGTAAACTTGTGAACGGCGGCATTCTTGTTCAGACAAAGGATTCGCGGCTTTTTGATCAGTGGCAGATAAAAACCCGCAGCCGCCCGGATCAACAGATTGCCGATGAAATGGCTTTTGGTAACCTTTTGACGCTGGGTGCCCGCTCCTTTAATGCAATTCTTTTAAAAGAAAATCATATTGTTACGGTGGCACAAAGCTGCACGACCACAAAAAAGGCACTGGATCAGCTTTGCATTCCAATCACAGATTTTGGAAAAAACGGCGAACTTCTTGTGTGCGACAGTCCACTGCCATATTGCGATTCTTTGCGCTACATAATTGATAACGGCCTTAAAGCTATTATTCAGCCGGGTGGCGCGGAAACTGACGACGAACTTATAAAATACTGTAACGATCATAATGTTGTTATGATTTTTACTGATATGACTCATATAAATTTTTAAGAGGCTTATATGCTTTACAATCTTGGTGTTTTTTTACAGCAATTCTGGGGTCCTGCCCGCCTTTTGACTTCTTATGCCGTGCTCATTGTGATTGGGCTTTTGACAGGATTTTTTCTTACCGTTTTTTTAATTCCGAAATTTTACAAATTTCTGCCACAAGACAGAGGCCGTGAATTCACAATTAAAGAAAATGCCGAAGCCGCAAAAGGAAAACCTACCGGCGCCGGTTCAATTTTCATCACAATTTTTGTTATTTTGTGCCTTTTGATAATTCCGTTAAGCTGGCCCCGCACCTGCGTTCTGATTGGCACCTGGGTTATGATGCTCACCGGATTTCTTGACGACCGCAGCACAAATTCCTGGGGAGAATATTTAAAAGGCGCTTTGGATTTAATTGTCAGCGTGGCATCTTCGTTCATTTTGTATTTTGGACTTAAAGAACTTTCGCCGGACAAAACCGTTCATTTCTGGTTGCCGTTCATCACAAATCCTGTGGCAGTAAATCCGGTCGTTTACATAATCATCAGTACAATTATGCTCTGGGCTTCAATCAACACAACAAACTGCACGGACGGCGTTGACGGTTTAAGTTCCACACTGGTTCTTGTAGGCCTTTTGACAATCGGTGCAATCTTTTATTTTGTGCTTGGCCACGTAGAAATTTCAAATTACCTCAAAGTACTTCACCTTTCAACCGGCGCGCAGTGGGGAATTATGACTTTTACGCTCACCGGCGTTGTAATGGGATATTTGTGGCACAATGCATTTCCAAGTCACTGCCTTATGGGCGATGCCGGCAGCCGTGCCTTAGGTTACTTTATCGGAGTTTGCGTTATGGTCAGTGGCAACCCGTTCCTCATTCTTGCAACCTCTTCCATCATTTTTATAAACGGCGGAATGGGACTTTTAAAAGTTGCACTGTTACGCTTTTTCAAAATCAAAATATTTGAAAATATCCGCTTCCCGCTTCACGACCATATGAGAAAAAACCGTGGCTGGTCACCAACTCAAGTTTTAATTAAATTCGTAATAATCCAGACCCTCATAACCATAGTTTTGACGGGCCTTTTCTTCAAAATCCGTTAAAACAAAAAAAACTCCGGCCATTTTTTTGACTGGAGTTTTTTTTTATAATCTGGGGCTGCCCCTCCGCTGCGCTTCGGGTCGGGCTTTGCAGGGTTCCGCTATTCGCTCCAAAGTCCTCGGCGCACAAATTGTGCACCTGCGGGCTTCGGTTTCGGCAATTGAAATTGCCTTCACCGCCCTTCCAATCCCTCAGCCGCGTCGTAAAAGTGAAAATTTTTATTTAAAAACTTCTACAAGCGTCAGTGCATCGGCAATTATGTTATCAACCTTACAATATTCATTTGGCTGATGAGCCATATCATCCAGAGTACTCCAGACAACGGCATCATAACCTTCACGGCGCAACTCGGCACCAACGGTTCCACCGCCAATTCCAATGCATTTTGCTTCAATCCCGTGAACATTTTTTATGGCCTGCGCAAGTTTTTTTACAACCGGGGCATTTTCGCACGTTGCCGGGCTTTCAGATTTCTGCACTGGTTCATAATCAATTTTTACGCCGTAAGTTTTTTCTACGGTTTTGCAACATTCATCAACTTTTTTAAGCACTTCGGCCAGAGGATAACACGGCAAAATGCGGCAATCCATGTAAAAAGTATCTTCGCCAGGAATAATATTTACGCCGTCCACGTTTTTTAAACGCATTGTCGGCTGAAAAGTTGAATAATTCGGCTCAAAATAATCATCAATTTTGTCAAAAAATTTTTCCAGGGCATTAAGTTTTAAACTTAAATCACAGGCAGCAAGGCAGGCATTGTTTCCGCTGTCTGGCCGCGAACCGTGAGTCTGCTTTCCCTGCACGTGAATTTTCAGCCACAGAATATTTTTTTCCGCAATTTCAATTGTCCGACCTTCACTGTCGCCGCCATCCGGAATCAAAATCAAATCCTGTTTTTTAAACGGATTTCTATTTTTTAAAAGCCAGATAATTCCAAACGCACTGCCACATTCTTCATCAGCAACAAAAAGAAGTTTTACGGTATGGCCTGGCTTTATTTTATTTTTCTGATAGTAAAGTGCCGCAAACGCCGCAGAAACAAGTCCCTGCTGATTGTCTTCCACTCCACGACCGTAAAGAACGCCGTCTTTTTCTTCAACTTTCCACGGATCAGTGTTCCATAACTTTAAGTCTCCGGTTGGCACAACATCCAGGTGAGCCATAACCCACACGGCATAGTCGTCACTTTCGCCGGGAATTGTAAGAATCAGGCTTGGCCGGTAACCAGCGCTCACACGGCTGTCCGGGGCATGAATTTCCTCAATCTGATTTGATTCAAATCCACTATCCAACAGCCATTTTTTGAGCGCGGCGCACTTTAGAGCCTCGCCGTCACCGCCATTTTCGGGCGCAAGCGCCGGCACAGAAGTCAAAAGTTTTTCAAGTTCAATCATAGACTTACGGCTTTTTGCCATAAAATCTTCTATTTTGTTCATAGTTCTGCCTTGTCTGACGGTAAAATTTAGTCTTTGTAAACTTCCCAGGTTGTTTTTACAAGTGTATCAACATCAGAATATTTTGGTTCCCAGCCCAAAAGTTCTTTTGCTTTTTTAGAAGTTGCATACAAACTTGCCGGGTCACCTTCGCGACGCGGTGCATCTTCTGCAGGAATTTCTTTTCCTGTAATTTTGCGGGCGGCGTCAATTAATTCTTTTACTGTTGTACCTTTTTCAGTTCCAAGGTTCAGCATAATGCTCTTGTCATTCTTCGTGATATAATCCAAAGCCATAACGTGCGCTCTTGCAAGGTCTGTTACATGAACATAATCACGGATACAAGTTCCATCGCGAGTATCATAATCAGTTCCAAAAACTTTAAGCTGACGTTTTCCAAGTGCTGCTTCCATTACTCGTGGCAAAAGATTTTCAGGTTTCTGTTCAAGTCCGCGGATTTCTCCGTCAGGATCATAACCGGCAGCGTTAAAATATCTTAATGCGGCAAATTTCAAACCTTTAAGCTGATCATACCAGCTCATAAAATGTTCAATTTCAAGTTTTGTAAATCCGTAGTAATTAATTGGCTTTTGCGGATGATTTTCGTCAATCGGGAGATACTGCGGTTCACCAAAAGTTGCGGCAGAAGAACTGAAAATCATTTTTTTGCAGTTGTATTTTACGGCCGCATTCATAATGTTCAAAGTTCCTGTAATGTTATTCACAGAATATTTTTCTGGAACAATCATACTTTCGCCGGCAGCCTTAAATGCAGCAAGATGAACAAAAGCGTCAAATCCGCGGGCAAATGCTGCTTCAATTTCAGCCGGAATTAAAATATCGCCGTGAATAAAATCATTTTTTGCAAAAAGATTACAGCGCAATCCGCTTGAAAGATTATCAAAAACGGTAATTTCATGCCCAGCTTTCATCAATTCTTTTACAACATGACTTCCAATATAGCCAGCACCACCAATAACAAGAACCTTCATATTACCTCCATAAAAGCCAATTCAATTTTGACTTTCTGATTCCTACTTTTGACTATAAATTTTTACCGCAAAATACGGTTTTTCCCAGTTTAAATATTCCGGATTAATCAAAACCCAGAAAATTTTATCTTGAAAATCTGAAAAATCTTCGGTTTTATTCAATTCCGCCAGAACATTCTGACTAAACGAAGTAACTGAAGTCAAAGCCTGATCCGGATTTACGCCTTTTGAAGCAAAAATATATGAATTTTCACTAAATTCAAAAAAGTTTCCCGCGTCAAAATCACAAAATTGAGAATTCTGACTGGAATTTTCAGCGTCTTCCGCAAGTTCTTCAGTCATTTTTTCAGCTTCAAGAAATTTTTGCAAAACGACTTCTGCGCTAACCGGCAATTCTGCGCCAAAACCTTTGTACTGCCAGTCTGTAAAATGTTCTATTTTTACAATTTCCGCAGTTTTTTCTTCCAAAACTTTTTCTTCAGTCACAGAAGTTGTGGTTTTATCAGTTGCGCAACCGGTTGCAATCATTATACAGCATAAAACAAGACCTGAAAAGATTTTTATTTTCATACTTAAAATATAGCACAGTCGGGGGCGTAAAAACAAATGCGATAGATTTTTACTCAAGGCAAAATCAATAACTTATTGTTTTTGATGTTTTTCCATCACAAGAACGCGGCCGTCAGCAGAAAAACAGTCAAGCGGAGTATATTTTACCGGCGTAAAAGTAATCATATCGTAATCTGTGACAGTTTTTTCTACAGTTTTACGCTTTACGGTTTCCGTCACGACTTTTGTTCCAAATTCCATGGAATAAGACGGCTCAAGATAAGAAAAATCCGAATCAGAGCGGAATTGAATCACGGCATAATTGCCAATATCAAGCAAAGAAAAAACTCCGGTTTCGGTAATTTCATTATTCTGAAGGATGTATTCGCGTTCTTTAAAGGTCATTGTCAAAGAATCATCGGTACTAATCCACACTACATTTTTTGAAAGTTCCTGTAAAAAAAGATCCGTGCGTTTTTTTTCAGCTTCTTTTGTCGTAAAAGAACTCTGAATGTTCATTTTTTTATAATTTCCGTCCCATTCAGAAGTCTGCTTGATGTTCATATTGATTTCATCGCGGACCGTAACTTTTATTTCATCAACATTCACAAGCATAATATCAAAACGACGGTGTAAATTTATGATGTCGGCATTAACGGTCGTAAGATAAATTCCGTTGTGCCGAAGTTTACTGTCTTCCCATTCATAAACTTCCTGACTGTCGCCCACAAACTGAATGAGCTCAGAATTGTCATAATCAAAAAACAAATAAGAAATTTCACTGCCATCATTTGAAGTTCTGTACCACAATCCGTTTAAAAAACTGGCAAAAGTTTCTATTGTTCCGTCCTGAATTCTGCTCAATTCTTTTGCGGCAAGACGTCTGGCCGTTAATTTTATTTCGTCGGAAAGTTCATAATGCCCGGTTTCCGCGTTCCATTTATATTCCTGCTGAATCTGATTCAAATTTGCAACAGCCCTTTCTTCCGCCGTCATATCTTCCGGTGCATCAGATTTATAAACCCAGATTGAATAACTTTCTCCTTTGGAAATTCCAAGTTCATAACTGTCGGAACGTTCGGTCTGCTGAATAAAAACGGTTCCGTCACTAGAAAAATCACCAATACTTTCAAAAAATAAATTGCCGTCGGAATATTCACGGCACAAAAATGCCTGAAGAACGTACATTCCATCATCATCAACACCCTGATAAACCAAAGCCTGAGTATGATCTCCAATCAAATCAATGCCGCCGTACGAAAAAGTCCTTGTGCGCGAAAATGGCGTTGCAATCTGCTCCATTCTAGTGTATTCACCGTTTTCAGAATTATAAATTGCCGGAATAAGCCACAAAATTTCGGAACCTGACTTTCGTACAACAATAACTTCGTCGTCATAACCGTCGTTCGTAAAATCAAAAGTTGAAGTACTGATTAAAGTTTCGTTTGCAAGAAGCGGAACAAACGTTTCATAATTTTCCGCCTGAGAAGATGAAAGTTTATTTTCTTTATCTGATTCAACTTTTTGAGCTGAACTTAAATCAACAATTTTTGCACGAGTAAGAGAATCTTTTTCTGAATTTCCGTTTCCGTTAATAAAAAATCTGATCAGGAAAAAAGAAGCTGCAAGAATCACCGTAATCAAAACAAAAAGAAGAGGAATTGTTCTAGTCTTCATGATTTTAAATATAGTGTGATTCAGTCAAATTCTCAAGGCACGGAAAATTACAACCTTTGGCACAAAATGCAATATTGCGTTATGTAGTACAAAACTCTTAAAAATGCTATGCTTTGCAATTATTTTATAAAATAACTGGAGGTTATTATGAAAAAAATAGCAGTTGTTTTAACAGCAGTTGCAATTGCTGCAATGTTTACAGGCTGTGCAAAAAAAACACAGGTAAAAATTAATGGCATTGCAGATCTTGAAGGTAAAAAAATTGGTGTTCAGACTGGCACAACTGGCGATACATGGTGTCAGGAATCTTCTAAAGCAAAAGAAATTGCAGGTTTTAAATCTGGAATGGACGCTGCACTTGACTTAAAGAATGGTGCAATTGACGCAATCGTCCTTGATGAACTCCCGGCCCTTTCTATTGTTTCAAAGAATTCAGATCTTAAAATTATCCGTGACCCTTATTTTTCAGAAAACAAAGAAGAATATGCCATCGCAATCAAAAAAGGCAACGACGTTTTGTTGAATTCTATCAATAAAACAATTGCAGATATGAAAACAAACGGCGATTATGAAAAACTTGTAAACGCATTTATGCCAGCTGACGGCGAAATTAAAATCCCGGCTGATGTTTCTCCGGCAAATGCAAGCGGAACAATCAAACTTGGAACAAACGCTGCATTCCCACCATTTGAATATGTTGAAGGAACAGAATTTGCTGGTTTTGATATCACAATGGGTCAGTACATTGCAAAAAATCTCAGCAACAAACTTGAAGTTGTAAACATGGAATTTGATTCTCTTATCCCTGCACTTCAGGCTGGAACAATCGACTTTATTGCTGCCGGAATGTCAGTAACAGAAGAACGCAAAAAGAATGTTGACTTTTCAGACCCATATTTTGCTTCAGAACAGGTTATTATTGTAAGAAAATAAAATACAAGGAATAATTTTTAAAACCATAGCTGTGATATTCCGGACGTGATTCAGAATGTCACAGCTTTTTTTTATGATGGCGCATCTGCCTGCGGCAGACCGGACTTTCCGCAGTTACGCTGTTCGCTCCAAAATCCTCGGCGCACAAATAACGCGCCTGCGGGTTTTCACTTCCGGCTGTTGAAACAGCCGTCGTGCCTGCTACAATTCCTTGCGCAAAGTGTCAAAATCAAAATATCTTGTAAAAAAAATCATAAACTCATCTGAATATTTGATTAATCTCTCCTTTTTTTTATATAATGTAATATGTTTTTTCTAACAATACCTTCGTTTTTCCAACCAATTTACGATACTTTAATTTATAAACAGCGATGGCTTTTGATTGTAGAAGGTCTGGGAACTACTCTTTTGATTGCGCTTTGTGCAATTTTAATCGGAACCGTACTGGGCTGCATTTTTGCCCTGATGAGAATTTCCAAACACAAAATCCTGCGGATTATTTCAACGGTTTATACAAATGTTTTACGTGGCATTCCGCTTGCAACTCAACTGATGATTTTTTATTTTGTCGTTTTTGCTCCGCTGCATTTGCCACGCCTCATTGTTGCAATTATTTCTTATGGTTTAAATTCAGGTGCATATTGTACAGAAATTTTCCGTGCAGGAATTCAAGGCGTTGACATTGGCCAGTCAGAAGCCGGTCGTTCACTGGGACTTTCGCCAAATCAGACTCTGTTTAAAATCATTTTGCCACAGGCAGTTAAAGCTTGTCTTCCTACCTACACAAGTGAATTTATTGTTCTTATCAAGGAAACTTCGGTTGCCAGCTTTATTGCCGTTATGGATATGACAAAAGCCGGTGATATGATCAGAAATGCAACTTACAATGCCTGGATTCCGCTCCTGACCTGTGCTGCAATTTACCTTATTTTGACCCTTGGTCTTACAAAACTTTTCGGACTACTCGAAAAAAGGCTGGCTAAAAGTGACAGAAAATAAAACAGAACACAAAACTATAATTGAAGTCAAAAATTTAAAAATCAGTTTTGGCGATTTGAATGTTATCAAAGATTTATCAATTAACATCAAAGAAAACGAAAAAATTGTCGTTATCGGGCCGTCCGGTTCTGGTAAAAGTACATTTTTACGCTGCCTGAACAGACTTGAAACTCCGGATTCTGGAACAATTCTCTTTAACGGGATCAATTTGACGGATCCTAAGACTAATCTGAATATTGCGCGTCAAAAAATGGGAATGGTTTTTCAGCATTTTAATCTGTTTCCTCACCTTACGGTTATGCAGAACATTACACTTTCGCCGGTGACTTTAAAACTCAAATCAAAAGAAGAAGCAAAGGAAACTGCACTCCAGCTTTTAAAACGCGTCGGACTTGAAGAAAAAGCTGATGTTTATCCGTCTACGCTCAGTGGTGGCCAGAAACAGAGAATTGCAATTGTCCGCGCGCTTGCAATGAATCCTGAAGTTTTACTTTTTGATGAACCTACTTCCGCACTTGACCCAGAAATGGTTGGCGAAGTTCTTGCCGTTATGAAGGAACTTGCAAACGACGGTATGACGATGGTCGTTGTTACTCACGAAATGGGATTTGCCCGCGAAGTTGCCGACCGCGTTATTTTTATGGACAACGGGTACATTGCAGAAGAAGGCGCGCCACAAGAAATTTTTGGAAATCCAAAAAGCGAACGTCTACAGCAATTTTTAAAGGCCGTTTTGTAAAAAAATTTGACAGCCTTTCATCCTTGAGATTTTCGGAACTTTCGGAAATCAGGATTTTGAGGCTGTCAGTTTTTTATAGAATTTTAGCAATTTCTGAACAGCATTTTATTCCGTCCATTGCACTAGAAACAATTCCGCCAGAATACCCTGAACCTTCACCGGCAGGGTAAAGTTTTTTTATGGCAATGCACTGGCAATTTTCTTTATCGCGCAAAATTCTTACCGGAGTACTTGTTCTTGTTTCCGGGGCAATCATGAGTGCGTCATCACAGATAAATCCGCGCATATTTTTATTAATTTCTTTAAATCCTGACTTTAAACGTTCAGAAATATGTTTTGGCAGCCATTTATCAAGCTCAGAACTTACAAGACCGGCCGTATAACTTGATTGTGGCAAAGTTTCTGACTTTTGACCTTCCAGAAAATCCGTAAGTCTTTGAGCTGGCGCCGACTGTCCATCACCATTTTTTGCCGCAAGATTTTCAATTTCAGTCCTGAAAAACAATCCCGCAAGCTGAGAGCAACCGGCATCTTCCGCCATTTTTACAAATTTTTGAGGCACATCTTCCGGCCGAATTTCTACGACAATCGCGGCATTTGACCACTTTGAATTTCGTTTTGCGGCCGACATTCCGTTTACAACAATTCCGTCCGCACTTGTTGCAGAAGGCACAACAAAACCGCCCGGACACATACAAAAAGAATAAACTCCCCTTCCATCAATTTGTGTCGTGACTCTGTACTCCGCAGCCCCAAGTTCCGGCTTTGCATTTCCGTGAAATTGAATTGAATCAATTAATTCGCGCGGATGTTCAACCCGAACGCCCGCCGCAAAAGTTTTTGCTTCCAGTGCCGCTGGCGCCTTTGACGCTATGAGAGTGTAAATATCATTTGCAGAATGTCCCGTCGCAAGTAAAACTGCATCGGCAAAAATTTCGATTTTCTTTCCATTTTGCGTATTTTGAATTTTTACACCTTTGATTTCTTTTGAACCGTTTTTTTCTTCCAGAATAAAATCAACAAGCCGTTCTTCAAACAAAAACTCGCCGCCAAGTTCAATAATTTTATTTCTCATATTGTTTATGATTTGCGGAAGTTTATCAGTTCCAATGTGAGGATGAGCATCCGTCAAAATTTTCTGATCTGCGCCAAAAAATGCAAAAATCTGCAGAACAGAATTTATATTTCCACGTTTATTTGAGCGCGTGTAAAGTTTACCATCAGAAAAAGTTCCGGCCCCGCCTTCTCCAAAACAATAATTTGAATCTGAATCCACTTTTGATTTTGTGCTAATCAGGGCAATATCCTGGCGCCGTTCCTTTGTGTTTTTGCCACGTTCAATTATGATTGGTTTTATGCCACTTTCCAGAAGTTTTAGCGCGCCGAATAATCCCGCCGGACCGCTTCCTACGACAATTACTGATTTTTTTCCGTCCGCTTTTTTCCATTCCGGGACAAAATTTCTGCCATCAATTTCTTCCGCTGTCGGTTTTTCGCCAATAAAAACTTTAAAACGCAGGTGAATTTTCTGCTGACCGTGCCTTGCATCAATAGATTTTTTTACAAACACGAGATTTATTTCATCTTGATTTTTGGGAAGCAAAATATTTTGTTTTTTTAATTCAATTTTGACGAGTTTTTTATAAAGATTCTGATTATTTTCTTCTTCAGGTTTTATTGTGATGGTAATTTCTTTCTGCATAAATTGATTATACCGATTTACACAAAAAAGTAGACGATTAACGGAAATTTTATTAATTTTAAAGACATAAATTATCAAAGATACCTCTAGAAAATAAAATTTTTGGAGGTTCCCTTATAAAAATAAAGAGGTAGAAATATGAAAATTAAACCATTAGCAGATCGTATTCTTGTTAAAAATGACAAGGCAGAAACAAGAACAGCCGGCGGACTTATTATTCCGGAAGCTGCTCAGGAAAAAACACAGACTGCAACTGTAATTGCAGTTGGACCGGGCACTGACGACGAAAAAATCACAGTAAAAGTCGGCGAAAGAATCATGTATGACAAATATGCCGGAACTCAAATCAAAATTGACGGCGAAGATCATCTGATTTTGAAAATGTCTGATGTTATCGCAGTAATAGAGTAGTACTTCTGGGGAAGAGAAGCCCCTCTACTTCGCAAGCGGGATTTTCTCTCCCCCAGCCCACCTCTCTTTCCCAGCAAGCGTTTAGGACTCTGCCCTAAAAACCCGCTTTTCAGTGAAAATGCAAATAAAGCTTTAGTTTTATTTGCATTTTTTTTATTTGTTGTGTTTTTTGGCGTAACTTTGAATTATGGGAGCCTCTAAAAATTGCAATTTTTAGAGGCAACTTTAAAAACGCGACGTTTTAATTCGTGCTATATCAACGAATTAAAACTCGAAAGTCTCTCTGGAAAACCATTGAAAATGATTTTTTAGAGATGCCCTTATTTATTTTCTGATAAAATAATCACATTATTTACAGCAAGACTTCGGGCGTGAACCCGCCCTGAAAAAAAAGACTTCTGAGCTTCGCTTGTGCAGATTTTTTTTCAGGGTCGGAACCCCGCCTTACGTTGTTTTGAGTCGTTTTCATTTATAACGCAGCACTATTTTATTAAAAATTCAAAAATCTAAATTTCTTGAGAAAAGTTGAAATTTTTACGGGAAACAGGCCCGAGAATTGAACACCCGCGCTGGTTGTTTCAGCAGACGTTTAAAAAAAATAGCGTGGCTCATTTTAACTGCAGTTTGCAAGCAAACTGCCTTATATAAAAGTTTGCTTTCGCAAACGAAATGCAAATCCTCAGAAACTGAAGTTTCTTGCGGTGTTGCATTTGCAAGGAAAAGCGGAAGCCCGGAAGCGCACAATTTGTGCGCTGAGGACTTTGAGTTTTAGATTGAAATTGCGTTAAAAAAAATTGCGAAAACATGGAGTAATTTTTTAGCAATATCCTACTTTTGTGAAATGCGAGTTGGAACGGTGCATTTTGCCTGAGAAAATTCTGGCAAATCTGATGCGCTTTCTTCTTATAATTTACATTCGACTATTTATTGGTTATAATTTAACGTTATGAACGCTAACGAACTTCGCTCAAAATATATTGAGTTCTTTAAATCTAAAAATCATGTTGAAATTTCCGGCCAGTCTTTAATTCCGGAAAACGATCCTTCAGTTTTGTTTACAACAGCGGGAATGCATCCGCTAGTTCCTTATTTGCTTGGCGAAAAACATCCTGCCGGCACTCGTCTTACTGATTACCAGAAATGTGTTCGTACTGGTGATATTGATGAAGTTGGTGATCCTTCGCACCTGACTTGTTTTGAAATGCTTGGTAACTGGTCTTTGGGGGATTATTTTAAGAAGGAATCTATTTCTTATTCTTATGAATTCCTTACATCTAAGCAGTGGCTTGGTCTGGATCCGCGCAAAATTTCTGTAACGGTTTTTGCCGGTGACGAAAATGCCCCTCGCGATGAAGAAGCTGCTTCGGTTTGGCTTTCTGTTGGCATGCCGGAAGACAAAATTGCTTATTTGCCGGCTTCTGATAACTGGTGGGCCGCTGGTCCTACTGGCCCTTGTGGTCCTGATACTGAAATTTTTTACTGGGTTGGCGAAGGTTTGCCTCCTGTTGGTTCAAATAAAGGCACAGATTCTGCAAACTGGATGGAAATCTGGAATAACGTGTTCATGCAGTTTAACCGCATTGACGAAAAAACTCTTGAGCCACTTCCAAAGAAAAATGTTGACACTGGAATGGGCCTTGAACGAACAAACTGTATTTTGCAGGGAAAAACTTCAGTTTATTTGACGGAAGTTTTCCAGCCGATTATTCAGAAAATTGGTGAACTTGCCGGAGGTTATGTTTACGGTTCTGATGAAGAAAAAGATAAATCTGTAAGAATTATAGCTGACCACGCGCGTTCATCAGTGTTTATTCTTGGTGATCAGAAAGGTGTAACTCCGGATCGTGTTGGTGCCGGTTATGTTTTGCGCCGTTTGATTCGTCGTGCCGTTCGTCACGGAATGAAACTTGGAATTGACAAGGACTTTATGGCAGACGTTGCAGCCGTTGTTGTTGAAAATTTCAAAGGTCCGTATCCTGAACTTGAACAGAATTCTGCAAAAATTTACAGAGAACTTACAGCCGAAGAAGCAAAATTCCGCCTTACTCTTAAAAAAGGTGAAACTGAATTCCAGAAAATGCTTCCAAATCTGATGAAAAATCCTAAAAAAATTATTTCCGGCAAAGTTGCTTACAATTTGTACGAAACTTACGGTTATCCGCTTGAACTTACACAGGAATTGGGCGCAGAAAATGGATTTACAGTTGATGTTGAAGGCTTTAAAGAAGCTGAACGCAAACATCAGGAGGCATCTAAAACTGCCGAAGCCGGAAAAGCAAAGGGCGGAATTGCAGAACAGTCTGACGTTGCAACAAAATATCACACGGCAACTCATCTTTTGCAGCAGGCACTTGTTAATGTACTTGGCCCTCAGGTTGCACAGAAAGGTTCAAATATCAACAGCGAACGTATGCGTTTTGACTTTACATTTGAACGTCCTATGACAAAGGAAGAAATCCAGAAAGTTCAGGACATTGTAAATCAGAAAATCAAGGAAGACCTGCCTGTTGATATGCGCGTTATGACTCTTGATGAAGCAAAGGCAGAAGGTGCAAGAGCGTTGTTCTCTAACAAATATGGCGAACAGGTTAAAGTTTATACTATTGGCCGTGACCCTAAAACTGACTGGTTTTCTAAGGAAGTTTGCGGTGGCCCGCACGTTCAGCACACGGCACAGATTGGTGACTTTAAGATTGAAAAGGAACAGTCTTCATCAGCTGGAGTTCGCAGAATTCGTGCAACAATCAGCGGTGGTTTGCCATTAGACAAATAGGATTTTCGGTACGTAACCAAATTCTAAAGTTGTTGTTAATTTTATACAAAAAACAAACGGGAACCTCTGGAAGTTTAATTTTCAGAGGTAACTAAAAGTCCAAATCAAATGAATTCTTTTTTTTGAGGTACATAATATGAAGAAAATTGCAGTTGGCTTGATGATGCTTTTTGCAGTAGCAGGAATGAGTTTTGCTCAGTCTAATGATTTACAGGTTCTGGCAGTTGTAAAGTTGAACAAAAGCGAATCTATTACTGTAAAACAGTTAAAAACAAGAGTGTCAACTTATCAAAAACAAAACCAGAGAAGTCTTTCTATTGAAGAAAAACAGCAGGTTCTGGATGCTCTTATTGACGAAAAATTAATGATTCAGGCTGCACAAAAAGCCGGACTTACAGTTTCTGATACTTACGTTTCTCAGTATTTCCAGCAGCTCATGGCCGCTCAGACAGGACTGAACATTTCAGAAAAGGAACTTAACGATCTTATCAAACAGTCTCAGGGAAAAACTCTGGATCAGCTTTTGACAGAACAGGTTGGAATGAATACCGCTGATTACAAGGCATATTTGAAAAATCAGCTGATTATTCAGCAGTACGTTCTTCAGCAGAGACAGAAAGAAATTCAGGCAATTGCCGCAACTGACGATGAAATCAGAATGTTTTACGAAAGCAACAAAAAATCATTTGTTTGGGACGATATGATGAAAATTTTTATGGTAATTGTTCCAAAAGGTGATGATGCTGACGCTGCAAAAATAAAATTAAACGATTTGAGAAACAAATATGTAGACAAAAAACTGACTGCTGATCAGATGACAGTTCAGTCAAATACTGAAGGTTCAGGCTACCAGGCTGGTGAACTTCTCTTGCCAAAAACAGAACAGGGCGCTGCCGCAATTGGAATGCCGTTTCAGAATATTATTCTTCTCTTTAATCAAAGTGAAGGTTTTGTTTCTGACATTCAGGATACGACTTCTGACTACAGATTTATTGCAGTTGGTAAAAAATATGATGCAAAAATGCTTGGAATCAGCGATTTAGTTCAGCCGGAAACAACAGTAACAGTTTACGATTACATTCGTTCAAATCTTAGCCAGCAGAAACAGCAAATGTATCTTCAGACTGCGGCACAGGAACTTGCAGACGGACTTGACACAGCAGAAAACGTTGACCGCAAGAAAACTGGAGATGCTTTGAATAAACTTCTGGACTGGGGTGAGTAAAAGTGTCACGACGAAAAGGAAGAATTATTGCATTTCAGGCCTTGCATTCCTGGGACGTTACAAAAGAACCTCTTGAAGATTTGCTTTCTTTTACCTGGCTTCAGAAAACTGAAGGCGAAACTGAAGACGGCGAACCGATAATAAAGGAATTTAACGAAGATCAGAAAGAAGAACAGACTTTTGCCAGTCTGATTATTGCCGGTACAATTGAACACATCAAAGAAATTGACGAAACAATAGAAAGTCATCTGTCTTCAACCTGGACTTTAGAAAGAATTAACAAAGTAACGCTGGCAATTTTGAGAACCAGTGTTTATCAGATTCTTTTTCAGCCAGATGCAAATATTGGAATTATAATTAATGAGGCAGTTAACATTTCGCGTGAATATGGAACTGATGATTCTTATAAATTCATTAATGCTGTTCTGGATAAAATAGGCAAAGATGAGTCTGAAAAAAAGTAAAAATCATCTTTTAAAGCACATTTTTATTTCATTTCTTTTAATTTTGTTCTGTTTTGCATCTTGTAAAATGCGGGCAGAACAAAAATCTTTAACCACACAGTTTGAAATTATTGATGCGCTCATTTCCACAAGTCAATTTGACGATGCCGAGCGCGAATTAAAGAAAATTCAGAAAAAAGTTTATGATTCCTGGTCTTATATCGGGATTTTTAAAAGATATAAGATGATTGCAGATTATGACCAGGCAGATAAAGTAATTTTGCAGGCCTTGAAAAAAAATCCGGAAAATCAGGAATTGCTTGCAATTTACACAGATTTTTTGCTGGAAGAATGTCGTAATGAAAATTCTTCAACGCGCACAAGGACTGTTTCTGTAAAAAATGGAAATCAAAAATCCCTTGAAAAAGCACTGGAATACGGAATTAAATTAAAAAACGGAAAGTATGCTTCGCTTTATTCTGAGGCGGTTTTGCTGAAATATGAGGCAGAATTCAAAAATAAATCGCAGGAAGAATTAAATCAGCTGTACAAAAATGATGATTTTTATTCCGTTTATTATGATGCTTACCGCGGAAGTAAAAATCCGGTGTGGCTGAGAAATTGCGCGGTAATTAATCTTGTGAACGGCCAGTACAATGCGGCTGCAAATCTTTCGCCGGGCATTTTTGCCGATGCCGATGATGCATATTTTTGGGCGCTCGCGCTTTATGATGCCGGGGAATATTACGAATGTGCGGACGCGCTTAAAACTTCAAGAACATTTTTTGATGATTTTACTCAGAAAAATATTTTTAAGGCGTCGTCAGTAAAACTTGCGGCCCTTGAATCTGATGCTTATTATGCTTTGAATTTGTATGACAAGGCGGAAAATGCGCGTCAAAAAGGAATTCCGGAAAATCAGGATTTTTCAAAACTTACGGAAGATGAACAAAAATTGCTGCCTTTGCTCATGACAAACAGCGCGGTCTGGGCAAAATACAACGGTGACGAAAATAAACGCGCCGACCTTTTGTTTAGTGTCGTTACAAACTGGCCTGATTATGTGCCGGGCCTTATTCAATATGCCGACTTTGCATACGAATCAAGTCTGGAACGTGAAGAAAATTTTGAGATGAAAGCCTTGCGGAAGGCGGGAATTTCTACTCTTGAAATGGAAAAATATGATAACCGCAGAAAAATTCCTTTGAGTGACGCGCTTTACAGGATAAATTCTTCGTTGGACAGAAAACAAAATCCGTACCTTGAAATAAAAAAGATGGATTTGACTTATAAAACGGATTTTTCAAAAACTCAAAAAGAAAAAGACCGCGATTTATGGAATTTTCTGGAAAATAATTATTATTCCGCGCAAGATGACCGTGCCCTGATCATAGAATACGGCGTTCATTATCTTTTAGCTCAAAAACAAACTGATGAAGCCTGGAAACTTTTTTTGCGATATGTAAAAGAAATCCTCGTTTTTGATGAAAAAACTGATTTTTGGACACAATTTGTTTCGCAAATGACAAAACTTGACTTAAGACTGGTGGAATATGCCGGCTATTTTGCTCAAAATCAGGGCCTTTATGATGAAACTTTGAGAATTTATGAATATTGCGTGTACGAAAGTTCTGGAATTCTAGAAGAAAATCAAATTGCGCCGAACGTTTCTAACACGACTTGCATGAATCTTGCGGACATTTATTATTCAAACGGAAATAAAGACAAAGCCCTGAATTTGTACGGAAAAACCGCAGCCCGCGAAATGCAGCCAAAACGCCGTTCAGAAATTTATTACCGAATCGCCTTAATTTATGCCGATTCTTCCGACAAAAAAAATGCAAGCCGCGCCGCAGAAACGGCCAAACAAATTTATCCGGAAAATGCAAAAGCAAGTTTGTTGTTGGATAAATTAAAATAAGGGAAAAGAGGAAAATTACACCATCTTTCCCCCTAACTTCTATTTTTAGAATTTTAATCCAGCAAAGAAGCAATTTTGCCTGAAACTTCCTCGTTGATTTTTGCTTTTTCGTGAATGTCCGCGATGGCATTATTGATGCTTTGCAAATGATTTTTGATATTTTCTATTCGAGTCTGCAAATTTTCCGTGGTATTCGTGATATTCAAAAGTTCATCGTCCTGCTGAGAAATGCGCTCCGAAACATTTGTAACCCGGCTTTCCGATTCTTTTGCCAGCGACACAACTTCGGTGATTGAATTCATAATGTCCTGCATGGCTGTGTTAGTTTCTGTAATTCCGCTGATAATTTCTTCCATTGAGTTGACGGTAGCGACGATTTCTTCACGGCTGTCGGTCGTGGAATTTGCAAATGCCGAAACCGAATTGCTTGTTTCTTGAACCACGGTTGCATTTTCCTGCAAAGATTCCGCGATTTTTTTGGCATTTTTTGTTGTTTCTTCGGAAAGTTTACGAATTTCCTGCGCGATAACGCCAAACCCCTTGCCCATTGTGCCCGCGTGCGCCGCTTCAATTGACGCGTTCATAGCCAGAAGATTTGTCTGGCCCGCAATAGAATCTACCGTTTGAACAAATTTTGAAATTTCTGCGGACGAATCTTTTACGCGCCCAATATTTTTTACAAGATTTGAAACAAGGTCGCCCTGATTATTCAAAATTGTCATAACGTTATTCATGCCTTCGCGTCGTTTTTCTGCAATCTGATTGATATTAGAAATATTCGCAGAAATTTCCGTTATGGCCGTTGAAGTTTCCGAAAGGCTACCGTTTTGCTTTTGAATTGACTCGTTCATCAAGCCGGCCTGATTATCAACTTCGGCACTGGTTTCTTTTACAAGCTGAGTCTGTTCTTTTAAATCCTGAGAATATTGCAAAAGTTCTGTGTACAAAGAATTAATTTCGTTTGAAGAATTTGATGCAATCTCAGTTGAATTATTTAATTCGTGACCAATGTTCAAACTTTCCTGGGCCTGACTCAAAACGCGGGTAACCAGCTCCAGATTTTCTTCAGTTTTTTTCTGTGAATTTTCGGCCTTTTCTACAACTTTGCCGTTCAGTTTTTCAATAGACGCCAGAATTACATTCGCAGAAACAATCGCCATCATACAAACAAAAAGTGTGACGGTCTGTTCTATCGGGTCTTTGCGTACAATAGAAAAATAAATGGTAAAAGCACTCAGCAAAAGAATTGCGTACGATGAAATCCGGAAGAAAACGAGTTGCCCCTTCTTCATGCTTATCATTGCGTTAAAACAAGCCATTACAACCGCAAAACACGTTCCGCGAAAAAATATAAATCCGGTATCCGCAAAGCCTACAAAAAAATTGATGATAAAATTCGACATGACAAAACCGCAGGTCGTTAAGTACGATGCAACAAAAATGTGACCTTTTTTTATCATAATCAGCGAAAGACTAAAAATTATAAGGCTCAGCAACATCAAAACGCCGGTAAATCTGTAATTTGGCAAAATCAGCAGGCCAACCGCCAGAATAAAGAACAACATTGTACAAATTACGTCGCCGCGCACAAGACTGTTAAAACGTTCGCGCTCCCTGTACGAAAGTTTTTCAACAACTCCCGATTCAGGATAAAATTTTTCAAAAAGTGTCATGGTCTCTCCTCCACGCTATATTTTGTATTGAATTTTTATTCTTGCAACTTATACTCAAAAAATCAATAAGAGAAAAGAACGTAATTTCATTATTTTTCTTAATACGGGCGACTGCCGTCTACATTCGTAAACGGCACCGGGCTTTTCAGGGCTACGGCTTTCGCCTCCGACCAAACGCTTTGCGTTTGTTTTCGCTACGCTCACCCTTACAATCCCTGTCGCATTTCGTAAAATTTAATATTTCCACGTGTTGCTCAAAATTCATCAAGAAAAATGTAAATTTTCTCAAAAAGTCGTCAAGAAAAGTGTATCTCGGAAATATTAAGAATGAATTGACTCATAACATCAAAGGACTGGAAATTTTATTCCTCACACTTTCGCAACAGGGATAGTAGTAGCCGCGAAGTTTGCTTTCGCAAACGAAATGCAAATCCTCAAAAACTGAAGTTTCTTGCGGTATTGCATTTGTAAGGAAAAGCGGAAGCCCGACGGCTTTAGCCGGGTCGCCCGTATAAAAATTAGGGCATCTCTAAAAATTGCAATTTTTAGAGGCTCCCATTATTTTCGTTCTAAGGTTTTGCCCATTTTTTTGTAATAAATGAAACAAAGGAGAATTCCAAAAACGGTAGCGGTCGGGGCAGCGGCACCAATGGAGGTAAGGCTGGCGTCTGGCTGAATGCTCATAATGTAAGACATTGGCAAACGGATGAGGAATGCCTGTGCCAAGCCCTGAGCCATAACGAAAAATGACTTTGAATGTCCGTTGAAGTATCCCATGTAACTAAAAAGCACGCTGGTAACAATAGCTTCCGGAGCAAATCCGCGCATAAATTCAAAAGAACGCTTGATTACGGCCGGGTCGTTTGTAAACAGTCGCGAAACTAAATCGCCACGGAAGAAAATCAACAGTCCAACAAAAAGTCCCACCGTACAACCAATGCCCATTCCACAAAGCATAGCGGAACGGGCACGTTTTTCTTTTTTGGCACCAACATTCTGAGCAACAAAAGGTCCCATACTCTGCATAAGTGACGACGGAATAAGCATTACAAACTGCTGGATTTTCTGGGCAACACCATAACCGGACGAGGCATCCAGTCCAATACGATTGATAAAAGCGTTCAATGCCAGAAAACTGATGCTGGTCAAAAATTCCTGCAAGGCAAGCGGAGTTCCGATTTTTACGAATTTTGCAATTTCAGACCCGAATTTTATGTCTTTGAGGCTGAATTTAAAAGGCAGTTTTTTGTGCTTAATGATTATCAGCGACAAAATAACGCTGACCGCCTGAGCCGCAATCGTAGCAATAGCCGCGCCCGCAACGTTCATATGGAAGACTGCAACTAAAACCAAATCGCCAATAATATTTACAACACAGGCAATGCCAACAAAAATCAGCGGTGACCTTGAATCGCCAAGTCCGCGGAAAATACAACTGATAAGATTGTAAGCAACAATAAAAATAAAACCGGCGCCGCAAATTCTGATGTACTGAACCGTCAAATCAAGAGCCTCTTCCGGCGCCTGCAACAGAATTGCAATCGGACGGGCCAAAACAATCAGAATAATGGTAAAAAGCACGGCAAAAACCGCAAAAAACGCAATGGCATTGCCAAGCAACTTCCCGATTTTTTCGTTTTCCTTAGAGCCAAGATACTGACCCATCAAAACCGTAACACCAACGGCAATAGAAACCATAATAAAGGTGAACATATTTAGAATGTTTGCACCCGTCGAAACCCCGCTGATTCCGGCCGTCGTACCAAATTTTCCAACAACAAGAAGGTCAACCGCGCCATACATGGCCTGCAAAATCAGCGCCCCAAGCGTCGGAAACATAAATTTCACAAGTTTTTTAAAAATACTTCCCTGTGTAAAATCCTGACTATCATTTAACTGCGTATCACTCATAATTAAGCAAAGATTCTAGCGAGATTTCAGGAACTTTTGAAGTAAAATTTCACTTACAATCACGGCGTTCCGGCACTTCGTGCCGTCGCTACGTTCTGCCCTTCGCTAATCGCTCATCGTCCTCGGCTAAAGCCTGCGGTCGACTACGGGACTACACATCGCTAACGCAAAAACACGGCACAGCCACAAATATCCAAAATAAAAAAAAGATTCCACTCTGAGCCTTCCCCAAACGAGTGCTGGAAAAGAACGTTTATTCTATTACTACACTTTCTACCACTTCTTTTTGCAGTTCCAGCACTTTTTCAAGCGATAGTCCACTACATTCTGAAATGACAGACGGTTCAATGTTTTTTTTGTACATATTTTTTGCAGTTTCAATAGCTTTTTCTTCCCGACCTTTCTCTTTTCCTTCTTCCAATCCTACAGATTTTCCTTCATTAAACCCTTCTTCGTGTCTTATTTCAACCATTTCTTCAAAAGTCATATACACCCTCTTTTCGTCTGACGAAGTTTTT
>CAVHTI010000034.1:0-24128 GCA_963638805.1 Anaerobutyricum sp.
CTATAGAATGGTTTGGAGGGGAACCATCTCTTGTTCCTGAGTTAATAACGTATTTTTATAAAGAAACAGAAATGAAAAATCTAATAAACTGTGAATCAATCCTTATAACAAATGGGACTTTTGAGAAAAAAGAGATATGGTCTATAATTGAAAACTATATTACAACTTTGCAAATTACATTAGATGGTAACAAATTAATACATGATAAGCGAAGAATTTTTAAGGATGGTAGAGGTTCTTTTGATAAAATTATAAATAATTTGGATATTTTATATGAAAAAATGAAAAAAGGACGGATTAAACGAAATATATTTGTTGATATACGATGTAATTTAGATAAGGAAAATATTTCCGAATACAAACAGCTTAGAAATTATATTTTAGAGAGATATAATGGAGTATTCTGTTTTACATTTGCAAAAGTAAAACACTGTGGAATAAAATTCTATGACAGGAAGATTTTAACGGATAAGGAATATAGTGATTTTGTTGTAGCTCAATATCACAATTATGGAATTTTTAGAGAACCTATATTGCCTGTGGATTCAACAACTTTTCAGCATTGTAGAGTAACTTGTCCAAATTCGTTTATTTTTGATCCAATAGGAAATATTTATAAATGTGATATTGATATTGGAGATGAAAGTAAAATTATTGGAAATTGTTTTACCAAAAAACTTCCACAAAATAATACAGAAGCTAAATATCTTTTTAGTACATCCCTTTTTTTGCCTAAAAAATGTTCGAAGTGTTCTCTAATATTCCAATGTTGGGGAGGCTGTGCTCATTATCGAATTGAGAATAATATGAAAAAAATATGCAAATATCAAAAATTTAATTTAAAAAAATATATAGAAATAGTTTATGAAATAAGAATGGCTAGAAATGAAAATAAAAAATGTATTGTAATTTAAAATATATGAAAAAAAATCATTTAGAACCCGCCCAATCCGTATACCCAGGACTTGTGCGAAAATTGACAATAGCAGGAATGAATCCAAAATATCAATGGTTTTTCTCGGATGGTGCTTTTACTGCAAGTGATATTATTTCGGCAACTACAAATACTTGGGTTTCAGAAGATTTTGTTGTGATGGATGACAAAGGAATCATAGCTTTTTTCTCTGCGAAATGGATACGCCCCTTAGATACTTTAAATGGTTTAAGAATTATCCTTTTTGACGAAGAAAAAACTATAATTGCAACAAAAGCCTTTTTTGAATATTTAGAATATTTATTTGTATCACGAGGTTGCAACGCTTTGAATTGGATTGTTGCAGAAAAAAATGAGCATGCTTATCTTTTATATGAAAAATTTGTCAAAAAATATTGTGGTCATAAAGTTGGAAAACGACATCATGGACAAAAAAGCTATACTGGAGAAATAAGTGATGTAATTCTTTATGAAATCACACGTGAAGAATATTTTGCATGGAAAAATAAATGAAATATCGGCAACAATATGATTCTTCCGATTGCGGGGCTGCCTGCCTTGCAATGATTGCTTCTCATTATGGAGCTTCTTTGAATATTGCTGAAATAAGACAATTTGCAGGAACAGACAAAGAAGGAACAAATCTTCATGGTATGATAGTGGCAGCCAATCATTACGGATTAAAAGCCCGAGCTATGAAAGGTGAAGATAAAAATATAAATAAAGATTTACCAGTTCCTTTTATTGCTCATTTAAAAACTGAAACTGATTTAGAAAATGGAAACCATTATGTAGTTGTTCGCAAAATTTTTAATAAAAAGATATTAATTTTTGATCCAAATAAAGAAAATAGAAAAAAAATTTACAGTTATTCCCATTTTTTTTCTTCCTGGACCGGCTACGCCATCTTTCTTGAACCAGACGTTGACTTCAAAAAATCCGACAAAAAAGAAAATCTTCTGCTCAAGTTTATCCCGGTTTTTCTGCCTCATAAAAAAATCCTGGCATTTTCGTTTTTGTGTTCGGTGTTGCTGTTGGCCTTTGGGATTATCTCTTCCTTCTACTATAAATATATTTTTGACGAAGTGATTTATTCCAAGGCGGCCTTTTCGCTCCACACACTTTCCCTGGGAGTGATGATTGTAACCGTAATTCAAAGTCTGGTCGCTTGCGTCCGCTCTATCCTCCTGTCACATTTTTCTTTCAAAACTGATTTGCAGTTGAACTTTTCTTACCTCTCCCACATCTTCAATCTGCCCCTGTCATTTTTTGAAAGCCGAAAGTCTGGCGAAATTCTTTCCCGCCTTGGTGATTTGGATAAAATCAAGCAGACTCTTTCCAACGCAGCTCTTTCTGGCGTGATGGACGCGGTTATGCTTTTGGTCAGTGGGCCGATTTTGCTTGGGATAAATGCCAGACTTTTTGGCATTTCCATTGCAACGGTTTTACTTGTCGCCCTTATCAGTATGATTTTTGCAAAAATCTATCGGTCTTATTATTCCAAAGTCATGAGCCAGAATGCTGATGTCCAATCCTACCTTTACGAAAGTTTGAACGGAGTTGCGACGGTAAAAGCTCTGAATGCGGAAGAAATTGTAAATGTTGAATACGAAAAAAAGAAGATGACGGCGGTAAATACCAGCTGGACACTGAACAAATATGGCATTTCGCAAGGGCTGATTTCTGGTCTCATAAATGGCATTTCTGGGATTTTGGTTTATTGGCTTGGTTGCTCGGCAATTTTGGGCGGGACTATGAGTTTTGGAACTCTTATCACTTTTAATTCTTTGCTGGGATATTTTACTGGGCCACTTTTCCGTTTGGTCAATATTCAAAATTCTGTGCAGGAATCGCTGGTGGCGGCAGAACGTGTTGGAGAAATTCTGGAACTGGAATGTGAAAAAGACCAGAGTCGTCGTTATCTTGAGCCGGCAGAAATCAAAGGTCATATAAAATTTGAAGATGTGACGTTTGCTTACGGTTCACGTCGCCCGATTTATGAACATCTCAATTTTGAAATTCCGCCAGACAGTTGGACGGCTTTTGTTGGGCCAAGTGGCTGTGGAAAATCTACAATCATAAAGTTGATTTTGAAATTTTACCAAGCCGGCGAAGGCAAGATTTTCCTGGATGGCAAAGACCTCCGCGACATTGACACAACCTTTTTGCGATCAAAAATCGGCTACGTTCCCCAGGACATTTTTTTGTTCAGCGGGACAGTCAGCGAAAATATCAGTCTCCATAAACCAAATGCGACTCTCGAAGAAATAATGGAAGCAGCAAAAAAAGCCGGAGCAGATGATTTTATCCAAAAACTGCCAAAACGCTACGACACAATTTTGGGCGAACACGGCGGCGGTTTGAGTGGCGGCGAAAAACAACGTCTGGCACTTGCTCGAGCTCTGCTAGGAAATCCCTCTCTCATAATTTTGGACGAAGCGACAAGTTCCCTGGACACTGTAAGCGAAATGGAAATTCACAAAGTAATCAAACAGTTGAAGGCAGAAAATATCGCGGTAATTTTGATAGCCCACCGTCTGACCACGGTTATGAATTGCGACAAAATTTTTGTGATGAAAGAAGGCAAGATTTTGCAGGAAGGAAGTCACAAGGAATTGCTGGAGGAGGAAGGACTTTATAAGGAGATGTGGGCGGAGGTGAAAAATTGAACTTGAAAACTTTTGAAGATATGCAAAAAACTTCGGCCTTTTTTATGCTCAAGCCTGCCAATGCGATTTATGGTTTTGTGATTACGATTTTTGTTTCGATTGTGGTGATTTTGGTCTGGGCGATTTTTGCTCCCATGGACGATGTCGTAAAAGCCAGTGTTTTGCTACGGCCGGCGGAGGCTGTTTCATCAATAAAATGTGTGACAAGTGGCGAACTTTCGGAAAAATATTTTGAAAATGATGACCTTGTAAACGAGGGTGATTTGCTTTTTTCGCTGGATACGGCTTCTTACAAAAGCCAGCTGGAAACCTACAAGGCTGAAATCATAAAAAATCAGAATGAGATTTTTGTAAATAATCAGCTTTTGCAGACAATCGAGGCAAATAAAATGCCGGACCTGGTGGGCGCCGAGGTAGATGCCTCAGACGCTTTTATAAAATGTTCCGCCTACCTTACCGAATTTCTGCGTTATCAGACTGGGATTTCGGATTTGCAGACAAAACTCAACCGTGAAAAATCAAAACCCCAAAGTCTAAAAGTGCCTCAAACAATCCAGGATTTGGAAACAGAATTAAACCAAAATCAACTTGCCTTTGAAAGCTGGAAAAATTCGCAAAAATTGACCGCCATCGAAAATCAGAAAAATCTGGAATCTGCAAAAAAGTCTCTGGAAAGTCGGATTGCGGAAATTGAACGCCTCGTCAAAAATTCCACGATTTACGCACCAATTTCCGGTCGCATTTCCGAAATCACAAAGTTGAACCCTGGCGACTACCTGCTTGCCGGCGAAGAAATCCTCCGGATTGTGCCCCAAAATAGCGAAAGTCTGAAGGCCGACATTTATGTTGACCCCAGTTACATCGCCCGCGTCAAAAATGGAAATCCTGTGAAAATCAAATTTCCCGGCCTGCCTCCCAGCCGCTACGGAATGGTCGAAAGTCAGGTTGCCATTGTGCCGCCGGACGTGTCTTATGTGAACGGTCAGCCGGTTTTTATTGCCGAAGCGGAAATCAAAAATCCATATTTGACGACAAAAAACGGCCAGACGGCAAAACTTATCCCTGGAATTACGGCGGAAGGTCGGATTGTGACGGACAGAAGCACAGTCATGCAAATGGTTTTGCGGAAGCTGGATTTTATGAATTAGGAAAAGTAAGGAGGGGAAAGCCTTCCCCTCGCTCGCACTTTGTTGCTCGCTACCCCTTCTCCTAGGGGGACGCAGAGCTTCCCCCTAAGACCCCCTTTATTTGGAGTAAAAAATGTTAAAAAAGTTAAACTTATCCATCATCTTCCTTTTTATTCTAAGCGATTTATCCTCATTTTCCCTATCAGATTTGATAACTTCCGCTCTTCAAAACAATTCTGACATAGCTTCTGCCCAATCCAATTACGAATCTGCCATCTTATCATCAAAAACTCTTGATGGAACATTTGCCCCAGGAATTTTTTTTTCGTCATCAACAAATCTTTCAAAAGATTATGACTGGAACACAAGCCCTGATTATTTTTCAACTTATGTCACTTACAGCCAGCCCTTACCCGGCGGAACAACCATCTCCGCGACAGGAACTTATTCTTTTACCTCGACAACGACTTTCTCGGCGACCACCGCCACCACAACCGACGCAAGTAATTTGACCGTCCAGCGTTACATTTCCCAAAATCCAAATATTTCTTTTACGCTTTCGCAAAGTCTTTTGCCATTTTGGGCTCAGGGGACAATCAAAGATCCCACGATTTTGGGAGCAAAACAGCAAGCAGAATATTACCGTCTGCAAGTTTTGGCGACAAAAAAATCAGTTTTACGAAATCTGTTACAAAATTATGCTTATGCCCAGATTTACAAAAAACAAATCCAGCTTTATCAAAATTCTATCAGCCTGATCGAAAAGCAAATTGCCGCTCTTCGTGAATTAAAAACTTCCGGCAGCACAAACCAGGTAAAAATCACGGAGCTGGAAAGTACAAAATGGTCTTACCAGGAAGATTTGATGTCAGTTCAAGCAAGTTTTTATTCATATCTTCAAAATCTTAAAAATATTTGTGCCTGCGAAATCGCCGAAAACGATTTTGATGATGATTTTACAGATTTTCCACCTTCCGAAGAAATTTTTACCGCTTTTTCTGATATTTCTGCCAATCCCAAAACTTCTGACCCAACAGCCCCAGCCACTTCCACTAACAATTCCATTCCAGCCGACCCCATGGAAAAAATCTATCAGCTAAAACTTCAAATGCTAAAAATAAACCGCATTTTAGAAAAACAAAAATCTGCACCAACTTTAAGTCTGAGTCTTCAACCAGCCTGGTCTTTTGAAAAAACGAAGGCAGACAATTGGCAAGCTGCCTGGAAAAATGCCTGGGAGGCAGGGGAAAATCCAACTTGGACAGCCAGCCTCGGTTTAAATCTTTCGCCACTTCTAAGTTCCACAGTCAGCCAAAGTAAAAAACAATACGAAATTTCTTACGCCCAGGCAGAAAAATCCTATGAAAATTATCTGCTCCAGAAACACTATGTTCAGGAACAATATCAGACTTTGGTTCTGAACTATTCACAGCAACTGGAAAATGTAGCAAATCTTTATGAAGAAGGAAAACGGGAGCTTGAAGACTATAAAACACAGTACGAAGCCGGTGCAATTTCCCGTCTGGATTTTGATTCAGTAAAACTCAGAGTAGAAAACTGTGGCCTTTCTAAAAATTGTGTGGAAATTTACAAGTGGCTGTATACGATTTTGGAGAAGATGAATTAATGGTTTTAAACATGTATAAGCTGAAACAAGAAAAAATCAAAAATTTTGAGACCTTACTCAATTTTTGTAAGCGGAGATTTAAAACTCATCTGGCGTGGCGTTAACATTCCGGTGAATAAAACCGTGTAAATGTGTTTTTTGTCGTCAGCTTCCATAATAATTCCGTCGCCCAAAATGTTGTGATGAACTTTATCGCCTTTTTTAAGATTGGTGACGGCCGCAAGTTTTTTTAACATTTCGTTTGACTGATTTATATAATTTTGAGCCTGATTTTTTAAATTTTCCGGCAACTGAGAATCAAAATCAAGCAAATCAAGGCCAATGTCAAAAATAAATCTGGACGGAAATCTAAAGCCTGTCCCGTGATTTTGCCCTTCTGCCTCTGTAATAAAAAGTTGATTCATTGCGCGCGTAACGGCAACAAAAGCCAGTCGCCGTTCTTCTTCCATCGCGGCCTGGGAATCAATTTTTTTGGAAGGAAACATATTTTCGTTCATTCCGCACAAAAAGACTATCGGAAATTCCAGACCTTTGGCGGTATGCACGGTCATAAATCTGACGGAATTTTTTGAAACGCCGGCATCACTTGAAGTAAAAAGTGCCGCGTGTGCTAAATAATTTTCCAGGGAACATTCTTCACCACACGAAGTTTCGTATTCATAAATGGATTGTTTAAGTTCCGCAAGATTATCAAGGCGTTCCTGACTACCTTCCGTCCGCAGCGAAAGTTCATACCCACTTTCGTTCATCACAAAACTAAAAAGTTCAGAAATCTGCATTTTTGAGTAAGAAGCGGAATATTTTTCTATGAGCGCAACAAAATCTTTGGCCTTTGTATTGTTAAAAATCTCATTTTCAATATTTTTTTTGAGAGAATCATAAAGTGAACAGTCGTTAGTTTGAGCAAATTCCTTTAAAAATTTCATTCTCCGTTCGCCAATATTGCGTTTTGGATTATTTGCAACCCTCAGAAACGATAAATCATCTTTGTAAGCAATCATCCGCAGGTAAGAAAGCGAATCTTTGATTTCCGCGCGGTCAAAAAACGGCATTCCCGAAAAAAGCGTGTAATTTATTTTTTCTTTTTTAAAAACTTCTTCAATAACGCGCGAAATATAATGTGCACGGTACATAATCACAATGTCAGAAGCCTGAATTCCCTGAGATAAAAATTCTTTTACCTTTTTTGCAATAAAAAATGCCTCGTCCTCTGAAGATTTTGCGTGATAAAAATACGGTTTTTTGGAATCAGAAATTTTTGAAGCAAAAATCAAATCTTTTTTTATTCGTGTAATATTTTTATCAATAAGAGAATTTGCACAATCCAGAATCTGGGCTGACGAACGGTAGTTTTTGGTCATCATAATTGTCTGAACATTTGGAAAAACCTTGTCAAAACCCAAAAGAAAATTAACATTTGCACCGCGCCAGGTATAAATTGTCTGGTCGGGGTCGCCAACCACAAAAAGATTTTTGTGATAATCGCACAGAATTTTCATCAAATCGTACTGAATCTGGTCAATGTCTTGAAATTCATCAATCATTATGTATTCAAGGCGTTCCTGCCATTTCTGCCGAATTTCCGGATTTTGTTCAAAAATGTAAATTGAAAATTTTAAAAGGTCATTGTAATCAAGCCCAAAACACTTTTTTTCCTGATAAAGATACCCGTAAAAAATAATATCTTCGGTTTTTGTCGCCGCAAGATATTTTTGCCGGATATTTTCCAGCGACATACAAATCATATCAAGATAATATTCCGGCTCCTTAAAAATCTTCCGAATTTCAATTAAATCGCGGGCATTTGCAAAAGTCATTTGCCGCAAAGTCAAATTCCGCTCTTCATAAATAATCTGAAGCATAGAATCAATATCAGAATTGTCCAGAACCAGAAAATTTTTAGGATACGAAACCGCATAAGAATCTTCCTGCAAAACCGAAACGCAAAATCCGTGAAAAGTGTTTATGTAGCCGGTGTCATTATCGCCCGTAAGCTTGCGAATTCGATTGCGCATTTCGTTTGCGGCCTTGTTTGTAAAAGTTACGCACAAAATATGCTGTGGCAAAATGCCAATTTCGTTCACAAGATACGCAAAACGGTGGGTCAGCGCGCGGGTTTTTCCCGAACCGGCCCCAGCAATTACACGCACAAAACCTTCCGTGGTCGTTACCGCTTTTTTCTGTTCGTCATTCAGATTTTCTAAGAGCATAGAAATATTATAGTTAAAAAAAATAAATTTTACATTTTTTTGGGCGTATCCCGGCAAGCCGGGTCGCGCTTTTCAGGGCTACAGCGTTCGCCTCCGGCTTTTGCGCTACGTGCCAGAACAATGGCACTTCGCCTGCAAAATCCCGCTTCGCGGCCCTTACAATCGCTTACGCAGAAAGTCCAAAAATCAGCTATACTTAAAAAAAATGAAAATCAACGAACAAAAAATAAAAAAATTCCCGGTAAATTCCTACATTCCAGAAATTTTCCAGAAATTAAAAGCCAACCCTACCCGTTCATTAATTTTAACGGCAGAAACCGGCGCCGGAAAATCCACAGTTTTGCCACCCGGCCTTTTACAAAATTTTCCCGGAAAAATTCTAATGACGGAACCGCGGCGCCTTGCAGTTTTGGGCGTTGCCAGCCGCGTCAGCGAATTAGTCGGTGAAAATTGCGGAAAAACAGTCGGTTATAAAATTCATCTGGAAAGTAAAATTTCTGAAGAAACGCGTCTTGAAATTATGACGGAAGCGGTTTTAGTCAGAATTTTGCAGGAAAATCCGGCACTGGAAGGCTACGAAATTGTAATTTTGGACGAAGCTCACGAACGAAGCGTTAATTTTGACCTTGCCCTTGCGTTTTTAAAGGAAGCAATGGAAATTCGTGACGACTTGTACGTGGTTGTAATGTCGGCAACAATAAACTGCAAAAAACTTTCCGAATATTTTGGAAATTGCCCTGTAATTTCAATTCCTGGCAGAACGTTTCCGGTCGAAGTCTCTTATTCTGCAAAAATGACGGTGGAACAGGCGGTAATTTCGGAATTTTATAACAGTAGAACCGGAAATCTTCTTGTTTTTTTACCGGGAATCAGCGAAATCAAAAAATGCTATGAAAACCTGACTGAAAAATTTGATGACGAGGAAAATTCTCCGGAAATTTTTATACTTCATTCAAGTATTTCTCTTGATGAACAGAAAAAAATTTTAAAACCCGCGCAAAATCAAAAACGACGGATAATTTTAAGTTCCGCCATTGCAGAAACGTCGCTGACGGTTCCGGACGTTACGGTTGTAATAGACAGCGGATTTTCCCGAGTTATGCGGACAGATTTAAAAAGCGGAATGCAGACTCTTGTAACGGAGCGGGAAAGTGAATTTTCTGCGGAACAGCGCAAAGGCCGCGCCGGACGTTTGCAAAAAGGAAAGTGCATCCGGCTTTGGAGTGAATTTGACGTGCGCGTAAAAGAACTTGAACCGGAAATTTTGCGCACAGAACTTAGTGAACTTGTGCTTGAATGTGCTGACCGCGGAATTACTCAAAAGCAAAAACTTTTGTGGCTGGATTCGCCGTCAGATGCGCAATGGAACGAAAGTGTTTTTCTTCTTCAAAATCTTGAGTTTTTAAATTCGGAAGGCAAAATTACAGAACGCGGACGAATTGCTTTAAAACTTGGAATGCATCCGCGGCTTGCAAACGTTGCCGTCCAGGATTTTATAAATCAAAATGATTCAAAATTGGGAAAAACCACGGCCGAAATTTTAATAAAATACGGAAATTACAAAAGATCGCCGGTTAGCGTGCAAAATCAGTTTTTAAATGATTTGGAAAAAAGACTTAAAAACATTGATTTTTCAAAATTAAAAACTGAAATTCAAACTAAAAACACTAAATATCCGGTTTTGGCTGGATTCCCTGACCGGCTTGCAAAACGGCTGACTTGCAACGGCAATGCAAAGGCGGAATATCAGTTCCCGAACGGAAAATTGGCAGTTCTGGTTGATTCCAAAAAGACGCCGCAGTGGATTGTTGCGCCGGAAGTTCTGGCTGGTAGTGGCGAAGCAAAAATTTTTGAATTTGAAGAAATTGATGAAAATTTTGTTCAAAACTGGCTGCAAAATCGTCTGAAAACTGAAAAAACTTGCGAATTTGAAAACGGAAAAATTAAAAAGGCGGAAAATCTTTGTTTTGGAAAAATTGTAGTTTTTTCAAAAAATATTGCGCCAGAAACTGATGATTATAAATTTGCCTGGTGTACGGAAGTTGAAAAAAAAGGACTTGGGGTTTTGCCGTCAAATAAAAAAATTTCGTCATTTTTGGACAGGGCCGCTTTTTACAGCCAGCAGAAAAATGAAAAGTCACGGAAAATTGAAGATTTTTTGCGTGAAAATGTAAAAGAATGGCTGCCACCTTTTGTAAATTCCGCAAAATTGTCGGAAGAAAATATTTATGATGCACTGTACTGGTTTTTAAAAGGTGCGGAAATTGATTTAAAAGTTCCTGAAATTTTGATTTTGCCAAACGGAAACAGGGCAAAAGTAAAATACGAAAATCTTGCTTCGCCGGAAGATAAAAATAAAACGGTTATAAGGCCGGTAATTGAAATTGTAATTCAGAGGATTTTTGGTTGTTTTGAAACTCCTGAAATTTTTGGAATGAAAGTTTTACTACGGCTTCTGTCGCCGGCACAAAGACCTTTGCAAATTACGGATGATTTAAATAACTTTTGGCAAACGACCTGGCCTGAAATTTGTAAAGAAATGAAAGGAAGATACCCAAAACATAACTGGGAATATAAAATTGTTCAAAAAGATTAAAAAAACGGGCAAGCGATTGTAGCAACTGCGAAGGCTGTTTCAACAGCCGAAGCGGAAGCCCACAGGCGCACTATTTGGGCGCCGAGGACTTTGGAGGCGAATGCTGGAATTGCGGAAAGCGCGGTCTTTGCAATGCAAAGATGCCTCCTGATTATGAAAATCGGGCGGAATGTGTACTTTTTTGTGCAGGTCTTATAAAATGAACGGCGGAAGGTGACTTAATGGACAACGATGTAAACGGCATTATTCATAATATGGCTGGAATTCTTGAAGAAAATTATAAAAATCAGAAAGTTTTTGATGTTGGACTTGATGAAAGACTGCCGAGCCGCGAATCTGTTCTTGAAATAATTGATAATCTTCAGAAGTTGACGTTTCCGGGATTTTTTGGAAAGGAAAATCTGGCTTATGAGTCAAAATCTGCGTTTGCGGGCCATGAACTTTCGTTGATTTACGATAAATTATATCACGTGATTAAAGCGGCAATAAAATATACATATAAAGATAAACCTTATGAGGAAGTTCGTTCTAGCGCAAAAAATTTAACTTTGCAGTTTATAAAAAAAGTTCCGGACGTTCAAAGTTTGATTTTGACGGATGTTGACGCGGAATTTGACGGTGATCCGGCGGCAAAAAGCAAACAGGAAGTCATTTTTTCTTATCCGGGATTGTATGCGATTTTTGTTTACCGTTACGCGCACATTCTTTATGAACTTAATGTTCCGTTTGTTCCGCGAATTATGACGGAGCACGCCCATAATTTGACTGGAATTGATATAAATCCTGGTGCAGAAATTGGCGAATACTTTTTTATTGATCACGGCACGGGAATTGTAATTGGCGAAACCACGGTTATTGGAAATCATGTGAAACTTTATCAGGGAGTTACGCTTGGTGCGCTTTCTACGCGTCAGGGTCAGGCACTTGCCGGCAAAAAAAGACATCCGACAATTGAAGATAACGTCGTAATTTATGCAAATACCACGGTTCTTGGTGGCGAAACTGTAATCGGAAAAAATTCTGTGCTGGCGGGAAACACTTTTATTACTTATTCAATTCCGGCAAATACAAAGGTTGCTTCTGCAATTCCGGAACTTGAACTGAAAACTAAAAAGGATTGTTAACTTTTGCTGCATAAAAACGCACGGCTGGCGGTAAAAAATCTTTGTGCCGGCTATAAAAATCATGATATTTTAAAAAATGTCTCGCTGGAAATAAAATCCGGCGAGTTAACCTGCCTTTGCGGTAAAAACGGCTGCGGGAAAAGTACGTTATTTTCTGTACTTGCAAAACTAACGGACGGTAGTTTGAAAGTTCGCGCTGATGATTTGCCGTCCATTTTTTATGATGACGACGGTTGCGGTGCCGAAATTTTTGAAATTTACAAAGAAAATCGTAAAAAAATTGCCCGGAAAATTGCATTTATGCAGCAAAACGAATATTCGGTGTGGGATTTTTCTGTTCTGGATTTTGTGATGGCAGGTCGGTTTGCTTTTTCCAAAAACGGAAATTATTGCCAGGAAGATTATGAAATTGCCGGCGAAGTTTTAAAAAAACTGAATCTTGAAGATTTTAGGGATAAGAAAATTCATTCAGTTTCTGGCGGGGAGTTTCAAAAAATCAGAATTGCGCGCGCGCTTGTTCAGCAGCCGGATTTTCTTTTACTTGATGAACCCGCGAATAATATTGATTTTACCTACGAAACCAAAATGATGGATTTGCTGAAAAAAATCAGCCAGGAAGAAAATATCGGTGTTTTTATAATAATTCACGATTTGAATGTTGCCGCTCGCTATGCGGACAAAATAATTTTGCTGGGCGATGCGGAAAATTCGCGGTGTACCGCTAATGCCCAGAACGGCGCGGAAGATCCAGAGATTACCGTTAGTTCCTCGTCACACGGCGGAAATTTTTTGATTTCTGGCACGGCTGGCGAAGTTTTTACTCAAGAAAATCTTTACAAAGCGTTTGGAACGGAACTTCAAACTTATATTCATCCCATTTATAATTGCATTCAGGTTTATGAAAAATAAGAAAAATTCATTTTTTGGCATTTTTACGATTATTTGTTTTTGTACGGTTGCTTTTATTCCGGTTGGACTTGCTTTTATGTGGTTTTTTACCGGCTGGAAGAAAAATAAAAAAATCATACTGACTTCAATTCTTGGGATTTTGTACGCCGGAATTTTGATTTTTCTGCTGTTGTTTTTAAGGTCGTCGGATAATTCAAGTGGAATTGGTTTGGCGGGAAATTATAAAAACGGCAGTACTTCTTTTGACACGGAAATTTCCACTTTGCAGTCTGAAAACGAGAGCGAAAATCCAGAGAATTCAAAAAATATTTTTGCAAATGACGACGGAACTCAAAATCAAGATGAAAAAAATCTTCCGTCCGCAATTAGCCTTCGTAAAAATCGTGGTGGAAAAAAAATTTCGTTGTGGTTGCTTTATGTTGGAATTTTTCTTGTTGTGATTGCAATTATCATAAGAATGAATTTGAAAAATTCTAAAACTGGCGGCTACGAAAATCCTTATGTGGACACGAATCTTTATAAATTGCCACTCAAAGATGATTCAAAACTACCGATTGTTCATTTTTTGAAACTCCGCTTAAAATTTGACGAAAAAATCTTTTTTGCAACGGAAACAACAAAAAAAGGCGAAGAAGGTGATTTTGTGGTTACAAATCAAAGGGTTGTGATTCTTGATAAGAACGGAATTCAGGAATTTCCGCTTTTTGCATTAACGGCGGTGTGGTCAATCACAAATTCCGTGATGCAAATGACTTCCGGTGAGCACAAATATTATATTTTTATGCCGGAAAGTCAGATGAAATATGCACTGGCAGTTGTAAGATGGGCCTTTGCAAAAGCCAGTGTGCAGTCGTAATTTTTAATTATTCTGGAAGATTAAGGACATCTCTAAAAATTGCAATTTTTAGAGGCTCCCATTAAATCTGCGGTCGTCAGCTTTTTCAGCTTCGCGGTAAAGAATTGCGACGTTCCCGATAATTCTTACGAGTGTTGCGTTTGTTTTTTCACAAATTTGAGCGGTAAACTCCTGTTTTTCATCTTTGTATTCGTTGAATTTGATTTTTATGAGTTCGTGTGCGGCTAAAGAATTTTCGGCCATTTGAACAACGCCGTCTGTAAGTCCAGCACCGCCAACAATTACGACTGGCTGCAAATCATGAGCAGCTTTTTCAAGAAATTTTCTTTGTTTACTGTTAAGTTCCATTTTTATTCCCGTAAAACGTTTTTTTTAAAAATAAATTTACAGATTATATTAATTTAGCGCAACCAATTTGACGCAACCAAACGGAGTGTCTGTGTAAGTCTGAAAATCAGAAATTATTTTCCGTGCAAAATCAGAAACTTCGGAAAGTCTGAAAATTCCGTTTTCAGTTTTTACAAGCGGGTTTATATAACGCATTTTGACTTTTAAATTCACAGAAAAATAATCTTCCGGTGGCAAAGCGTTTTGAGTGTGCTCAATTTTTGTCATTGTTCTGAAAGTTTTGTAAAGTCTGAAAAAATATTCGGATGCGAGACCGTCGTTTGTCGGTTTTGACTTGAAAGTTTTTTGCGCATTTTCGATTTTTTCAAGAATCTGTTTTTCAGTCAAAGTCATAAAATCATTTTCAGAAAGAATTTTCAGTTCTACGGCGCGATTCATAATTTCACCCAAAAGCTGAAGGCAAACCTTATCTTCCTGCAATTGCAAAATGTGCCCGGTCATACAAAAAAGTCGACAGTAATTTTCGGCAATGCTCACGGAATTAAATCCAAGTTCATCAATATTCTGTTCGTTTTTTAAAACAGAAATGTCGGCGTAAGTTTCTTTGATTTGGTCTAAAGTCCAGCTGCCTTCCAGCGCCATTCCGGACGGAAACATATATTCAAGGCGGTCGGCGCTCAACTGTGGAATTTCGTTGTCGGCAATAGGATAGACGTGATAATCCTTTACCTGATTCACCGTCAAACCGTCAGTTTTAAGAAGTTCTGCAAGTTTTTTGTCCTGGCAAACCAGCGAAGAATTATCTTCCTCCGTTGCAGTTTGAGTCAGCGCGTCACCTTTTCTAAAATCACTTACATGACTAAAAACCGGCGTTGAAACATCGTGAAGCAAACCGGCAATTGTCTGAGCCTTGTCTTTTGTAAAATGCCAGACGATAAGCGCAACGCCAACACTGTGATCCAGCCGGGAATAATAAAACCGATTTTTATACAGCGGAGTCCAGTCGGTACCGCAAAGCAACCCGATTCCCGAAAGCCGTTGCAAAATTGGCAGTGACAGATATTTTTTCAAAAATTCAGGAAATTCCGGCGAAAGAATTTTGTGATATTCCGAAACCTCATAATTTCGCGGCGGGTACATTTTCAAAATCGTATCCCAGTCATATTGTTCAAAATAATTCATAAAATCTCCAAATAAAATATGCCGGCTCGCGTCACACGGCACCGCAAAAACCTCACGACCTTGGCGGTGTACGGTGAACAGAAGAAACTTCCCATAACGTGCGCCCCCCACACGGCATACCGCACGGCATTTTAATAAAAATTATGCCGGCACAAATCGTTTATCAGGCAGTTTTGACAGTCAGGATTTCTTGCTTTGCAGATATAACGGCCGTGAAGCAAAATCCAGTGATGTGCATTTTGCAAAAATTCCGGCGGGATTCTGCTCAACAGACTTTTTTCTACTTCTTCGGGAGTTTTTCCTTCCGCAAGGCCAACGTTCGGGCAAACTCGCAGCAAATGAGTGTCCACCGGCACTGTCGGCTGTTTAAAAATCACATTCAGAACAACATTGGCGGTTTTTCGGCCAACGCCCGGCAAGGACATAAGACTTTCTCTGTCACCGGGAACTTTGCTGTCAAAATCGTCAATCAGTTTTTGACTCAGCGCAATTATGTGTTTTGCCTTAGATTTATAAAGTCCAATCGATTTTATGTACGAAATCAGATTTCCTTCGCCCAGTTCCAGCATTTTTTGCGGGCTGTCCACAATTTTAAAAAGCGGAGCCGTCGCAATGTTCACACTTTTGTCCGTTGCCTGCGCAGAAAGCACGACCGCCACCAGCAAAGTAAAGGCGTTCACGTATTTTAATTCAGATTCTGGCCGTGGATTTTGCGCCTGCCAGCGGGAAAATGCAATTTTCAGTTCAGATTCGCTTAATAATTTCATTTTTTTTCTGGCGCCAGTCCCCTTTCCAACTCGCCTTCCGCACTTCGCTAGCGCTCAAAGTCCTCCCGGCACAAATTGTGCCGGTCCGGGCTTCTGCTTCGTTTTTTGAAAAAAACTTCGCAGGTGCTACACGCTCGGGCGTTGTATCCCGTCCAATTTTTATTTTACGGCTTCTTTTAAAATTTCAGTTTTATCAGTTTTTTCCCAGGTAAAAAATTCCAGGCCGTCTTTTACGTAAGGTTTGCGGCCAAAATGACCATAACTTGCAGTCGGCTGATAAATTGGATTTTTTAATTTTAAAGTTTCAACAATTTTTGCCGGCGAACAATCAAAAATTTCTTTATTGCTCACGGCTGCAATAATTTTTTCTACCGGCACGGTTTCAGTTCCAAAAGTGTCAACCATAATAGAAACCGGATGTGGAACGCCAATTGCGTAAGCTAACTGTACTTCTGCTCGTTCTGCAAGGCCAGCAGCCACAATATTTTTTGCAATGTAGCGTGCCATATATGCTGCGGAACGGTCAACCTTAGAAGGATCTTTTCCGGAAAAGGCACCGCCACCGTGACGACCCATTCCGCCGTAAGTATCAACAATAATTTTTCGTCCGGTAAGGCCGGCATCACCGTTTGGACCGCCAATTACAAAACGGCCGGTTGGGTTAATGTAAATTTTTGTCTTTTCATCAAAAAGGCCTGTAGGTTCCAGAACAGGTTTTATAACTTCTTCAAGGATTGTTTTTTCAATTTCTTCGTAAGAAACGCTTTCGTCGTGCTGGTGCGAAACAACTACGGCATCAATGTGAACAGGCTTGTGACCTTCGTATTCAATTGTCACCTGAGATTTTGCGTCCGGGCGCATCCATTTAATTTTTCCGGATTTTCTAAGTTCAGTTGCCTTTAACAAAAGTTTATGGGAATAAATTAAAGTCGCCGGCATCAATTCCGGAGTTTCGTTGCAGGCAAAACCAAACATAAGTCCCTGGTCGCCCGCGCCCTGCTTTCCTTCGTATTCTTTTAAATCTTCTTCACCGCGTTTTCCAACAACGCCCTGGTTAATATCATCAGACTGGGCGTGAAGGCGGTTTTCGTAAACACAATTTGCGCCATCAAGCCCTACATTTTCTGAATTGTAACCAATTTCAAGGGCAACTTTACGGGCAATAGATTCAGCATTTTTATTGATTTTTTCTACATTTGCATTTTGTTCAGCTTTTGTGCCAGACAAAAAATTAATTTCGCCGCCGTTCAAAATAAAATTCGTGGTAGAAAAAGATTCGCAGGCAACGTGCGCTTCGCGGTCAAGTTTTAAGCAGTAGTCAAGAATTGCATCAGAAATCTGGTCGCAAAGTTTGTCCGGGTGGCCTTCGCCAACGGATTCAGAAGTAAATAAATAATGATTTTTGTTTAAGATAGTACTCATTTTTTTGAGACTCCTCTTTAGCAAGATTTTGCCGCCTTCATACGAAAGGGCTTCCGCTCTGCAATTTTGGATAAATCGGCGGAATAGAAAATGTTAATTCTAAGAAAATATAGTACAAAAAATTATGTTGGGCAATATTTTGGGCATCTGTAAAAATTGCAATTTTTAGAGGCTCCCTTTTGTAAAATATATGTAAATGAATAAGGGGTAAAAGTTCAATTTGTCAAGCAGATATTGCAAAAAAAAGTGAAATTTTGTATTTTATCTATACTATAAGATTATAAAAAATAAGCAGGTGGTCACTATGCCATTGAAAAAAACTTTTTCTAAAGACAAAACAAAGTGCACCGTTACATTTACGGTCTCTGCAGAAGCAGCAAAAGGTGCAGAAAAAATTAATCTTGTTGGTGATTTTAATTCTTGGAGCAGCACAGACACAGCACTGACAAAGTCAAAAAATGGTTCATTTTCTGTAAAACTGGAACTTGAAGCCGGCAAAGAATATCAGTTCAGGTATCTTTTTGACGGTTCACGCTGGGAAAATGACTGGGAAGCTGATAAATATGTACCGGCTCCTTATTCAAACGCAGATAATTCTGTAGTAGTTACTTCAAAAACAAAGTAATTTTCAAATAAGGGCATCTCTAAAAAATCATTTTCAATGATTTTTTAGAGAGACTTTCGAGTTTTAATTCGTTGATATAGCACGAATTAAAACGTCGCGTTTTCTTTCGTTGCCTCTAAAAATTGCAATTTTTAGAGGCTCCCATAAAAAGAATCTTCCGAAAATCTGATGTCGTTGGAACGATTCTAAAAAAAACCGGTGAAATAAAAAATCACCGGTTTTTTTATGTTCAGAGAAAGGGCATTCTAAAAATTGAAATTTTGGAAGCGCTCGCAAAAAAAAAGAAAAATCTTGTTAAAAATAAATAACAGTGGAAAATTAAATTGTGGAAGAAAATGCAGATTTTTATTTCTGGGGGCGAAAGGTGGCAAAGAGGGTTTTATTTGTACTTGTTATATTTTTTAGTCTTTGCTGCATAAAATTATGTGCCGAAAGTGCTGCAACAAATCATTCAATTGTTCTGACAAAGGAACGAACTCAGTTTATTTCAAAGGCAAAACAACTTGTGGGTAGTCCTTATGTTTACGGAGCCGTTGGCCCTGACAGTTTTGATTGTTCCGGGTTAATTTATTATGCGGCCCGTGAATCTGTGCAGGTGCAGTTACCACGAACTGCCCGCGCAATTTATAATTTTTGCAAAACCGTAAACGACGAGGACCGCGAACCCGGTGACCTTTTATTTTTTAAAACCACAAACAGCGGAAATGTAAGTCACGTTGCAATTTATATTGGAAATATGCAGTTTATTTCTGCAATCAGCGACGGTCCAAATGCCGGAGTAATAGTTTCTTCATTAAATCAGCAGTACTGGAAAACCCGTTATGTGAGTACGGGGCGTTTTCTTGCGGGCTGCAATGAAGAAAATCAAAAGTCTGAATCAAAAATTATTGTAGAAAATTCTGAAACTGAAGAAAAATCTGAAGAAATCAAAAAAGAAATTAAAAAGGAAGAAATAAAAGTTGCGCAGGCAAAAGAAACTGTAAATGTTGCGGAAAATAAAAAATCTTTTGGCGAAAGTTTTGTTTTTGACGGCAATATTCTGGGTGGCTGGTCATTTTTTGACAGTGAAAAGGCCGGAATGAATTTTCGTGGAGTTGATGCAGACTTTTTTGTTTCAAATACGGCGTTGCCTTTAAATGCCGGACTTGGAGTAATGTTCAGGGCGAATGTGGCAAACAAATTATTTCAAATGCCGGTTGTGCTTTGTGCCACTTTTAATGATTTTGTGCGGATTTATGCAGGCCCGGTAATTTCTTTTGTGAACGGAAAAATTGGTGCAAAGGAAGTAAAATCTTCAGTGTTTCCGGGAATTGTGGGGGTTGCATTTTCTACACCGGCAATAAAAGCCGGAAAACTGAAAATTCAGTTTGTACAGGATATAAACTATTGTTTTTACAACGAAACTGACGGTTCAGCGCTGCCGGCAAAGCAGGCATGGGGAAACGGAGTTTCGTTTTACACCGGAATAAGACTTAGTGTTCCGCAAAGTGCTTTTAAAAAAGCGTAACTAAAAAATTGTAGAGTCATTTTTTTATAAATTCAGTAAGATGATTTTAAAAAGTCTGTTGTTGCGAAAGCGATTGTAAGGGCCGCGAAGCGGGACTTGCACAAATGAAGCGCCATTGTTCTGGCGCGGAATGTGCAAGGCCGGAGGCGAATGCCGGAGCCCTGCAAAGCGCGACCCGTAGGGATTCGCCCAAATTTAAAAAATAAAAAATCAATTTATAAGGAATTTTTATGAAAAAAATTAGTGGAAAACTGGCATTAGTTGCCGGTGCAGTTTTGTTTTTTGCGGGAATTTTTGCGTCGTGTTCGGTGAATGTGACGGTGCAGGCAAACAAAAATGGTTCTGTGGACGTAAAATTTGCGGCGGGCGCTGGCGAAGCGTTTTCAAAAATGATAGAAAGTGCTTCCGGTCAAACTTCTGACGAATATATTGATAAAAATCAGATTTTGTATGAACTTGCGAAGGGCGGATTTAGTAACGTGAACATTCCGTCGGCAACGGCTTCTAATTTTGAAGTGAATTTAACGGATTCGGAGAAAAAATCTTATCTTTTTACGACCGGCATTTTTTCTGAAGAAAAGGGCGACTTGAAAGTTTCTTTGACGGGCGAAAAATTAAAAAAATTCTATGATTCTGCGGACGAACAGACAAAAATGGTTCTGGACATTTTGCTTGTGCCGGTTTTTAACGACGAAGAAATGTCTGAAAGTGAATATCTGGAAATGATTGGCACGGTTTATGGCGCGGATGTTCAAAAAGAATTGCAGAACAGTGTTGTAAATCTGAGTTTGATTAACGTTGACGGTAAAAAAATTAATAAAAAAATTCCTATGGCTGAAATTTTGACGCTGAACGGGGAGTTGAATTTTTAATTTTGACCTTAAATAAGGAGAGTTTTATGAAAAGTAAAAGGGGATTTTTGATTTCTTTCTTTTTGCTTCTTGGTTTTTCGGTTTTTGCTTATGAGGGAAATCTTCAGGGCGAAAAAAATTTAAAGGTTCTTCAATCAACTTGGTTTGATATTATTTATCCGGAAAGTTGTGAAGAAAGTGCCGCGGTTCTTTACGAAAATGCAGACGGAATTTACGAAAAACTTGTGGATTCTTACAAAATTGAAAATCCGCCGTGCAGACTTCCGATAGTTTTGACTTCAAAAACGGAACTTTTTAACGCTTATTATACAAGTTACACTTACAATCACATTCTTATGTTTGTGACGGCTCCTATTGATGATCTTGAAAATCAAAAAGACACTTTGCTGGACACTTTTAAGCATGAACTTACTCACGCGTTTACTCACAATATAAAGTCTCCGTTTTTTAAAGGCGTTGGTAAGGTTTTTGGCGATTTTATTACGTTTGCGCCGTTGACTGTAACTCCTGGAATGGCAGAAGGTGCCGCCGTTGCAAGCGAAAGTGTTGACGGTTACGGCCGTTTAAACGACGAATTTACACGGCAGCCGGTAAAACAGGCAAAAATTGAAGGAAAATTTCCGGCGTTTAGCGACATTCAAGGTTCGCGGGATATTTATCCGGCGGGGTCGTATTATCATTTTAACGGCGCTTTTCATGAATATTTGCAGAAAACTTACGGAATGGAAAAATATGCAAAGTGGTGGTACAACTGCGTAAACTCCTCTTTGTTTATTAGTCTGGCGTTTAAAAATGCTTATGATGGTTTAAGTTTAAGCAAAGCTTGGAAGGATTTTCAGCAGAGTTATGAAGTTCCTCAAATTCCTGCGGATCCTGTTGCGGCCGGACTTGCAAAGGACTTTTTCAATTCTTCGGCAACAAAATCTACAATTCAGAACAAAAGCGCAAGTCAGCCAGCGGGACTTTCTTATTCTCAAAAAGGGTTAACTTACATTGATAAGTACAATAACACGGTTTATTTTGTAAGCAATCAGAATCTTGAAAGTGAAAAGGCAAAGCCTAAAAAATTATTTCAGTTGAATTATGTTGAAAATGCCATTCAGTCAGAAGATGGAAAGTACATTGCGATAAGTTATTATGATGCAAAGGCTTCTGTTTATCAGTATCACGTGGCAGTTTATAACACTGAATCAAAAAAATGGACTTATTTTAAAGAAAACGGCGTAAAAGAAGCGTCAATAATTCAAAATGAAAATGATTATTATCTGGTTTGCCATAAATTCAGCGCTGAAAATAATCAGATTGTGATTTCTAAACTGACAGAAAATGGCGGAAAAGTTGAAAAATCCGATGCCGAGGCCGTTTATATTAATTTTGCACGAAAACAATTGCCGAACGTTTGTGCTGACGTTGGTGGCGGAAGATTTGCCTTCATCTTGAAAAACGAAATGAATTTTTCTATTCAGGTTTGTGATTTAAAAGGCAATTTTGTAAAAAATTTCCCGATTTCCGAAAATGACAAGAAATTTAATTATGAAACGATGATTGTTCATTATCTTTCGCACAATTTGCAGAATAAGGACGAAGTTTATTTCAGCTGGTGTGCAAAAGGTACAATGCCGCGCGCCGGAAAATTAAATCTTAAAAACGGAAGCATTACACTTTCTGATGCAGATTTGTCTGGCGGTGTTTACTATCCTGTGGTTTGCGAATCTGGAGATATTATTTACGGCGGAAAATTCTTTGAAAGTAACAGACTTTTCCGTGGCAATTCGCTTTTTGAAAAATCAAAAACAGTTGCAAGCGGCGCGACTTTGCCATCATCTTTCACAAAAAATGTGAGTGGCGGGGCTGTTGATTCAAAAAAATCAGTTCAAAATCTGCATTTGGACGAGGCCGTAAAATATAATCCGTTTAAATTTGCTTATAAAGGACTTTTGCTGCCATATTCACAAATGACTTCAACATCTTATGATTCAAAAAACAGAAGTTCATATATGATGCCTTTGGGCGTAACTTATTCGGTAAAAAATCCCTGGGACGCAAATTTGTTTACAATTTCTGCCGGTTATGGCCCGCAAACAAATTCTTACGGTTTTTCACTGGATTACACCGGTGGAACGGCAACTTCAACGTTCACTTACGCATTACACGCAATGTCAGAATTTGACCCGGCTGGCTGGAAAGCAGCAGAAACTTCCGTGACAACTAACTTTACAAAGAGTATTGGACATTTTAGTGCATTTGCTATTGCTCCGCAGATTTATGGTCACGTTGGCCGTTCAAATAATAAAAATCTTGCGCCTGAATCATCAGAATATTATTTTGGCGTACACCAGAGCGTTGACCCTACACTTTTTGCTTACGGCAGGGCTTCAATGCACTTAATTTTCAGTTCTGTAAGAAAAGTAGGTGATTCACGTAATTCAAAAGCCGGAATAAAAATTGGCGTTGTGCCGTATTACAACATAAGTTACAACATCACAGACAATGTAAAAGATTACGACGGCGTTGATATGTCGGTTTATTCTGTTTTGTACATTCCGCGGCTTTTGCCAATCAATTGTCCTTCAAATATTTCTTACAACCTTCCTGTAAAAATTGTGGCAAACGCTTTTTCTACGTCACTTGTGCGCAGTTCTTTGATTGGACTTTCTTCTTATCCTGATTTGGCTTACGTGGGCGCAGAAATGGTTTTGCTGAACTGGGAAATTCAAAAAGCTATGCCGATATTTACTATTTTTTACATTTCAAATCTTCAGCTTAGTTTGACCGGTTGTGCAGGATATAATTACCAGGATTCCACAAACCCACGGCCATTTTATATGGCAAACGAAGAATTTAATGCAATTACTTCCGGCCAGAATAAGTTGATAGGACTTGCCTCTGTAAAACTTTTGGGCGGATTTTCTTACTTGAACGTTGGTAGTTTTGCCAACAGTTCCGCAAAATTGTACGCATCTATAAGTGCGGATTTTTACTTTAAAGATGGCAATGTTGAACCAAAGTTCGGTTTTAATATTGAACAGAGATTTTAGAATTTAAATTTGGGCGTATCCCGGAACGCGGTGCATTTTTTAGTGTACCGCGTTTTTTTTTACAAAAAGTGTGCACCGCTTTTCCGGGCCAGGCTTTTCGCACTTCGCCGACTAACCGCGGCTCATCCACTACGCGCGACATTTATGCACAGAAAAATCCGGCGCTGTGACACTTTACTGGCATTTATGGCACGGCATTGGCGGTGTACGGGGCACTGGCGTTTGTGACGATGCCGTGTGGCGTGGCAATTGACTGGCGTTTGTGGCGATGCCGTGACGCCGTGCAATGCACTGACGTTTATACCAATGCCGTGA
>CAVHTI010000035.1:0-23416 GCA_963638805.1 Anaerobutyricum sp.
CTCAACAAGTTCGTGTTCTTTTCCCTGTCCGTTTTTTATAGCTTGAGCACCTCTCAAAAGATGTTGCATATTTTTTTCAGAATAAAATAAATCATCTGCTTCAGATTTTGCAAATGAACGTCCCCTTAATACTTCTGAAATTTTTTCTAAAAGCGTAATGCATTGATCATAGGAAAACGAATCAACTTCTGTTAAAACTGAATTAAAAGCTACGTCAGACATAAATACCTCCCATAAAATTATATATTCTCTCTACAAATATACATTAAATTTTCCTTTTCGACACGGTTTTTAGTGTTCTTCCCCCCACCTCTACAAATCTGCGGTACCGTTCAGGGGATTTGCTTTTGCGGTAATTTCTGTAACGGTCAGGCGGGCAACGGCCGTTCGGGGGAGGGCGGCGCGGTTGTAATCAAAATTGCGGGTTTGTTCGTTGCGGGCCATGATAATCTGGTCGACGGCATTTTCTTTTTCTTTGCCTTCCAGAAATTGAATTTGTGCCTTGCCCATTACGCTTTTGTAGCGCATTGTGGCGTCTTTTTTTTCTACAATGCAGTCCAGCGCCAGCGGAATGTCCATTTCAAACGAACATTTTTGATTGGCTTTTAAAAGTTCGTATTTGCGCCCCGCCATTGCGCCATGAATATAAAATTCAATTCTGGGGGTTTCCGTACCGCATTTTGAATTTTCTGTTTTGACGATTTTGTAGGCAAAATTTACCGGTACTATATACGGAAATAAACTGTCATTTTTGTCTGCAAGACCAAGCCGGATAATCTGACATTCGTCTATGATTTTTATGATTTCTTCAAAATTTGTTACTTCTCTGTCTTTTCTTCTCATTGATTTTTCCTGAAAATTTTGATTTTTGGTGCTTTGCTGCGTTAGCGCTGTGAAGTGCGCCATAGGCGGCCCCCGCAGGCTTGCCGAGGAGGCTGGAGCGTCAGCGGAACACGGAACATAGCGACGGCAACTTGTTGCCGGAACGCCCTGAAAATTTATAAAACCATTACTAAAGTGCCGGCGGTGAGTAAAATCATTCCCAGCACGGATTTAAACGTGAAATTTTCGTGTAAAAAAATGAACGCCAGAATTAAGGTTATGACGGTGCTCATTTTGTCTACCGGTACAACTTTTGACGCCTCGCCAATTTGCAATGCCTTGTAGTAGCAAAGCCACGATGCGCCGGTTGCCAGGCCCGATAAAATCAAAAAAATCCAGCTTTTTCTGCTGATTCCCGTGATGCCACCTTGAGAATTTGTTATAAAAACCATAACCCAGGCCATTATCAAAACTACAAAAGTCCTGATTGCCGTCGCCAGATTTGAATTTATGCCCTGTATACCGATTTTTGCAAGAATAGAAGTCAGTGCCGCAAAAATTGCCGAAAGTGCCGCAAATAAAAACCACATATTTCACCTCTCGCCAATACTTTACTCTTCTGTGCGGAGATTTTCCATAAAATTTTTACGTTTCTGGGCGTTCCCCTGCGGGTCGCGTGTTCCGCAGTTCGCTAAGCGCTCAAAGTCCTCGGCGCCCAAATTGTGCGCCTGCGGGCTTCGGCTTCGTTTGTTGAAACAAACTTCGCCGCTGCTCCACCCGCTAACGCGCCGTGCAAAAATGGACACTTTTCTGAAACCTTTATAATTTTGTGTTGTTAATTCCGTACACAATTTAGATTTCAAGGCCGGCGGCAATCTTCCGTGATTTTTTTTATGCAAAGAAAGTGCCGCCTGCCAGGAGTTGAGTTATGAAAAAGAATTTTTCAATTTTGCTTGTTTTTTGTCTTTTTGGAGTAGTTTTTGCTCAGGGACGGTTTGTAAAAATTAACACGGATGCTCAAGATTCTTCCGTCATTAGCATTGCTCAGGTTTCCGAAAAATCAAAAATTACCGGAAACATCAAACAAACTACGGTTGAACTTATAATTACAAATTCTTCGTCAAGAATTCTGGAAGGCGAACTTGAATTTCCGCTGGAAGAAGGCGAAAGCGTGACCGGGTTTGCCCTTGATATTGACGGAAAAATGCGTCAGGCGGTTGCAATAGAAAAAGACAAAGGTCGCCAGGTTTTTGAAGACATCGTGCGCCGTGGTGTTGACCCCGGCCTTGTAGAAAAAACTTCCGGAAATAATTTTAAAACCCGCGTTTATCCTATTCCGGCAAATGGTTTCAGGCGTTTTCAGCTGACTTACGAAAAAGAACTTTCTGCCAGCGACAGTGAAATTGCAAAAAATAAAGTTTTTACCCAGACAACTGGCAAAGACACTTATTTTTATTACCTTCCGGATTTATCATCCGTAAAAATGCAGGCAAAAGAACGCAAATTGCCGGAATCAATCACGATTTATTTTGATATTTCGTCGTCTGGGGCAAATCGCGATTTAAACAAAGAATATGAATTTTTAAGAAAATATCTTGAAAAATGCAAAGTCAAGAAAATTGACTGCGTGACGTTCAGTAATAAAATTGACGAAAAAAAATCTTTTGATGACGCTGAAGATTTAATTTCGTTTTTGAAAAATCAGAATTTTGACGGCGGAACAAATCTAAATCTGGAATTTTCAGAATGTAAATCTTCGGAAATTCTTTTATTCACGGACGGAATTCACAATTTTGGAAGTGTAGAAAATTCGGATTCTTTGAATAAAAAATCAAAAAATCAAAGAATTGTTGCCGTGAATTCGTCAAAATCTGCGGATTTTGCAAAATTAAAGTCAATTTCTGATGATTTTATAAATCTTTTAAATCAAAATACAGAAAGCGCAGTAAATCAGATTACGCACGACAGTTTAAAACTTATTAGCGTTGATTATGACAAGTCCGAAGTTTCAGAAATTTTCCCACTGGCGGGCGAAGTTTGTACGGAAAATTTTAGTGTTGCGGGAATTTTGAACAAGAAAAATAGTAAAATCGCGCTGAATTTTGGTTATGGCAGTGAAATTTTAAAAACCGTGCACGTTGAACTTTCTTCCGTTGAAAATGAATCTTCTGTTCAGGCGGAAAATGTTGGAAGAATCTGGGCAAAAAAGAAAATTGAAAATCTGGGCGGAAATTCTGAATCAAACAAGGACGAAATTACAAAACTTGCCAAAAAATTCACAATTGTCACGGATTATACTTCGTTGATTGTCCTTGATTCTGTTCAGGATTACGTTCGCTACGGAATTAATCCGCCGCAAGAATTGCAGGACGAGTACAATCGCCTTACTAAAAATCAAAGTACTTTGCAAAAAAATGAAAAATCGGGAATTCCAGAAAGCGTTTACCGTAATTTTGAAGAATATAAAAAGTGGTGGAACACAAAATCAAAAGATTTTAAGAAAAAAAAGAGGGACCGTTCGCGAATTTTGCACACAGAAATGGCAGAAGCGGAAAATTTTGAAGTTACGGCAGATTCCGTTATGAGCAACGATTTGCAGGCAATGGAAGCCGCGCCGCTTATGGCCAGAAGTGCATCAACATTAAGAATGGATGACGGTGCTTTTGCAGAAGAATCTTTTGTGACTGCGAGTGCCGCCGAAGAATCCGGAGCGGAAAATTCAAATATTTCGTCCGCAACGGTGGTTTTGCAGTCTTGGAATTCAAATGCGGAATATATTTCTGAGTTGAAAAAAACTGCAACGGACAAAATGTACAAAAAATATCTTGAAATTAAGAAGGATTACGAAAAATCGCCGGCGTTCTATATGGAAGTTTCTGATTATTTTTATGAAGAAGGTTTAAAAGACGAAGGTTTAAAAATCCTTTCAAATCTTGCGGAACTGAATCTGGAAAATTCTGATATTTTGCGCGCATTGGGAAATAAATTGCAGGAAAAAGGCGAAACTCAGCTGGCAATTTCTGTTTTTGAAAAACTGACAAAAATCCGGCCGGAAGTTCCGCAATTTTATCGCGATTTGGGCCTTGCATATTTGCAGGCGGAAGATTATCAGAACGCGGCCGATGCTTTCTGGAAAGTTGTAAGCGGTCAGTGGGACGCGCGTTATAACGAAATTCAGCAGACGGTTTTAAATGAACTGAATTCTATGATTGAACTTCACGAAAATCAGATTGATTGCAGCAAATATGATGACGATCTTCTGGAAAATTTTGACGTTGACATAAGAATTGTTTTGACCTGGAATACTGACGATTGCGACGTTGATTTGTGGGTAACGGATCCTGACGGCGAAAAGTGTTTTTACGGTAATCGTTTGACTCAAAACGGCGGCAGAATTTCCAGAGATTTTACTCAAGGCTACGGTCCGGAAGAATTTGCCATAAAAAAAGCGGTAAAGGGAAAGTATAAAATCCAGGCAAATTATTACGGAAACCATCAGCAGAAAATTTTGCAGCCGGTTATTGTTCATGCGGAAGTTTTTACGAATTTTGGAAGAAAAAATCAGAAAAAACAGGTTCTTACGCTCCAGCTTGATGACATAAAGCAGACTTTTGACATTGGGGAAATTGAATTCTAAAATGAAAGTCCTGTCTAAAAAGTCATGCTGGACTTGGTTCAAGGTCGGGATGACGTAGATTTATTTGAAATTTTGGAGTTTTGACTATGAAAATTATTTCCTGGAATGTAAACGGGATTCGGGCGGTAGAAAAAAAAGGATTTAAAGACTGGATTTTACAGTGCGGGGCAGATTTTATTTGCATTCAGGAAACTAAGGCAAATCCGGCGCAACTTTCTGAAGATTTATTGAACCCGGCAGATTTAATTTCCGGAATTTCTTATAAAGCTTATTTTTCCAGCGCAAAAAAAGCGGGATATTCTGGAACGGCAATTTACTGCAAAACGCAGCCGGATAGTGTAGAAATGCTTGGCGATGAGCGTTTTGACGATGAAGGTCGCGTCACAATAGTAAAAAGTGGTACAACGGCAATAATTTCTGCGTATTTTCCTAACAGTCAGGATGACGGAGAAGGCGGACATCCGCGGCTGGACTATAAACTTGCGTTTAACGAGGCAATTCACAAAAAATGCGATGAACTTGTAAAGTCCGGATTTAATATTGTTCTTTGCGGTGATTACAACGTTTGTCACAAAGAAATTGATATTGCAAATCCAAAGGCAAACACAAAGCACGCCGGATTTTTGATTGAAGAGCGCAACTGGATGGATTCTTTTATAAATTCCGGATATGTGGATTCTTTCCGGCATTTTTGCAAGGAACCGGGAAAATATACCTGGTGGAGTTATCGTTTTCATGCACGCGAAAAGAATATTGGCTGGCGTCTTGATTATGAGTGCGTAAATTCTGCATTTTTGCCAAAAATAAAATCTGCAGGGATTTTAAATGAAGTTACAGGCAGTGACCACTGTCCTGTTGTGCTGGAAACGGAATAATGATTTTTTAGAGATATATCCCTAATGCAAAAATAAATAAACGGTGGTAAGATTTTTTAAACATGGGTTTTAGGGCGGAGCCCTAGGAGAATGGGGTGTGGCGAAGACGGCTTGCCGGCTGAGCCCAGGGGAAAGGCTTTTCCCCTCAAAAAAAAATATAAGAGGTAAAAAATGCGTATTAAATCGGTTTTTTCACACAGTTTTGAAAAATATGGAAAAGTTTTGACTGGCTATGATGTAAAAGATTTGCTTGCTAAGCTGGAAGAAACAACTGACAAACCGGAAGGGGCAACAATTTATGAACCTGGCGATGCTGGTCTTGAAGCTTTGCCGGTTGCCAAGGAATTCAGCACAAATGCTTACGGTGGAATGCCGGTTCAGGTTGGTTACTGCAACGGAAATAACACAAAATTGAATTGTCTGGAATATCATCGTGGTTCTGAATTGAATATTCCGGCAAATGATATGGTTTTGCTGCTTGCTCCGCTTCAGTCTGTAAAAAAGGGAAAACTGAATACCAGTGCGGTAGAGGCATTTTATGTTCCAAAAGGAACTGTAGTAGAAGTTTATGAAACGACTTTGCACTATGCTCCTTGTAATGCGGTAAAAAATGGCGAAGTCAGCAAGGAAGGATTTAGAGTTATTATTGTTCTTCCAAAAGATACAAACACTGCAAAACCTGAACTTTCTGAAAAAAATCTGGAAGACAAACTACTTTGGGCAAAAAACAAGTGGCTTATTGCTCATCCGGATTCTTCTGAAGCAAAGGCCGGTGCATTTGTTGGCTTGACTGGAATTAATATTGATATTTCAAAGAACTAACTGTCACCCCTAGAATGGAGATTTTACGAACGACAAATTTTGATTTTTTGGTCAGAATTTGTCTTTTTTTTTTACTTTATAAGGATTTGGATATAAAATTAAGTTTGCGGTATTTTCAAGATTTTGTAATTTTTACGATGATTTTATAAAAATTACAGAAGTTGTCGATAATAGCAGAAGTGTATTCTTTCAAAAGTAAGGTAAAAAAAAATGAAAAAAAGTCATGAATTTTCTTTTCTTTTAGTGTTGGCTTGCCTTTTTGGCATTTCATTCGCGTCTTGTAACCTTTCAATCGGATTAGGAAAGGAGGTCGATTCAAAAGAACCTTCGGTAACAATAACTTATCCGCCGGAAGAAGCTGCAATAAAGGGTAGTTTTATTCTTTACGGTTCCTGCGAAGATGATATTGGCCTAAAAAATGTCACGGTTACTGTAAAAGGCATGTCGGGCGATTTTTCTAAAACCTATGCTGCCGAAATAAACGAAAAACAGACTAACTGGTCTGTGGAATTAAACGAATTTGACGCGGAAAAATACAGTTCCACGAACGGCTGGGAATTTCCGGACGGCAATTATTCAATAGAAGTTACCGCTCAAGATAATTCCGGAAAGGATGCAAAAAGCCCTTACATCAGAACTTTTGTGATTGATAACACGGCTCCGTTTTTTGTAATTTCTAAACCGGGCGTAACAAAAGATTCGGACGGAAATTCAAATTATGGTTCTATGTTCACTATTGAAGGAACCATTGGCGAAGCTCAAAAATCCGTAGATTTGGAAGTAAACATTTACGACACGGACGGAAATTTGCTTACGGACGAGTCGTTTGTAGAAAAATCTGTTGATACAACGGGCCAAACAAATGTTACTTTCTTTCAATATGTAAAAAATGAAGCAAACCTTACTTACAATTCAATTTATGAAAAAGCATCAAAAAAAGATGCTGACGGCACGGCATATTTCACTTGTACCGTAAAACTTACTGATACTGCAAAAGAATACAAAAATCCTGACGAAACAAATAACGAATCTGCGGGAAATTCTACAACTAAAGTTTATCTTTATGACGATGTCTGGACAGATTTGATTAGTGATAAAGTTTCTTCAAGTGCAAAATTGTCTGTTTCTGATTTGAATTCAGTTTTGAACGGTAGCAAAACCGAAATTTCTTCGTCATGGAGCATTGAAGCTGTCAAAGAAAAATTGAATTCCTGCGTTATTGATTCTGCCGCGAAAGATGGCTCATTTGCAAAAACTCTTGCCTTTACTTTAAATCCTGATGCGGATCCTACTTACGTTTTTAGCGGCTGTTCTTTTGATTCCGAAAATCTTAGTAAAAATACAAATGCTGCCGGCGGTCAAACTATTACTTTTATAGCCTCTGCCGGTCGTGACGGAACTTTAGTTGTTCCTTCCTCTATAAAAATCTGGTTGCGCACAATTCAGACTTCAGAAATTCCTGATATTGCGGAAGAAATTGCAACTCTGGTGGAAGACGAAAAAGCCGGAAAAACTCCTGATGAAAAATGGATTAACCTTGTTGATAAATCTGATTCAAAAGATGCTTCTTCAACGACTGTAAGTATTGATTTTACGTTGCCGTCTGATATTCAAAAACAGGAATATTACATTCTTGCGGCAACCGGTTGTGATGCTGATAAACAGTATTTTTCTCAAAATTCAATTTACGGTTTTATTGGTAATTCAAGTGTTCAGGCTCCTACTGTTCAGATTGAAAATCCGCGTTCAAACGCTTATTGCCAGGCCGCTTTTGATATTTCCGGTTACGTTTCTGGAACTGATGTAATTTCAATGAAAGGATATTTTATTGACAAATCCGGAAACGAAATTGATGTTCTTGATGATTCTGGCAAAAAAATCACATTTGCCCCGGTTTACAATATGGAAGCCGGCACTTTTACGGATTCTGTTTCTGGTCTGCAAAATGGAACTTACACAATAAAATACGTAATGTCCGATAAATACAGTCAGTCTGGATTTGCGATTGTTTCTTTTACGGTAGACAGCGTTGCTCCGGATTTGAAAATTACCAGCGTTGGTTCGGATAGTTTTGCTGATGGACTTGCGCAGTCTGTTGATTTTTACGTGATTCCTTCTAATTCAAACACAATCAGAGGTTCTGTGAACGATGAAGTCAGCGGTTTGGACGGAGTTTATTATTTTATCGATGAAATTCCGTCTGGCAAGGCAACTCCTTCCATCAAAAACGGCTGGAAGCAGGCTACACTGACAAGTAGCGGTTGGACAATAAATCTTGATTTTTCTGATCTTGAATCTTCGTTTGACATTGAAAAGAAAGACGGTTCGCAGTCTTATACATTGAAAATTTCTGCGGTTGATAATGCCGGAAATGCTGGCGAAATTCTTGATTTTGTAAAAATTTATCCTGATAGCATTGAACCGTGGACAACAATCAATCTTTCTGAGCAGGTAAAGGATTTTGACGGCAAAAAATATGCTAAGGCCGGTTTTACAATTACCGGCAAAATCACAGAAAATGCACTGGACAGCCTTGTTTATTCAGTGAATGGTGGCACTTCAGAAAAAATTGCGGTAGGTACTGACGGCTCTTGGACAATAAATTTTGCTCCGGACAAGGACGGCACTTATTCTTACACATTCAAAGTTACAGACAAGGCGGGAAATTCTCAAAGCTATGTCCAGAATATTACGCGCGACACCGTTGCTCCGGAAATTGAAATAAAGTCGCCGGCGGAAGGTGCTTCGGTAAGTTCTGCGGAAATCAAAGTTGCAGTAACTGATTTGGGTTCTGGCGTTGCCGACGATGGCGTAAGTTATTCTGTTAAGAAAGGTGCGGAAACCGTTGATATTTCGGCTTATCCGTTCAAAAAAGAAAGCGGACTTTGGGTAACCGATTCTATTGATTTTACAAAACACGGCGAAGGAATTTACACGCTGACGGTAGATGCTCAAGACCGTCTTGAAAATCCTTCTGAAACAAAAAATATAACGTTCAATTATGATATTGCTTCGCCAAAAATTACTGTGGACGGCATAACTGATAACTCTGCAATCGTGAATGCAGAAAGTGGAACGTTCGTTTTGAAAGGCTCTGCAAGCGATTCTAATGCCCTGAAATCTGTAGAAATCCGCGAAGGAAACACGATCCTTGCGTCATTTGACGAAAATTCTGATGGCTGGAATGCAAATAATTTTGCTTACAGTTATTCATTCACAAATCAGACGGACGGAATTCACAATTATGTTGTAAAAGCAACTGATATTGTTGGCAAAATTTCTGAGCAGACTTACGTGATTACCGTTGATACTCAGAGCCCTGAAATTTCAAGCGTTTCAAACCTTGCATATGCATATCTTGATACAAAACCGCAAATTTCGTTTACGGCAACTGTTTCTGATGAAAAAAATGACGAGTACGCATCCGGTTTGGACGGCGTTTATTACACAATTTCAGAGACCGCGCCGGCAAATCCTACTTCAGTGGATTTAAATGACGAGAACACGACTTCAATCTGGAAGTCAATGACAAAACTTGCCCGCGAAAATTCAAGTTACCGTGCCGACAGTGTTGACATTTCTGATTATGCGGATGAGGACAAGACTCTTTACGTTTATTACGCCGCAATTGATAACAACGGAAACATCGCATATTCTGCGGGACAGAAAACTGAAATCACGGTTGATAAAACTGCTCCGGTAGTAAAACTTCTTTCATATTCTTACATTGGCGAAAATTCTTTGGAAATCAGCAGCGACACTGTGCCGTCTGCAATAAAAATGCCAAAAGATTCAGCCGGAAATTTAAAATTAAAAGTTCAGATTGTTGATACAAACCCTGCAAGTCTTACCGTTGAAGTTGATGACAACGAAGTCACTGCAGAAAAAACTTCGGAAGAGGGAGTTTATACAATTTCTGTTGATGCTTCAAATGACGACGGCACTGACTCAGTTGTAGAAATCATCGGAACTGACAAAAACGACAGAGATTCGGCAAAACTTTCTGTAAAATTTGCTTATGACGCTACAAAACCGGTTGTCGCAATCGACACAATCGGTACGGACGGCTACACAAAAGACAAAACTTTGATTGCCCGCGGTACTGCAAAAGACAATAATCTTGAAACTGTAAAAATCGCGCTTTATAAAACTTCGGATTTAACGACTCCTGTACAGGAAGAAACGGCCCTGCCAGATTCTTCAAATGCATGGACAATGATTTTTGATGACCTTGAAGACGTAGAATATCAGCTGAAATTGACCGCAACTGACAGTTACACAAACGTCACGACAGTTGAATCAAACAAATTCAAGGTTGATACAGTTGCGCCAGAATCAACATTAACTACTTCCGACGAAGTAAAAGACATTTCCGGCAAGAATTATGTAAAAACAGCCTTTAGTTTCGCCGGCAAAATCACAGAAAATGCACTGGACAGCCTGGTTTATTCAGTGAACGGTGGCACTACAGAAAAAATTGCGGTAGGTACTGACGGCTCTTGGACAATAAATTTTGCTCCGGACAAGGACGGTACTTATTCTTACACGTTCAAAGTTACGGACAAGGCGGGAAATTCTAATTCCTACTCAAAAACAATCATTCGCGATACAATCGCTCCGGAAATTGAAATTACCGCTCCGCTTGAAGGAACTTCTGTGACATCTTCTGTAATTTCAGTTTCCGCAACGGATTCTGGTTCAGGAATTGCTGATGCCGACGTAACTTATTCGCTCAAAAAAGGTGCGGAAACCATTGATATTTCGGCTTATCCGTTCAAAAAGCAAAATGGACTTTGGATAACTGATACCATTGATTTTTCAAAACAGGGCGAAGGCACTTACACTCTGACAATAAATGCGAAGGACAAGCTGGGTAATGATTCTGAGGCTAAGTCAATCAGTTTCTACTATGATGTTTCTGCGCCTTCTATTACTGCGGACGGCATTACTGATAACTCGGCAATCGTGAATGCAGAAAGTGGAACGTTCGTTTTGAAAGGCTCTGCAAGCGATTCCAATGCCCTGAAATCTGTAGAAATCCGCGAAGGTGATACAGTTCTTGTGACATATAATGAAAAATCTGATGGCTGGAATGCAAATAATCTTGATTACAGTTATTCATTCACAAATCAGACGGACGGAATTCATAATTACACGGTAACTGCAACTGATATTGCAAACAAAACTTCTGAAGAAGTCTACAAAATCTATGTTGATACACAAAATCCTGTAATTTCAGAAATTTCTAGTGACACATTTGCATATCTTGATTCAACATCACAAATTTCATTTACGGCAAGTGTTACTGACGAAAAAAATAACGGCTACGCTTCCGGTTTGGACGGAATTTACTACACGATTGCAGAAACGGCCCCGTCAAAACCTTCATCAGCTGACCTTGATGTAGAAAGTACAACTACAATCTGGAATGCAATGAATAAGGCCCAGAAAGGCTACAAAGCGGACAGCGTTGATTTTGCAAAGTACACAACTGAGGACAAGACCCTTTACGTTTATTACGCCGCAATTGATAACAACGGAAACATTACTTATTCTGCGGACCAAAAGACAAAAGTCACGGTTGATAAGTCTGCGCCGGTTATAAAACTTCTTTCATATTCTTATGTTGGCGAAAATTCTTCGGAAATCAGTAGTGACACTGTGCCAACTGCAATAAAACTTCCAAACTCTTCTTCTGGAAAAATGACTTTAAAAGTTCAGATTGTTGATACAAACCCAGAAAGTCTTGCCGTTAAAGTTGATGACAACGAAGTCACGGCAGAAAAAACTTCGGAAGATGGAGTTTATACAATTTCTGTGCAGACTGCAAAAACTGACGGCACAAATTCTTCAATCACAATTTCTGGAACTGATAAAAACGACAGAAAATCAGCAGACACGTCACTCAAATTTGCGTGTGATGCAAGTAAACCGGAAGCAACAATCGCTACAATCGGTACGGACGGTTTCTGGAAAAACACAACGCTGACAGTGCGCGGAACAGCTCTGGATAACAATCTTGAGTCTGTAAAAATTGCACTTTATAAAACATCAGATCTTAAAAATCCTGTAAAAGAAGAAACTACAGAAACGGATTCTTCAAACTCTTGGTCTGTAAAATTCTATGAACTTGAAGATGTTGAATATCAGGTAATTCTTACTGCAACCGACACTTACACAAACCAAACGACGGTTGAATCAAACAAATTCAAAGTTGATACTCTTGATCCTGTGACAACGCTGACTTTAACTCAGGATTCTGGAAAATTCCTTGACAAAGCATTTGCGGATGTGACTGGAAATTCTCCGTTTGCGCTTAAATCTGGCGAAACTTACTATTCAAACAGTAATTTTGTCTTTGGCGGAACAATCACAGAATCAAATTTGAAAAATGTAAGTCTTAAAGTTAACGGTTCGGCCGTTAATTTGACTTCAAACGAAAATAAAATCTGGACTTATGAGCAGGCTAAAGTTGACGGAACGTACAATTATGTTCTGTCTTTGGAAGACAATGCCGGTCGTTCATCAGAATATTCTGTGACTGTCATTGTTGACGCAACTGCTCCGCTGGCAGAAATCACAAGTCCGGCCGCTGACGTTACTGCCGCTTCGCTTGCGGTTGGCGGAAATCTTACAGAAAACGGTTCGGGAGTAAAATCTGTAACCTACTCAATTGTAAGAATGGACGGCGAAACTGAAACTGCCGTTGTCACAGACGCTGAAGCCGTCGTAAATGGCGGAAAATGGTCAGCAAATTCTGAACTTGGCTCAACGGAAGGCAAATTCAAGATTATCGCAAAAATCACGGACAATATGGGCGCTGAAAGTCAGTCCGAAGCTAAAACTTTCTGGTTCGATTCAGCAAATCCAAGTCTTGAATTAAATGATTTTGCAAGTTCATTTATGAATGAAATTCCGGAAATCAGCGGTAAGGCTTCGGATGCAAACGGAATTAAATCAGTTGAAATTAAAGACAATCAGTCTGAATCAAAATGGACAGCAACAGTAACGGACGGCAAATTCAGCACAAAACTGACCGGAATTACAGAAGCAAATCATACATTCACAGTGACCGTAACTGATAACGCCGGAAAAACAACTCCTGCGTCAAAATCAGTGCTTTATGATAAAACTGCGCCTTCAATTTCTGATGAAAAATTGACCACAACGGCCGCTTACACAAATGGCGATGAACAGTGGTTCAAAACAATAAATCTTGGAATAAAACTTTCTGCGGAAGATTCTGGTGCCGGCTTGAGCACTGCAGATTATGTCGTAAAAGACCGGGATGATAACGAAACTTCATCTGGTTCTTTGAACCTTTCTGATGGCACTTACAGTTCTGATTCAGTTCTCTGCAAGAGTCAGGGTTTGAACACAATTGAAATAACTGTAAAAGATAAGGCCGGAAATAAACTTACAAAGAAACTTTTTGCTTACGTTGATACTGAAATTCCTGAAAGTTTGACGGCAAGTGATGCAAAACGTGGCGACGAAAAAATTGAAAACTGGACGGCGGAAACTCCAATTCTTACGAACGGCACAAAAGACCTTACGTTCACGCTCAGCGCTAAAGACAAAACAGAAGGAACTTCGGCAAATCCTGTTACAGATTCTTCCGGATTAAAATCTGTTGCACTCAAGAAAATTGGTTCAAAAACCTTTACGGCAAGTGCAGTTGATATTTCCGGCGGTTCTGCGGAACTGACAATCACTTCTGAGCAGATTAAAAACGGAAGTTCCGGCGATATAACGGTAACTTTGACCGACAATGCCGGAAATTCTGCGGATTTTGTGATTGCAAGCGTAACAATTGATACTACAGCGCCGGAAATTAACTTCAGTTCAATCAGTCCGGTTGTTGTAAAAACTGTTTCTGGCACAACAACTTCATATTTGAACGGAAAAATCAGTGCAAAAGGTAGCATTACAGAAGCAAATTCACTGAAATCCGCTGTGTATAAAGTTTACTCTGGGGATTCTGAAACTGCAGTTATGTCCGGAAATCTTACTGTAACAGGCGTAAGTAATGATTTTGTACTTGCAATTGATACAGCGGATTCAAAAATCACGGACGAAAATAATATAAAAATCGAAATTACGGCAGAAGACGAAGCCGGAAACATTAGATCTTATGATTCAACAACTTATAACGGAAAATCTTATGTTGTTAGCCAGGACACTGACCGCCCTGAAATCAAGATTTCTAATATTTCGGCTGCAAATGCAATTCTTTCTTCCGGAAGTGTAATTGGTACAATCAGTGATGACGACGGAATCAAAGAATTCTACTACAGCGAAAATGCTGACGCTGGCGAAGAAGCCGTATGGACCGAAGTTGAGGTAAACAGCGGTTCGTGGTCTTTGACGCTGGACGGTGGTTCAAAGAATATTTACTTCAAAGTTGTAGATTCTGAAAACAAAGAATTTATTACCGGTGGCGACGCAAAACTTAATCGTCCAAAACTTGGTCTTGGAAATTCTGATGCCGAAGATATGGATTCTGGACTTGCGTTCCTTGTTGACTTGAATGCTCCGGAAATTAAAAATCTTTACCTGGCATCTTCAAATTCTAAGGATGTTCCAGCTAGTGATTCTGATTTGTGGTCAAATGTAAGTGCAAGTTTTGGTAAATCTGAAAAATATATGTTCGTAAAAATTGAACTTTCAGAAGATATTGCAATGCACGAATCTGCCGCAGATGACATTAAAATTACAGCCGGCGGAACTTCCCTCACTTTGACGGGACTTACAAGAACTGGAACTATTGATTCTTTGACTTACATTGCAGGTCCATTCAATACAGAAGACGATGACAGCGACAGCGCTACTCAGGATTTAAAACTTGAAGGAAATCAGACACTTTCTGTAGTGGCAACTGATAAAGCCGGCCGTGACAGTTCTGCAAAGACGATGATGTTCTATGTTGACGGTGAAGCTCCGGTTGTAAGCGTAACGTATCCTCTCATAAGTCAGGAAATTACAACTGATATTGAAGTTAGAGGAAGTGTAACGGATGCTTCGGAAATCAGCGTATTAAAATACATGATACCGACGGCCGCTCAGCGCGCAAGTCATCCGTCAAAAGATGCTGACGGTTGGACAACTTCCGCAACTAAAAATTCTTTTGCAATTGAATATAACAGCACGTCATTTGAAGAAAGCTCAGAAGGAAAATTGAGTTTAATCTGGTACGCAGTTCAAAATGACGGCACAGATTGCACTTATGCCCTTAGCCGCTCCGGTAGTGGAACGGAAAGTGATCCTTACGCTTATGAAAAAGCCGAAAAATCAGCAATAGACGGTGCAGTTTACATCCCGATTTTATTCTACGCGGAAGATTCAACTGGTAACGGCGGATATTCAGAAAGTTACGTTTGTGTAAATCCTGCAAAGAGTTTGCCAACCGCAGAAATTCTTGCGCCTTCTGATAACAAAATCGGAACAAACTTGACTTTGAGCGGTTCTGCAAGCGATACAAAGGAAGTTAAATCTGTAAAACTCACGAACATCTGGTATACAAATAGTGATGATGATTTGACGGATTCAACGAATTCCGAAAATGCAACGTGGACAAAACTCACGGGCCTTGATGCAGACGGCCTTGTAACAATTGGTACTGTTGATTCAGAAAATGGCACGGTTACCGCAGAAGGCACGACAAGCTGGAAAATCCGAATGGATCTTTCAAAAATTACGGAAGAATTTAACTGGATTAAGGCTGAAATTTACGCATTTGACGAAAATGCCGGTGACGCCGGTCAGATTGCAAGACAAACTTCTGCAATAAAAGTCGTTGCAATTGATAAAGATTCTCCGTCAATGTCTCAAAATTACCCGAAACTCGTAAAATTTGATGATTCTACGTCAATTTTTGATGAAAACGGAGACTGGACAAGTTTTGCCGTAGAAAGAGCTTACGAAGCCGGAATGTACATTGGCAATAATGCCGGAAATATTAGTGGTGGCTGGTATTTAATCGGAGAAGTTACTGATGATATTAGTGTTAACGGTGTTAGCGTAACTTCAAACAAGGGTGATGTTAGTCTTGCGGCTCCAGAAAATGAAAATATCTGGCAGTCATCAGATAAAAAGACTTACAGATTTGCAATTCCTGTTCCAACCGCAAAGGACGGCAGAATTGAATCAAAATTTGCACTTGATGACGGCCAGAATCAGATTCCGTCTACGGTGGTATTTAATATTGATAACACAGCGCCAAAGTTGTACAGCACTTCTGACGAAAATCCTGCGTCAAGCTTAGAAGATGCCGGAACATTAAGACTTAAGAGCAGCGGACTTCAGATTGATGCGGATTCAAATGTTGTAGAAAATTCTGACGGTTCGTATACATTTGGCGACGAAGTTGTAGAAGAAGGTTCAGGCCTTGCATACATTGTTTACTGGTTTGAAAAATCAGGAAAAGTCGCAAGTCCAATGTTCACATCTGGAATGGGTACAGAAATTTTGACAGACAAAACTGAAAATTCGGTTTACCTGAACTCAGAAAATCTGCCGGCCCTTTATCTTAAAAATGTTGAAATTACAAATGGTACGTTCACGGTTGCAAAAAATGATAATATCCGTGCCGGTGGCCTTGTAAAAATCAACGGAACTTACTATCTGATTTCTGAACTTGATGACACTGGCACAAAAGTGACACTCGCAAGTTCTGCGTTGAATGGAACTTATGACCTTGAAATGATTTTTGCTCAGGTTGTAAATCATCAGGTTACGGAAGGTTTTGATTCTAGCGAAGCAACCGGCGTTTCTAATGATGACGGCGACGGCATGGTAGAAATGGTAAAACAGACCGGAAGTTCATATAAGTGGTCATCAAGCATTTATACTGACAGAATTTCTGACGGCCCTGCAACAATTCACGTGACAGCATTTGATGAAGCCGGAAATTCAAATTACGGATACGTAAAAACAAGCATTCAGAATAACCGCCCGCGCCTTGCAAAAGTTTACCTTGGAACTGATTTGAACGGAAACGGCAAGTTTGATTACAAATCTGGCGAGGCCGTTGTAAATAATGGTACGGATTCTTCTACCGCAAACGGCACAGAATACGGTGAACTTAGTTTCTATTCGGCATTGAATTCGGAAGGCAAAGTTCAGGGTAATGTAACGCTGAAATCTTCAGGATTTGTTGCAAAAAATCAGCTGATGGTTCTTTCTGAAATTGTTGGCGGTAACGGCGACTTAAAGTACTCATACAAAGTTGTGGATTCAGAATCTGCGGCTACGGCTACAAAACTTGCCGATTATGGTGACGGTGACTCTTTAAGTGATTTTGTTACAGCCGCTGACGTAATTAGTGGCGACGGCACTGATGATTTGCTGACCTCATCTTTAAAACTTGACGGTTACAATTACGTTGAAGGCAGTGGCGAATACAGCACAACAAGACACGGTGAAAATTCTGCAACTTCCGGTTCATTAAAGGCGCTCGTTCTTGATAATAAAGTCTTGGAAAATTATGAAAGCTGGAAGACTGAAGGCGACACTGTCACAAAGACAAACAAATACATTGCCTTTACATTCTGGGATTCAACTGACGGTACAATTCAGGGAACTGATTCGCTGTACGCTTTGTTAAAAGTCCCGGTTATTATAAACGTTGTGGACGACGTAAAACCTGAAGCCTTTATCAAGCCGTTCTTCTGGAACAGTAAAGAAAATGGTGATTCTTCGTTCTTCTATGGTGATGACGGTGCATCTTATGGTCATATTGATCTTGATGATGGAACAGGAACGTCAAATCCTGGAGTTTCCGGAAAAGTCTGGATTAATGCAAAGGCCTCAGATGAAACTTTGCTCAAAGAACTTTACTTTACTGACCCTGCTGGCATAAAAGCAAAAATTGCAGACTACGCTGACGGTAAGTGGACGGCAGTTTCTGCATACACACCGGTCACAGAAGGTAAAACTGCAGACGATATTTCTAACTGGGGTGCCGTGGAATTTATTTCTACACCAGAGCCAAATCAGAGTGGCCATTCAGTTGAATTTAGAATTGCAATTGATATGACAAAGTATGGACTTGGAACAAACAAAACAGTAGATGTAAGTGCCGTTGATAATGCCACAGACAGCAACGAAAGCGCAGCGTCAACAGTTCAGACAATAGCTGATGCAGAAACTTCGCATTACAAGATGGACTTTGTTCCATACATAAAGGACATTTACACAACGTCAATTGGAAGTTCAAGCCGTTCAAGATTGGGACGCTATCCAGTCCGCGCCGGCGAAGAAATGACAATTGAAGGAATGAACTTTGCGAAAGGCGCTGAATATACGGTTAATTTCTACAAAACAGCATCTGACGGAAGCCTAAGTCTTGTTAGTACTGAAAGTGTAAGTGGCACAATCACAGAAGAAGGCAAAATCGAACTGGCAAAAGAAAATGTCCCGAATTATTCGCGCTGGGTAGAAGTTGTTGTAAGCAAAGTTGCTACAAAGAACAACACAAACCAGAACGGCGGCTACAACATAGAAAGTGGCTACGTTGCAAATGACAGCGACAACGGTCTGCAAACCGCCAATGCCAACGGCACAAACTTCTGGACCGACGACCGATACATCAGCGTATGGAACACAAATACAACGTTTGAAGGAAGTATTAATCCGCATACGGGTGTAATCAAAAAGGTTAATTCTGGTAACTCTGATTCAGGAAAGATTTATACGAAAGAAACTGGTAGCAACGGTGTAGTGGCTATTTCAGGTATGAATGATACATATTTTGGTGCACTTTCTTCTGATGATTTACGAATTTACACTTATGATTTGGACTCAAAGTCAATAGATGATGATGGAAAAGAAACTGTTGCTAAGAGACTTACTTTTGGAATTAATACAACCGACATTTTCCGAGTTCCTGCAGACACTATGGATTGTACTATTGTAAATGGCGTTCCTTACTATGTAGTTCAAGATAACTGGGTTGGAAACGTTGATGCAAATTGCTGGGGACCAGGCTTGTATATGGCTCGTGTAGGATGGCAATGGGACAAGACTGGATTAAATGATAATGGCTCATCAGCAAGTACAGAAAATTATCAAGTGATTATTGAAAAACAAGGAAATACAGGTTCTGCAAGAGAAAGAAATAGTTCAGAAGGTTATGACTATATTCTTTATCAGTTTAAGAATCCTAGAATTGCAGGTTGGCACAAAAATTCTGCGGAACTGAAATGGAATGTAAATAACGATGAAGATGCAACTTCTACAGATTATATCTATATCAGTTATTATGATTCTTTTGCACGTTGTCTTAAGTACGCAGGTTATAAAGCAGGGCATCGGTTGAATAGTAATGGAAACTATGTGTATGTTGAGTCTACTTGGGGTCCTAAAAGTGGAACTAACAGGGATTTAGAAGTAGAGATGCGAACGGCTGATAATATGACAACAGGAAAAGCGGTAGTTGCTGGTTTTGATACATTGAACAACAATCCTCCTGCGTTTGCTCAGGAAGCCGGAGAATGGAGTGATATTATGGTTTATGTAGAATCAGATACACCACATCCAGTTATTATTTATTACAACAAGACTGAAAAATCTCTTGAAGTTGCTTACGGAAAAGACTCTTTCCCTGAACACGACGGAAATATAATTAAAGTAGATCAAGACTATAACAAAGGAACGGACAACGCAAAAAATGCCTGGACAAAAACTACCAAAATTACCCCTGATAAGAGCATAGACTTTGGTCGTTATGTAAGTGCCGCTATGGACGGTGCCGGTAACATTCACCTTGCAGCCCAGGACGCAACAAATGCAAAACTTTACTATATGTTCCTTACTAAAAATGCAAATGGAACTTACGATGTTGACACAACAAAGACAACTTTGATTGATGCCGCAAATGGCGCCGGCCGCTGGACAGACATTGAACTTACAAATCCTGCTGGAACGACACCTGCAACTTGTGAACCTGTAATTTCTTACATCAACACAAGTTACTTGAATACAACAAACGGTACAAAAGTTGCATTTGCAGAAAGTTTTGACGATAATGGCAAACCAGAATTTGAAGCTATGACCGACCCTGCAATCTGGCAGGCAGGCGACCAGAGAACTTCAGTTCTTCCGGATGTAAAAGAAAACTCAACGGACACGACAAAAGCCCCTGTTGCTGTAGGATTCAATTCTGATATGCTGGCTTTGGACTTCTTGAGAGGTGAAGAGTAAGGTTAGATAGTCCAATTGTATTTTTGGTGCTATATTTTTAATGATGACGGAGCATGGTGGCTAAAAAATAGTGCCACCGTGTGTCATGCTGAACTTGTTTCAGCATCAGTTTTGCAGGATCTACTTCAGTATTTCTTGTAGACAGATTCCGGGGCAAGCCCGGATGACACACATTTCTTACGTCTGGTTTTAGGAGGTTAAAATGATTGTAGTTTCTTATACAGATTTTTTTGAAGATCCTTCAAAATTTAAGGAAACCGCTTCTCTTTACGGAATAAAAGTTTTACCTCAAAAAAAAGAAAAAAAACTTTCTCGCAGTGTTCAAAAAAAACTTGATGCCTTAAATGCGATTGCAGGAATTATTCCACAAAATATTGATGCATCAGAATTATTAAAAGAACGAAAACTTGAAAAATGAGAATTCTAGTTGATACAAATGTGATTATTGACGTCCTCAACAAGCGAAAAGATTTTTTTTACAAGTTTCAAAATTCTTGCAGTTTCAAAAAAGCAGATAAAACAGGCTTTTAATTCTGTGATGACGGATTTTGAAGATTCCGTTCAGGCTTTTTGTGCAAAACGGGCAGGTTGTAAACTTATACTTACACGAAATGTTCAGGATTTTGTAAATTCTCCTGTAAAATCTGTGACGCCTACTGACTTTCTTCACGTTGAAGACTAGCTTTCCGCGCAAGGGATAGCAGCCGCGTAAGTTTTCCAGAATGCGCCCTAAAAAAAATAATAAAACATAGGAAAAATACCTTCTTGACATATATTTATGAAGGTTTAGAATTTCAGTACTTATTTTTAGAAAAATATTTTTATAGGAGTAAAAATATGATGAAGAACATTCCAGACGTAAAACTTGGAATTATTGCTGTTAGCCGTGACTGCTTTATCAGAACTCTTTCTGAATCACGAAGAGAAGCAATCGTAAAGGCTTATGGATCTGATCTTTATGAATGTAAAGTTACAGTTGAAAACGAAAAAGACATGCTTAAGGCTGTTGAAGACGTAAAAAAAGCCGGCTGTAATGCTCTTTGTGTTTTCCTCGGAAACTTTGGTCCAGAAACACCAGAAACTTTAATTGCTAAAAACTTTGCAGGCCCAGTTATGTACGCTGCAGCTGCAGAAACAACTTACAAAAACGGTGGACTTATTGACGGTCGTGGCGATGCTTATTGTGGCGTTTTGAACTGTTCTTACAACCTGGGATTGCGTCATCTTAAAGCTGTTCTTCCAGAATATCCAGTTGGAACTGCAGAAGAAGTTGCTCAGATGATGAAAGACTTTGTTCCAGTTGCACGTGCTTTGATTGGACTTTCTAGCCTCAAAATCATTACATTCGGACCACGTCCACAGGACTTCTTTGCTTGTAACGCTCCAATTAAAGGACTTTATGATATTGGCGTTGAAATTGAAGAAAACTCTGAATTGGACTTGCTCGTTTCTTACAAAGCTCACAAAGACGATCCTCGTATCAAAGAAGTTGTTGAAGATATGGCAAAAGAACTCGGAGCAACAGGAAACAATCACCCAGGAATCTTGCCAAGAATGGCTCAGTTTGAACTTACTTTGCTTGACTGGGCAGAAGGTCACAAAGGTGCTCGCGACTACGTTGTATTTGCAGACAAATGTTGGCCAGCATTCCCAGAAGCATTCGGATTTGAACCTTGCTATGTAAACAGCCGCCTTGCAAGCCGCGGAATTCCAGTTGCCTGCGAAGTTGATATTTTTGGTGCACTTTCAGAATACATTGGAACATGTATCACTGGCGAACCAGTTACTTTGCTCGACATCAACAACACAGTTCCAGCAGATTTGTACGAAGACGAAATCAAAGGAAAAACATCTTATCCTTACAAACTCAACGACACATTCATGGGCTTCCACTGCGGAAATACTCCATTCTGCCGCTTGAACAAAGACCGCAAACCTGGCGTAAAATATCAGTTGATTCAGCATCGTTTGCTTGAACCAAAAGGAAGCGAACCAGATTTCACACGCGGAACTTTGGAAGGCGATATTGCTGCCGGCGATATTACATTCTTCAGATTGCAGACTCGCCCAGACACAAAACTCCAGGCTTACGTTGCTCAGGGTGAAGTTCTTGAAGCTGCAACTCATTCATTTGGTGGAATTGGTGTATTCGGTATTCCAGAAATGGGCCGTTTCTACCGCCACGTTTTAGTTGCAAAACAGTATCCACATCACGGAGCTGTAGCATTTGGCCATGTTGGAAAGTATTTGTGGACAGTTTTCCAGTATCTGGGAATTGAAGACATTGCTTACAACCAGCCAGCTGGAGTTCTGTATCCTACAGAAAATCCTTTTGCTAATGCCTAAAAGATTTTAAAAACCAAAAGGGGAGGCGATAATTTTGCTTCCCCTTTTTTTATTTTTAAAGGAGGGGGAAGTCTCCCCCACGCTCCAGCCCTGCGGTCTTCCGCTACCCCCTCTGCGGGCCTCAGACGCCGGCCCGCAACGCCCGCTTTTTTCCGTTTTAGTATGTTTCGTACAATTTTGAACCGTCAAATTTTAATGTCAAAGTAGAATAAGAACTTACGTACGGCTGATAATTTGCATCAGTTGTAAAAGTGTCATAATAATCCTGGTAACCGTCATAAAGCGGATAAATTACCGTAATTCTAAAATCATGACTGCCGGTTTTTACCTTAAAACTGATATTTGAATCACTCAAGTTTGATGAATATGACCAACATTCAACCCATTTGCCGTTCAGCGAATCCCAATATTCAACCGACTGAATGTATGCGTCTCTGTCCGGGTCACAATTTAAGATTTTTACGCTGCCTTTTTTGTAAGAATAAGAACTTCCAGAACCGTCATAAGATTCATAATCTTCAGTTCCATCAATAACAACCAGACAACTGCTGAACATAACCGTCATCAAAACTGCAAACACTGCACAAAATCCAATTTTTTTTATACTTTTCATAAAAGCCTCCTGAAAGCGCCTTTAATTTGACGCATTTGTTTTTCGTTTTATGACTTAAGTATAAGTTTTGGACTTTTTTCTTACTTTAAAGGGAAGTAA